>CAZBTM010000106.1:0-9642 GCA_964494425.1 uncultured Rhodothermales bacterium | reverse complement strand
GCCGCCATCCATAGGTGCCTCCAGCCAGCGCGAGGAGCACGAGTCCGCCGTCGACCGGTACCGGATCGGGCGGCAAGGGCGGGTTGGGGTCGCCCGGATCGGGCAAAGGCGGATTCGTCATGCTCGCGGCAGGGCCGGTGAGGGATTCATCGGCGTTGGCCCAGGCCGGAACGCGCTCAGCTGCTGAGGACCGCGAAGCGACCCGAAGCTGCCGGTCAATGGCTCCCACCTGCCGTTCGAGCGCCCGAAGCTCACCGCTGCTCGATGCCAGCGCCCCGGCCCATCCGCCCGGATCGGCCCCCGACGACCTGCGTCTCAGTGACGGGCGTGCGCCTCCCGACGCACGCGGGCTTGCGGTGTAGCCCGGCGACGTCACCCCATCCCCCAACCCTGATGACGACCACGCGCGTCCAGCAAATGCGCCTGATGGGCGTCCCCAGGCAGCCCTCTGCGCCGGAGCCGCCGCCCCGCTACTCCACGACATGCGAGCCTGGCTTCCGTGCAGTGCGGGGATTCCATCCAGCGGGTTGTCCCGAAGCACCTGCGGCACCTCGCCCTTGAGTTGACTCATCAGTTTCTGGGTGGGGGCGATACGGTCTGCTTTTCCCTCTTCCGTGGTTTGCCGATTCCACGACTCGGGAGGCTCCGATGTGAGTGCAGGATACAGCGCTATAAAAGCGCCTCCAATGCCAAGAACAACGAGCACAAACAGGACCAAGTCGGCACCTGCAGAAAGCGATGGGGGGGGCGGGGACGACATACCAGGTGGGAAAACGAAAGATGGTATAGTGAAGGTGTTAACCGGTCTGCTCTGGTGGGAGAGCCTGCCCGGTCGAAACAAGACTACACGGTGGCGAAGGTGGGGAGATCAGCGGACCACCGTGATGCGTTGGGTTGCGGTGTGGCCGGGAGTCTGCATGCGCAGGAAGTAGGTCCCACTCGCCAGACCACTCACGTCAAGCGTCTGTTCGGTGCGGCCTTCCACGTTGTGATCCACTACCGTGCGGATGCGGCGGCCCAGCAGGTCGTACAGGTGGATGCGCACATTCTGGCGGTCGGGAACCGCAAACCGCACCGTGGCCTGTCCGCGTACCGGATTCGGGTAGGTGGGAAGCAGTTCGGCGGCGGTCACCTGTCGGGCAATCGTAACTGGGTCGCTAAAGGATTCGGTGCCATCGGTATCCACTTGGCGGAGACGGTAGCGCAGACTATCCGCCGCGTAGGGCAGATCCGTATCCTCGAACCGGTAGGATTGGGGCGTGTCGGTAGTACCCGCACCGTCCAGATGCGCAATCGTCTGCCACGATTCACCCGTCGTAGAGCCGCCCCATTGGGACGTCTCTACGGATTCATTCACAGCCCCGTCAGCACGCTGCACCGCAAAGCCCGCATTGTTCGTCTCCGAGAGAGTCTCCCACTGCAGCGCGATCGCATCATCACCCGCGCGCTGTGCTTCGAATCCGGCCAACTCGACCGGTAGGGCCTCCTGGCTTGGTGCGACTTGCACCCGCAGCGGAGGCACCTCATCGGCATAAGAGGCCAACTCGCTCACGGGAATGTCAAGGTGGGCACCGGAAACCAGCGGCACCACAGCGTCATCGGTGGGGGTGGGGGTGCCCTTCGTGTTGATGAGTTCACCCGCCCACTCCGCGGGGGCGTCGGAGTCGGCAAGCGCAAAGGTAAGCACAGCATCGGAATCGAGTCCGGCGGTGTCGAGCTGTACGGGGATTTGCGTCAGGTCGCCATCCTCCGGAAGGGTTGGTCTGCTCTCCACGGCTTTGCCGACCTCGCTCCCATCGCGCCCGGTACCTACAGGCGTGGCGAGCGCATAAGAGCCGCTCGTCAGCGGGGCGCGTTTTGACGTGTCATATGGGTCGAAGCCTGCGGTGGCCTGCTCATGAAAGCGGATTCCGATGGCTTCATCGCGGGCCACGCGTTGCCCATTGGCTTCTGCCGTCAGGGTAAACCGCAGCATTGCCTGCTGGGCCTGTTGGGAAGCGGGGGCTTCGGCATTCGTCCCGATAAACGGCACAGGAGCCACGCGGCCACGGGCCCCGAAGGTGAGGTCTGTTGGGCCCGTGCCCGGTGTGCTGCGCTCAATAAAGACGCCCTGCCAGGGCGCGAGCGTTTCGGTGCTGGAATCGAGCAGAATCCAGCTGGCGCCACCAGGGGCGCTTACGTCGTAGATCTGCACGTCTTGATGGAAGCCCGCGCTCGGCAGATCTTGCCCGGCCTGGTTCAGCGCACTCAGTTCGTAGCCCGTCGGGTACGGGTTGCCCAGCAAGTGCCAGCGGGCGTCACGGTCCACGCTCACCGGCACGTCTTGGGCGGGTTGCAGGGCGGCATCGGGCCGGTTGGCCGATAGCGTGATGCCTGATGCATCAACGGGCGTAATGGCGTCGTCGGTCAGGTAGAGGAGAATGCCCTCGCCAACAGGCAGGCTGGTGTCGATGTCGGCAGGGACGTACGCGCCCGTAGGCACGGTACCGCCTGCCGCATCGTCCCAGGTCTGCACCACGTCCATGCCAAAGCGGGGCACCGACATGCTCCCTTCGTGTGTCAGGCGCAGGTCGCCGGCGGTGGTGCCGGTGTAGGGCACGCCAACAATTCGCCAGCCGCTCTCATCGCCCGCGTCGGTGCCGGTGATGGTGACGCTGCGCGTGAGGGCCAAGCCCGGCGTTTCGTACGCGCCAAGCGTGACGGCGTCGGTGCCATCGCTGTCGCCATCTTGGATGCGCGCATCTCCCACCAGATCGGTCGCGATGCCTTCAACCATGCCGCCTGCCTCGAACGGAGCGTTGCTACCGGCATCCATAGCCAACGAATTGGCCGCCAGGCGCAGCCCGTCGTCGGCCGTGGCCCACTGGCCGTCGAGCCCGGCAGGCATGCTGGCCGATACGAAAAGGGGGGTACGATCGATGTTGGAACTGCTGGCAAAGTCGCCGGCGTCGCTTCCGTCAGACGCAATGTACGTGACAGCTCCTGTGCCCCCGATCCCGCTTTCACCGCCCTCTAAAAGGGTGTGACTCAGCGTGAGCGGGTCGCCGGTTAAGAACTGACGATCGCCCGAGTTTCCGTTGCCCCACAGCACGCTGTTGGTGACGGCGAAGGTGCCAAAGAAGTTGACGAAGGCGTTGCCGAAGGTAGATGCTGTGTTTCCCGTAAACGTGGCGTTGATGATCTGCGTATTGCTGTTGCTGGCGTAGAGCGCCCCACCCCGGTCGCCTGCTGTATTCTGTGCGAAGGCCACGTTGGTGATCTGCGCCGGGCTCTGGGTCAAGGCCACCGCTCCGCCTTCTGCTCCCGTATCGTTGTCCGCAAAGACGGTGTTGGTTATGTGCAGGGTGCTGCTGTTGCTGGCGCTAAGGCCTCCGCCTTCCTCGGATGCGGCGTTTGCCATGACTACGAGATTGCTCAGCGTCAGATTACTACTGCTGCTGTAGATCCCGCCGCCCGCATCTTCAGCGAAATTGGTTCCATTGGCGTTGCCCGCGGTAATGGTGAGTCCGTTGAGCTGCGTTTCTTCGGCAAGATTGCTCGCCGACACTACATGGTAGGCGTTGTCGGAGGGATCATTGAGCGTTCCGATATCGCCCGAGAGTATGGTTCGATTCGCGGTCAAGTCGCGGCTGTCGAGCACGGGATCAATATCGCTGATGCCGCTGAGCGTCTCGTCGCCTGCGAATCCGCCGTAGATCTGAAGGCCAGCCTGCGTATCCGCAATCTGAAACGTGGCTGAGCGAGGCTCGCCTGCACTGGCCTCAGCCGTCGGGCGATATGTGCCTTCGGCGATCCAGATCTGGTTGCTGCCGCGTGCTACGTCGAGGGCGGCCTGCAGCGTGGTGTAGGCGTTATCGAACGACGATCCGTTGGCGGCGCCGGTCGCGTCGGCATCCACAAAAATGACGGGCGGCGGCACCTGCTCGTATGCGCCCAGGGTGACGGCGGGGGTGCCGTCGTCGTTGCTATCCTGGATGCGCGTTTCTCCGATGAGGTCGGTCGTGATACCTGCGGGCACGGCGCCATCGTCGCCGGCGTCGAGTGCGGGCGATGCACTGGTAAGCGCCAGTCCGTCATCGGACGTGACGTAGACGCCGTCGGTGCCTGCTGGGGTGGTGGCTTCTGCAAACAGTGGGTCTTCGGTGAGGAGCGTCGAGCCATCGCCGCAGTCGGCATCGGTGGGGCATCCGCCCGCAACAAGCGTGAAGCGCACGGCTGGGGCCGCGCCATTGGTGCTGTACACGTCGTTGCCGGTGTCGGTCGCCGTGTTATCCCACAAAATGGTGTTGACCATGCCGGGAACGCTGCTTCCGCTTCCGCTGGCGCTGCTATACACCGCACCGCCAAAGGCAGCGGTGTTACCCGTCAGGGTGGCGTTGACGATACGGGGACTGCTTTCGCCATTGGACGCTTCGTTAGAAATCGCGCCGCCTCGATCGGCCTCGTTGCTGGCAAATACGGTATTGACAAGCTCGGGGCTGCTCGTGCCCTCTTCTCCATTGTTATAGACCGCGCCGCCTGCATTGCCTGCTGTGTTGTTGGCAAACACGGCGTTGATGATGCGCGGGCTGCTGGATCCGCCATTGGAGCCGTTGTTGTAGAGCGCCCCACCGTCTGAGGTGGCGGTGTTGTCTACGAATTGCGTGGTGCGAAGGGTGGGCGCGCAGGCATTGCCCGTGCCGCTGCCGTCGCAGTAGAGTCCGGCCCCGCTTGCGTTGGCCCCGCTTCCGTCGGCGTTCCCGGCGGTGATGGTGAGGCCATCGAGCGTGGTGGCGTTGGTGATGGGCCCGTCGGTGGTGCCATCAACAACCAGCACGTGGTAGGCGTCGTCGTTGCTGAGGCCCGGAATGCCCAGGTTGCCCGAAAGAATCGTCTCGTTCGCGGCGAAGTCGCGGAGAGGCAGAGCGGCCTCAAACGCGGACACGCTCTCGAACGATTCGGTGCCTTCGAATCCCCCTGCAATGGTCACCCCATCCTGGCTTCCGTCAATGCGAAAGGTATCGGTGCGGTCGGACCCGGGTTTGTAGGTACCGCCTGCAAGTACGATGATTTCGCCGGGTTTGGCTACAGCCAGCGCATCTTGCAGATCGGTAAATGCATCCGCGAACGACTCGCCCGTTTCGGCACCGGAGGCGCTCGCATCCACGTAGTAGAACGGCGGGCCGTTGTCGTAGAGCGCAAACTCGCGCGCATCCGTCTGCCCGGTGAGGGGGAACGTCTGGCTGACGGGCGCTTCTGTGCGGGCGGTCCATGCGTTGGCGGGATACGGGCGTGCGGCCAGGCCCACCGCTTCGGTATTCGGTACCGTTACGTTGGCGTAGGCCAGCTCCAGATCGGCGGTGCCCGTGGGTACGGCGCCCCACACGGCGTTGCTGCGCGTCGTTTTACGCGGCACATTCAGATCGGTGAATACCTCAGCGCTCGGATCGCCGTAGCGGTAGAGCGTGGTGCGGGCCCCGGTGCTGGTGAGCGTGAGTTGGGCGCCAGCAGGGCCCAGCGAGGCGGTGTTTCCGGCCTCGACCACGACGCTCTCCTGCCCAAGACGCGCGCCGCTGGCGGTCCACTGCAGGTCGCCTTCAAACGAGGCGTCGAGGCTCTGTGCAAGGTCATAGGCCTGCGTACCGGCGTAGCTTTCGCCCAGGCGCTGGCCGGTCTGGGCGGCATCGAAGCGGTAATAGGCCACGAGGTCGTTGCGCTCAGGCGGCACGGTCTGGTAGGTGGATGCGCGAACCTCTGCCGCCGTGCGCGCTGCAGTCCAGATGCGCACCTCGTCGATCTGGCCCTCGAAGAAGTCAGAGGCGGTGGTGCCGTCCCACTCCTGCCCAATGGAAAACCGGTCGCCGGCCTCGGGACGCACATCAGCATTAAACGTAGCTTGGGCGCTGCCGTCTATGTACAAGACGCCGTTGTCGCTGGCATCGACCGTTACGGCTACGTGATGCCAGGTGCCCGGCGCGTAGGTGGTTGTCGATTCCTGGTAGCCGATGTCGGGATCGTAGTACGCAAACCGCTCATTGCGATAGAAAAGCATGTTCTTGTTGCCCCCGGTGCCGGTATGGAACGCAACGATGCCCCGCTGTCCCGTATCGGTATTGGTGGGCCGCACCCAGGCGCTCATGGTGTACGCATCGGTGTTGGCCAGTTCGGCGGCTACGGCGTCGGCCCGCAGGTAGTCGTCGGTGCCGTCGAAGGTGAGGGCAGTGCCGGGCCCGTAGGGGGCTTCGAGCAGACTCCAATCGGCGGTGGCATCGTCGGGCTGGGTAGCGTCGCGGAGGCCGCCGTCAATCGTGTAGCTGTCGGTGTCGAGTTGAGCCGCTACGTCGAGCACGCCCGTGGGGGCGCTCGCGTCGCGCTCCAGGTCCACCACCACGCGAACGGCATTGTTGGCCGGCACATCTACCGTCCACGTGCCGCCGCTCACATTGCCATCGCCCGTGGCGCCGGGGGTCGTGATGCCTGCGGGTAGGCCCAGATCCACGGTAGCGCCCGTGACTCCGTTCAGCCCTTCGTGGGTGAGCATGAACGTGGCGGTTTCGGCGCCGGTGGAGGCCGCAAGCTGTAGCACGATGCCACTCACGCGCTCGTAGGCGCCCAGGCTCACGCGGCTGTTTTGGATGCGCGCTTCGCCCAGGAGATCGGTGCTCAGGTTGGTCGGCACCGCACTGTTTTCGCCCTGGCTGCTCACCGGAGAGGCCCCGCTCAAGCGAAGGCCGTCGTCGAGCGTGCCGAACTGATTGTCGGACCCGGCGGGGGCACTCGCATCCACAAACGCCGGATCGGCCTGCACATTCGTGCTCACGCTAATCGGGGCTACGCTGATGCCGCGGTCGTCTTCATACCGCGCACGGGCCCCGTTGACCGACTCAACATCGCCCCCGGTGCCTTCAAAAAGCGAGTATCGGAAGTTAAGCACCGCTTCGGCTCCATCGTTGTAGATCTGTTCGCCCGCGCCGGTGCCATCGTTGTCGCTGTCGGCGGTGTTGCCATGCCAGATGGTGTTGTTGATGGTCAGGTTGGCCACGCCGTTGGTGTAGGCGTAGTTGTACATCGCGCCGCCGTGGGTGCCTGCTTCGTTGCCCGAAAACGTAGTGTTCACAATCGTGGGACTGCTTGCGCCGCCGCGTCCGTAATTGTAGATGGCACCGCCGTTTACATCGGCGGTGTTACCTGTGAAGAGCACGCCCTCAATCTGTGGACTGGCCGTGCCGCTGCTACGCCCATCGTTAAAGAGCGCGGCGCCGCCAAAGCTGGCAGTGTGATTGGCAAAGACGATGTTGCGCAGGGTGGGGCTACAGGCATTGCCGCTTCCGCTGCCGTCGCAGTAGAGCCCGGCCCCGCGTTCTTGGAGGAGACCTGCGCCATCAGCATTTCCGGCGGTGATGGTGAGGTCGGCCAGCGTGGTGGCTGCGGTGATTGGGTCGCTGGCGCCCTCTCCCCGCATCTGCACCACCGTGTAGCTGTTGCCGGTGGCGGTGCCGCTCTGGTTGATGTCGCCCGAGAGAACGGTTTCGTTGGCGAGCACATCGCGGTCGTCAAGGTCGGTTTCGGTGCCATTGAATCCGCCATAGAGCTGAAGGCCGTCTTTCGTGCCGGGGATATAAAACGGGGCCGCCCGGTCGCCAGGGGAGCGTCCCCCGCCTTCATCCGGGTAGTAGGTGCCCTGTGCAATCCAGATGCGGTCGTTGCCCCCGGCGCGATTCAACGCATCCTGCAGATTCGGGTGGGCATCGGCCCACGAGGTGCCGTCGCCTGCCCCGATGGCGGTGGCATCTACGTAGATGCGTTCGGGCGTGTCGGCCGCTTCCTCGTAGGGCCCAAGATTCACCGCGCCGTTCTGGACGCGCTGCCGTCCCGTCAGATCAGTAGGCTCGGTGATGAGGCTGTTGTCGCCCGCGTCTACTGCCGGACTGTTCTCGCCGAGGCGCAGTCCGTCGTCAATGGTTGCGAGGATGCCGTCGGGTCCGGCGGGGGTGTTCGGGCTCGGAAAGCCCGGCGCGTTGGCGGCATCAGTGCCGTCCAGGTTGCCTGAGCCGGTAGGATTGAGCCCCTGAACGAGTACGTGCGTGTACTGGGTCGTGCCCCCTTGAACCGAGTTGTTGTATATTTCGTCTTCTCCACCTGCTGACGCGTTCCCCCACGCAATGCTGTTTTCGAATAGCAGATTCGCATTATTTGCAATAGCCCCTCCAACCTCCGATGCCGTATTGCCGGCAATGGTCACATTCGTGAGACGCATGTCCGCATCCGTGTAGATGGCGCCCCCCCGCTTGCCTTCGTTATTTGCAAACACCGTATTGATGACGTGAATCGACGGGCTCCCCGCGCGAACGGCGATGGCGCCCCCGTAGGCGTAGTTCGGCCCCGACCCCGACAGACTGGCCGCTTCATTTTCGACAAAGACGGAGTTCTTAATGACGGGATTTCCACTGCCTCGCCCATATACTGCCCCGCCATCGAGCGGCGTCTGGTTTCTAATGAACGTGACGTCGGTCAGGAGCGGACTGCTCGCCCCGCCCTGGGTCCCATCAATGCCCACCGCGCCGCCATTGAGCCCATAGTTCTCGCGGAGCACCATGTTGGAGATCGTCGGACTGGCCTCGTTGCCCGATCCGCGTCCGTTAATATAGATGGCCCCGCCGTTCCGGTATGGATAGCCGTCATCGGCCCTCCCCTCTTCGATGATGAATCCGTCGATCACCGTATCGCGCGTGATGGCGCCGCCGCTGGGACCGGTATCCCCGTTCTGGGCGAAAACGACAACCTGGTAGCTCCGAATCGGTCCAAAAAATATATCATTACCAAGTCGTCCTGAGAGGATCGTCTCGTTGGCAAACCGATCACGATCGGCAAAATCTGTGTCGCCAGTACCCGGGTCGAACCCCCCATAGATCTTTAGCCCGTCCTGGTCGCCGTTGATCTCAAAGCTGATGGTACGGTCCTCGGTGTTGGTCGGGTAGTAGGTCCCCTCTGCCACCCAGATCTCATCATCGGGTCCCGCCACATCCAGCGCATTCCGCAGCGTAAGAAAAGCGTTCCCCCACGAAGAGCCATCAAAGTTGCCATTTTCAACATCAATATCCACGTAGAGCGTTTCGCCCTGTGCGTAGGCTGCAGTGGGCCCAAGTGCACAACAAAGAATGGATACAACGAGCGCACCAAACAACCAGTGCGTCATGCGAACCGGGCAGCGAATCAAAGACGACATACAACTGGGGGGTAGACCAAAACAGCATACGGCATAGCCGCAACAAGGAACTCCAAACTAAAAAATGCCTGGGCCACATGCTTTCGTCAGCGTCTCAAATCCTTGTCTGCATGTTGTATTTTGGATATGATGGCGCTCCAAACGTCTTCAATATGAGCTCTAAATCCAAAGAGGTGCAGTTCGGCTCAACAACCATCGCATCCCAACACGACAAACGCCCCGATCTCGACCCGCCCTAAGTGGTCGCATTCGGAGCGCTTATACCCGAAACAATATTATTGGAGAGGAAAGCTACACGCCATGCCCGCCCCACAATCACTCGCAGTGTCCCCGCCCAGTCCCCACGCTGCCATGTAGGGACCGGGGCAGCCAGACGTGAGGCTTACCGCACCACCGTCACCCGGTGCGTGTCGACAGGTCCGTCTTCAGTCTGCATG
>CAZBTM010000105.1:7725-9701 GCA_964494425.1 uncultured Rhodothermales bacterium | reverse complement strand
TGAGCCGATGACCAGCCGGTTTCGTAAGGCCGCGCATACGGCGTGGTAGGCATAAGGTGTGCATACAGGTTAGGAGAGAAACGGTGTGTAGTCTCTACAACCGTATACGGCGCACGTTTTATGCAATATGCGACAACATCGGCTCGTGTCCTGGCACCACTCAGTTCTCAGCAATCGGACTTGCTGGAAGCGTCGTAGGCGGCCGGTCTTCGATATCGAATGGATGCAGCGCCTGTGGCGTAATTCGCGTGAGCTCCGTCGCGGCGGTAGCGGTCCGCTCCATGTCGTGCCAGTACGACGCGCCCCACACGCGCCAGTGCGTCTCGATGATACGCAGCTGCATCGTTCGATAGTGCGACGGATTCTCTTCTGCCAGCGTCCGAAACCGGTCACGAAGGGTAATCAGTTGCTCGCGGTTTTGATCGGTAAACCCAAACTGTCCGATACGATCAACAAGCCGGTCGTAGGCCTCATCGGCTGCGGTGCGGGTGCCGTTGCGAGGGCGCGTGTAGGTGTTCTCATCAAAGATGAACGTAGCTTCTGCATCCAACTGAACGCGACGGCTGGCCTCAAGGAGCTCGAGACCGCCCAACGGGACGAAGAAGCGCACCGGATCGCCTCCAGAAGCGGAGGCAAGCACGATGTTGCCCCCCTGCGGGATGCCATCACCGTCGGAAGCGGGTAGGTCGATATGCGGATTTAGGTGCCGAAACCGCTCGTACATCGACATGGAGTACGTGTTGGGTCCCCAGCTAAGGCGCTCGTCGGCCAGCGCCCCCAGCAGGTCGTCGAGCGTGGTGCGTGTGCCGGCCGCCAGTTTAACGCGGGCAGCTCGCTGGGTCTGCGACGGATCGATGATGTTCGGGTTGTACGCGCGCATGGCACCCATGACGGCGGGAATGTAGCCACGCGATCGTGTCTTGAAGGTCGATTCTTCGCTCACCGTGTCAAATCCATCGGTGAGGCCCCAGACAAACGCATCCACTACGCTGGTGGAGCGCGTAAGGCTGCGGCTTTCGTTCATCAGAAACGTACGGTAGACATGAAAGATGTTGCGTGGCCCCGTGTGATACGCCGAAAGCCCTGGCAGCTCGTGGCCGACCGCGTTGATGTAGCCTCGCATGACTGTGAAGGCCGGTTCCATCGCCATGAGCGGATGCTGCTCCTCGCGCACCTGCACCGTGGATCCGTTTGCGGTACGCAAGGCATACGAGTTTACCCCAAAGCGCTCTAAGATATACGGCATCATCTGGTAACGGCTGCGCGCGCCTGCGGTGGACACCAAGTCGTCTTGGTTGAAGGTTTCTACCACACCCAGCATGGTTGGCAGCAGGCTCATGTCGAGATACTGCGCAAGGCGAATCTCGTATTCAGCGAACGGACGGTCGCGCTCGTACGCTTCCTGCAACTGGTTGGCGCGTCCCCACCGTACGGCAATGTCTTCGCGCGGGTGGCCCTGGTCCTCATGATAGTCGACCATGCGGCGCGTCAGGCGGCGGCGTTCGCTATCGACCTGAGCCCAATCCATCTCCGCCCCCGCCCGCCACTGCTCGCGCAGGTGATCCACGCTGTACACGCCAAGCACCTCGTAGGTCTCGCTGTCAAACACGCGGATGGTAAAGTTGTCGTCAACGCCCTGACGCTTCGTGTACAGGTCCAGAATGCGATGGAACTCACTTAGGGTGCTCTCTTGCTCGCCCGCGAATACGCTGGGCAGCAGGTACGACGGGTAGCGCGCATCTGGATGATTTGGGTGATTGCCTACAGTAAAGGCTGCCGGATTCATGACCTGCGTGGTGGTGTCGGGCGCGGCGGTTACGCTGCGCAACAGCGGCACGCGGCTTAGCACCTGATGCGCCAGAGCCGTCCACTGCCCCATGCCCACCAGCCCAATCAAAAGCACCACGACAGCCAGCCCTCCCCAGCGCTGGCGATGTGAGATGGACGAAGCAGACCGGTGTGACGTGCGAAATCGA
>CAZBTM010000105.1:0-7715 GCA_964494425.1 uncultured Rhodothermales bacterium | reverse complement strand
ACTGTCTAAACTACATGGAAAGACCGTGCGCCATTTACAACGTAACAAAACGGACCACACGACTGCAATGCTATTCTGCGCAAACAGATACTTCTTGGAAAAAAACCGATCGACGGGTGGTTGTACGGCATGGTATACTACTGCAAAAAGCGGTCCGCCTCAGGGCGGCCAGACCTCAGTAGAACGAATCCGGTCGGTGGCACCCGTCTGCCCCACGCTCAGCGACAGAATAAGCGCCCCTTGTTGCCGGTGATGATTCAACTGGTAACGCTGCAAAAACCCCTGTTCGAGCGCGTCATACAGCGCGGTTTTGATGGTCCGTTGCCCCGGTGTGCCCGAGGTCGAATGCCCATGGATCACTTTCAGCGTAACCCGACCGCGCGCTTCGGCCAGATCGAGGGTGCGCCGCGTGACGGCCAGGGCTTCATCAACGGTGAGCCCGTGCAGATCAAGGGTCACTGTGGTTCCGTCGTCATCCAATTGAATCATGGAGGCATTGTGTTACCGAAAGTAGGCGCGAGGTTTTAGCGTGAGAGAAACTGTTTTATGAACGTGCAGATTTCAGGAAGGTTTTCCCGAAGCCGGGTAATTTCGGGAGGATGCGGAGTTTTTCCGTCCGTACACCGGGCCCAGCACCCAGCGTGGATCGGGGTAGCGCTGCACCGCCGCAGCCCGCTCATCAAGGCGCACCACACCAGGGTAGTCGGCCTGCTTGGGGGCGTGCCATGCCAGTTGGATGTGAAGGTGGGGCACCCATCCGCCATTTTCGTGCATCTCACCCAGCGTACCAATGACTGCGCCTGCTTCAATGGCATCGCCGGGCGTGTGCTGCACCGTGCTTTGGCGTGCCAGGTGACCGTGCAAGATCCAGAGCGGGGCGTCGGCCAGGGTGTCGTGGCGGGTGATGACCGTGCCGCCGTAGTTGCCGGGCTCATCGTGATACACGCAGTCAGCAATCACGCCCTGGGCACAGGCATGTACCGGCGTCCCCGCAGGCGCCCAGATGTCAATGCCCATGTGCACGCGGCGCGCGGCATCGTACTGTGGCGCACTGTACATAGCCTGCGTGCGCACCTCGTTGTAGCGCCCGATGGCCCACGTCATGGTGCGCAGTTGCTCGCGGTCGTAGGTTGTGGTGAGGTCCACGACAGGCGGCGGGTTCTCCTCTGGGAAGTGGATGACGGGGTGCAGCGTGTCGGGGATGCGGTGGAGCATGGGAGCGGCATCAGAATGATACGAAAAGGGCCAGCATGTGCTTTTGGCTACGCACAGCGGGGGTAGAGGGATGCGTAGGGGAGGACGCCGCTCCTGTGTATCTATCCAAAAAAAAGAGACCTCTCTGCCGACGGCTGTCGGCATCGGGATGAGTGTGTCACAAAAAAGCGCCCGCTTCGGTGTAGAAACGGGCGCTGGAGGTTGAGCTATGGAGCCGCACCGGAGTTCATCACGGCAGACGCGGGTTCTGCATGACGAGGCCGCGCTCTTCGGCGAGAATGCGGTTCATGTCGTGCAGCATCGTGATCTCGTCTTCGAGGGTCTCTCCCTCATTGTAGATCTCGACGGGCGTGTACAGATCCATTTCGTTGGCAGGCGGGATGTACGACGGGATGATGGTCTCGGTGCCCAGGTCGCCCGCCGCAATGTTCGGGTTCTGCTCCAGTTCGGGCAGCATCATAGGCAGGCGCAGCCCCAGGTCGTGCAGGCGGCGGCCCTCCAGAAAGAGCACCTCCTGGCGCATCTGATAGAGCAGGCGCACCAGTTCATCGCCACTGGCTGCGTCGATGGCGTCTTCGGTGATGGAGGTTGCCGACACGGACGGCGTTTCGATACACTCGACGTCTTCTGGGCAGGGTCGATCGAGCACCAATCCTTCTACGAAGGGTGCGCCTGGCTCAAAGGCAACTTTGATGTCGGATGTCCGTGGGCGCGGGTTCAGGTTGTTGTCGGTACGCTGATCCTCATCTTCGAAGCTGGTGAGTCTCCGGCTATCTTCGTTGGTGAGCGCAATTACATCATTCAAGTGCGTGCGCGCCTCTCCAGAACTCCCTTGTGCAAGAGCGGATTCGGCCATAATCAGATGCATTTCCTCAGCTTTTGCGACGACAATAGCGTCGTCTTCTGTGGTGTACTTCGGATCCAGAAAGTCGAGGCGCGGCAGCGGCTGCATCTCCCGCGAGATTCGCGTCACCAGATAAAGATGCGGCGCATTCACCAGGTTCTGACTGTCGTAGCCCTGCTCGACGATGAACAGATCATCGACAGCGAGGGCTTCTTGCGCAAATGCAGCAGCGTCTTCCGGATTTCCGAGTCCACGGTGCAGCCGCGCCAGAGCAGCACTTGTTCGAAGCTGGATGGATTCCTCGGTGCTTAGGCTGCGCGCTTCCTGAAAAGCTGCTTCAGACAGCGTGTAAAGCTCGGCCGCTGGACGCGGGGTATCGTTTTCTTCGATGGGCACCGCCGAAAAGTTTTCGGCCTGCATCAGGAAGGCCATGCCACGGTAGTAGTGCACCTGGGCTACATCGGCATTTGAGGCATCTTCGTCTTCGGGAAGAATCTCCGTGAGTACATAGTCAGCCAGCGCACGCAGTTCTTGCAGGTTCCAGTAGCTGCCGGTGTCGGCGGCGTCGGTGTTGATAACGGGGGTAGTAGGCGTAATGCGCTCGGGGAAGTCCATCGCGGTGCCGCCCAGGCCGGTGCCGTGAATGGAGTAGTTGTCGGATGCAATTTCGGTGGTAACGACCATGCTGCCCAGCGCACGGGCAAACTGGGCTTCAAGGCCGGGCAAGAAGACGCTCACCAGATTAGGTGCCCCTTCGAGATCATCTTCGGTGGTTTGTGGATTTTCAACTTCGGTCGGATCGAGGAAATCGCATCCGGCAGCGGTCAGGCCCAACCCTACAAGGAGCATGATCAGAGCCAGGGATGCGAGTGAGTGGTTCGAGGTCAACATAAGCAGTAAGAGAGGGTTGCGTAAGCAAGAGAGCACCAATGCGCCGGGCCGCCGTAGACCCGGCGCACATCAGACGAAACCGCACGCGATTAGAGCGTCACTTCGAGGCTTAGTCGTACCTGACGAGGCGGCGAGAGCGTGATGCTCTGGGTTCCGCCCAGTTGCAGGCCGCCGCCACTCGTGAGGCCAGCGAGTTCGGGATCAACCAGATCCTGGCGAGAGAACGTGAACAGATTGCGGCCGGCCAGCGACACCGAAGCCGAGGATAGACTGAGCGGTTCGAGGAACGAATCGGGCAGGCGGTAGCTCACCGAGATCTCGCGAATCTTCAGGTAGTCGCCATCTTGCAGGAGCGACGCGCTATCGTCTTCGGTGTTGAAAAGCCCAAGTTCGTTACCGTCTTCGTCGTACTGCGTGGTGCGCTCAGCCCGCACGAGTCCGTTGAACTGCGACCATTGACTGCCCCAGTCAAACACTTCAGCGCCGGTTGCCCAGTCGGCCAGCGCGAAGACGCTAAGGCGCTCGCCAACGGTCAGGCGCGAGGTAAACGAGCCGGTATGGTTCGGATACGGTGTAGCACCGGTGAACCGAAACTCCGACGCATCGGGCAGCCCATCGCCGTTGCTGTCGAACGGGGTGGTGGCACGCCAGGCCCCAATGGATTGCCCTTCGCTGATCCGCTGCTGTGCGTTTAGCGCGGTGCTTAGATTGAAATCGGGCTCGCCGCCCATGTCGGTGATCTCGTTTTTCACGTATCCGTAGGCTGCTCCCAATGCCCATCGCACATTATTGCGGGCCAACACGGTTACATCGGCATCCACTTCGATACCGCGGTTTTGGATCTCGCCAATGTTGCGCAACTGCGTCCCGAATCCTGTTGCCGGCTGCTCTGGAATATCGAAGATTGCGTCGGTAGTGCGTGCTGTGTAGACCGTTAGATTCAGCGCCACACGGTCATCAAGAAAGGCGCCCTCGAATCCTGCTTCGAGTGTTGTTGTGCGCTCGGGACGCAGATCAATGTTTCCGACATTCGAGAACCGTGGCGCGGCATTGTCTCGGAAAGCTGTAGACTGGAACGAGAAGTCACGCGCAAAGGGCTCGGGAAACTTGCCGGTTTCGCCGTACGCTGCGCGCAGCTTCATCTCGTTGACGAAGTCCCCAAAGGTACGCGTCCAGAAGGGTTCATCGGAGATCGTGTACGCGACGCCCAAGCTGGGATACGCTTGCAGGCCAATGTCGGCCCCGAAGGCACTGTTGCCGTCGAGCCGCAGACCGGCGTTGATAAACACGCGGTCGTCAATGCCGATCTGCTCACGGGCGAATACGCCTCCGTTGAAAATCTCGCTCTGCGTTTCTGATGCGATAACACTTCCGGCCTCGCCGAAACTCTCTGACCCCGGAATGAGCGTCTCACCTTCCCCAAAGATGGTGCTTATTTCTTCGCGGAAGCCTTGCACACCAAACGTAAAGTCGGAGGTCAGGCGGCCCTCACGTGGATAGCTTACCGTCCCCGAATACTCAAGTGTGATTGACTTGTAGTTGCGGTCGAAGCGCGTGAGTATGCCGTCTGTGTTGCCCGTAAGCGGATCGGCTTCAGCAGGATTTCGGCGCCGCTGTTCGCTGACACGGCTGTCCAGGCCTACTGTTAGGCTGGATTCAAACACGTCGGAGGGTGTGTAACTGGCTGATGCCGAGAAGGTAAATCGGTCTACGCCTTCCTTGATGGTTGGCAACAGAAACATGTCTAACGCGTCTTCAAGGGTGTTTCGGCCAGTAAATAGCTTTGCATCGCCCACTTCGAATGCTGTAAGCGGATCGGCGAAGGCCGTGCCATTGCTCAGCCGCGAGAAGTTCGAGCGCGTGTAGGCACCACTAAACCCTACACTGAAGCGGTCCGAGAACTCCGACTGGATGTTGCTTCGAAGCGCGTAGAGCGTATTTTCATTGTTCGGCTGGATGCCCGTGCCGTTCTGTATGCGCCCGCTTACGTTGTACGTGACCGATTCGCTTCCACCCGACACACCGACGTAGTAGTTCTGGGTGTGACCGGTTTTCAGAATCTCGTCGGCAATGAAGCTGTCGCGCCCAAAGTCCGGGCTATCAGGATCTTCGACCGCACTGGCAAAGGAAAATCCCGTATCGCGGAAGAACTTCGTGACCGGGAAGTCCGCCCCTTGCTCTGTCCGGAACGTGACGCGGGGTGCGCCTTCCTGACCACGCCGCGTAAAGATCTGGATGACGCCGTTAGCGGCGTCGGATCCGTACAGCGTGCTTGCAGCGCCGCCTTTGGTGATCTCGACTCGCTCAATGTCGTTGGTGAGCAGTTCGGATAGCGCCGAGGTCGATTCGCCGCCAAAACTGAGACTGGTGCCCGAGTTGTTGTCTACCCGCACGCCATCGATGTAGATGACAGGTGTTTGGCTGGCGAATACGCTGGTGATGCCCCGGAAGTTAATGAGCGCGCCCTGTCCGGGTTGGGCCGACTGCGACCGGATCGAGGAGCCCGGCACGCGGCCTTGGAGCAACTGGTCGATTGAGGAGACCGGCGCTTCTTCGATGTCGCTCGACGAGATGACACCTACATCGGCGGAGAGCTTGCGCCGCTCCACACTCTGTCCGAGTCCGGTTACCACGACCTCGTCCATCTGCACGAGGTCTTCCCGCATCGTGAAGTCCTGAACGGTTTCTTGCCCGGCTACAATGGTAACGGTGACGGTTTCCGTCCGAAACCCGACAAACTGCGCTTGTACCTCGTAGGACCCTGGAGAGAGTCCCTCAATTCGGTATCGGCCCTCTGCATCGGTGGCTGCGCCCTGGTTTTCGGCAGGGATGAGTACGTTGACGCCCGGCAGCACATCTCCGCTGCTGGAAACCACTTCTCCGACGAGGGTGCCCGTTCCGCTCTGGGCCTGAGCTTCGGTCACTACTACGCTGCAGAACAGCGCCAGCAGGCCGATCAGATACCAATACGAGTTCATAGCGCGAGGGTCTAAGTCATAGAAAGCAATGCGTGAATACGCAAATACACCTCGAAATCTGTGTAACAGATCGATAGCACGCAACCGCTGCGTCTACTTTCTATGAATAGGAAGCGCTTACATATTATTTGTTAGTTGTTTCTTCACTAAATAGACGTTATGTGTGGCGCTACACGTATTAATTCTTGCTACTCAGCGGCCTCTGCCGCCTGAGCAGACGCCTCGCGCAGTTCGCGGAGTCCGGTGCCGTAAAACGCCAGGCAGAGCGCTCCGGCCCCGGTGTAAAATATGAGTTGCGACGCGTGGGTGAGCACCGCGTACGACGCCGCTGGGGCCTCGGGCATCTGGTACAGCGTAGCCAGCGCAACGATCGTGATGTAGTGAAACGATCCGAGTCCGCCCGGAGCAGGCACGAGCAGCCCCAGCGCCCCAATGGCCATGAGCGCCCACGCGTCTGCCAGCCCTATGCCGTAGGGCGCGGCAATATGCAGCATCCGGAACGGGATGTACGCCATGAGCAGGTAGCCGCCCCACATGCCCACGGTGGTGGCAATCACCGCCCACGGATGCGCGGTGGTGCGCACGGTGTCGAGCCCGTCCCAAAAGTGGCGCAGCAATGGACGCACCACCAGCCGGTACCATGCCCGCAGCCGACGTGCCACATGCGGCAGAAACCATGCGCCCAGCATGGCTCCACCCGCAGCAATGCCAACAACAACTGCGCTCCAGAAGGCTACGTCTTCCGTCCAGGGCGGCACCCGAAACGCAGCCTCCTCAACCAGCGTGCCCAGCCGATCGCGCACGTACCAGAGCCCGCTGCCCAGCGCCAGCAGGAGCACCGCCGTATCCAGGATGCGCTCTACGACAACCGTGCCCAGCACGCTGCTGAAACGAAGCTGCTGTTTGAGTGCGAGGTGCCCGGTACGTGCAAACTCGCCAGCACGGGGGGCAATGTAATTGGCCATGTAGCCGATCATGGTGGAGGCAAACGCGGTCATGAATCCAACAGGCCCCGGCGTAGCGCCCTCGCGATAGGCGCGGTCGGGCAAGGTCTGCAATAGCAGTTGCCACCGAATCACCCGCATCACGTTGCTCAAAATGACCAGCACCACAAGCGGGATGAGCCACCAGTAGTTGGCCTCTTGAAAGGCGGTAGCAAGCTCCTGCATCGGAATCCCGCGAAACGCCAGGTACAGCAGTGCGGCAGCCAGCACCAGACTGCCGCCGTTGAAGAGCCATGTGCGGATACGTTGCGCGTTCATAGGCAATACAAGAGGGATGCAAGGAGCAGGCAGACGGAGTAGGCTACGCATCCTCGCGCAGATCGACCACTTCGGCCTCGGCAGGCGGCTCGAATGTGAACAGATCGTCCGCAAAGTCGGGGTTCAGCGCAATTGCGTTCAGGCGGATGCGGATATGCGTACCGCTGAAGTCGGTCAGCTCCAGCTGCGTAATGACGGTGTCGCGCTCGCGCACCCACAGCACAAGCGTTTCATAGTCGGCCTGGTCATCGGTTGCCTGCAAGGTGAGGCGGCGTGTGCCGTTGCTCGCCGATTCGCTGGCTTCGAGGGTAAACGCATCGCTAAACTGCGCAAACAGAGTAGTGGGACGCGCCCAGTCGCCGTCGTTGGCCTCGGCATCGGATACGATGACCTGCCCCCGCATCCGATTGTACACGTACGTGGTGGTCGGATTCGAGACAATGGTCTGGCCGTCGCCTTCTACGCGAAAGGCTTCGGGGGTGGCGTAGAGCATGCCGGTGCGCTCGGTGGTGCCGTCGTCAAGAG
>CAZBTM010000104.1:530-9883 GCA_964494425.1 uncultured Rhodothermales bacterium | reverse complement strand
ATTCACCAGCGCGACAAACTGCGGGATAGCGCTGCAGACCGCATCAATCTGTAGAAGACAATAAGCATGCGCCTCTTCAGTCGAACTGGACGAGCAGGTCAAACTGATTGGCCGTGTAGATGAGCGTGTTATTGTGAAGCATGCGCATCCGAGTCGCCCACCACGAATCAAGATCCGGCTGCGATATCGTTGCTACCTGCTCGGCTTCGTCGTGCATAAATGCGAGAATAGATTGGAGTGCATATGCTTCATCTTGATAGTATGTCTTTTTTGAAGGCGCGATCACCCAGTCGCTTCCTCTCATGCTAATACGTGCGTTGCGCGCATTTGCCCAGTGAGAAATTTCGTGTGCTGGATAGCTTCCCTTTTCTGTATCTGTTTTTTGCCAAACTGAGTGGTGATAGATTGATGTTACTTTGTCTTCTGTAGTTGCTGTGCGCGCACTGGGGTACGGGGCCAGCTTCGTTCCCATAGCAAACGTGAGAGGCGCGTAGAGAATCCCGGCCTCGGAGAGGAGCGCCTCAATAGTTGCAAGCGCGTCGTGCAGCGGCATCAGATCAAGGACCGAGCGGGCTACAATCGCATCGTACGTGGTGCCGTTCTCTGTCGCAACGTCGAGGAGCGGAGTCGGCTGTACCGTGACGGTGTGTGGGCCTGTCCTATACGATTCGACTACCGACTCGGTGACGGTTCGGTTGTCCGGCTGTGGCTCCAGTGCCGTGTAATGAGTGGCGATATTGCGCGCCGCCATGTCGTCCAGGACGCGCTTCATCTGGTCACCGCGTCCAGCCCCGATTTCCAGCACGCGGAGTGGAGCATCCGTTTCATCCGCGCGCGCCACGAGGGCATTCAAGAACTGCTGGTAGAGCGCGTCGGACTGCGCGCGTGCGCTGACAGACTGCAGCGCCTTCAGGTAGCGCGGGTAGTTGAACGTGTGAGCGGTACGGGGAAAGTTAGACATGCGGCTACGCTTCGTTGGTGAGTGGAGTCGTATACTGAGCCGCGGCCTCATCGTCTTCCCAGATGCACACATGCATGCGGTGGCAGCGGTGTTGCGTCTCCTCATCCAGCGCCCCACGGATATGCTCCGCAGCAATACGGGCAAAATGCTCCACGCTCGGATTGAGTCCCTCAAACGCAGGCAAGTCATTTAGCGTCTGGTCGGATGCGTGGTCTTTCAACGAGGCAAGCGCAGACTTTACGTCTGTAATATCGCATACGTATCCCCATTTATTTAGCGAGTTAGACTCCAGTACTACCTCGATGGTAAAGTGGTGCGAGTGCCATTCGTTTTCAGGGCCACAGTTGGGAACTGTGAGATAGTGCTGGGCAATAAAGTCGTCTTTTACTGTAAGTGTGTACATTGCAATAACTGACTAATTACGGGCTCATGACAAGAATCGTTGGCGCAGGCAAGGCGCCCGAACGCAGGGTTGCATAGACAGCCGGTGCTTCGCGAAAATCAACAAATCGCGTGTGGGGCTGGGCCGGCGAAAGATCGGCGGATAGCGTCATCGCCGTGCGGAGCTGGCGGTCTTTGCTCCAGCGCGTTTTGCGTTCAGCAGGGAGCGTTGAGACCGGCGTAGCCGCCACCGTAAGCCGCTTGCGATGGAACGCGGCGCCCAAATCCAGTTCAACGGATTTTGTGCCGTACCACGATCCCATTACGACGCGCGTTTCCTGCCCCGCAACGTCGAGTGCGCGCTGGAGCATAGCAGGCTGGCCGCTGCACTCGATTACGACATCGGGGCCGTCACTCCACGACGGCGGCAGCGTGGGGCGTGAGAACGCATCGGGGGAATAGCAGTGAGCATCTGGGAGCCGTGCGGCAATGCGATCAAGCACATGAGGCTGGTCGACCACCGCAAGATCGAGCGCCGGAATGGTGCGCAAGAGACGCACTACCAGCATGCCAACGGTACCCGTTCCAATGAGCACGACTCGCGATCCGGGACCAACCTGCGCATCCCACACGATATTCAGCGCAGTTTCTACGTTCGGGATGAATGTAGCGTCTGGTGTCGAAAGCCCATCGGGGAGCGGGTAGACAGCGGTTTCAGGCACAACATGATGCGTTGCGTGCGGCAGAAAGCCGAATACGCGTCCGCCCACCGGCAGGGTCGCGTCCGCCCCCCCGCTGACCAAGCGACCTACAGTACAATAGCCGTAGGGGCGGGGATACGAAAAGCCAGTGCCGTCAGCAGTGGTATCTTGCAAACTCGGGTCGACCTGCCCATTGAGCACGAGGCGCTCGGTCCCTGCACTGATCAGTGTACACTGCGTCTGGATGCCAACCTCATTGCCTGTAGGAGCAGATACCGGCTCGGCGGTGAGTTGGGTGGTGCCATCACCATTGAAGAGGAGGAGTAAGCGACTACGCATTGGGCCAGGTGGGATCTGCAAACAGCACAATGTCTTCGCCGGCCCACTGGTACATCACATTGGTAAACTGCATGGCGTGCAGGGGCTGCACATCGGGATTGTCGGCGGTGCCACAGCCCTCAAGCGGATTGAGTCCCGCCAGGTACATGGGCGCAAGTGTAACCACGAGCTTCTGCACCTGCTGCTGCATAATCATGTGACGGATGACGCACGCCCCACCCTCAACCATAATTGAGTTGATGCCTTGTGCATACGCATCGCGGCGCACAGCAGGAATAGAGACGCCGCCCGGCCCCTCAGGAACCTGCCGCACGGTAGCCCCTGCAGCTTCGAGCGCTGCAATCTGCTCTTGATTTGTTGAGGACGTGTAGATGAGCGGCGACGTATTTTTGTTGTCAAATATAGACGCATCGGGAGGACATCGAAGCGCCGTATCCAGCACAATAGGACGTGGATTTGTGCCGTCTACATGCCGAACCGTTAGGCGTGGATTGTCAGAAATGAGAGTCCCAATTCCAACAAGAATACCGTCATGAATAGCACGCAGCTCATGCGTGAGCTTCATGGAGGAGGCATCGCTGATGCGTGTGGGCGAGCACGACGTATCGGCGATGGAGCCGTCGAGACTCTGCGCGTAGCTGAGCGTAACGAACGCCTGCGATTGGGCATCGGCGTAGTGTTGGGCACGTTGCGCCAGGCTCTGGAGGTCGGCACTGTGCGGATTCGCATAGCCGTCGCCGCCGGTTGGGGCCGTGTCGATGCGCAGCATGTGGCGCATCCGCTCGACTTTGGTTTCGAGATACGACGAGTTGTGCCGGTTCAGGTGGGGCTCGATGGGAACGCGCTCAGAAACGGTAACGCCGTACTCGCGCAGGCTTTCGATCTTGGCGGGATTGTTCGTGATAAGGCGCGCCGATCGAATCCCAAGATCTTGAATTATGAGCGCGCCCACGGTATAGTCGCGCTCGTCGGGTTCGTGCCCGAGCATGAGATTGGCTTCGACCGTGTCGTAGCCTTCATCCTGCAGGTTGTAAGCTTTGAGTTTGTCGTGCAGCCCAATGCCGCGGCCCTCCTGGCGAAGATAGAGAATGACGCCCTGCCCCGCCTCGGCGATCATGCGCATGGAGGTGTTGAGTTGCTCGCCGCAGTCGCAGCGTAGCGACCCGAGCACATCGCCCGTAAAGCACTCCGAGTGGATGCGCACGAGCACGTCCTCGGCCTCTTCCACCTCGCCATAGACCACAGCCAGATGATCTTCGTCATCGATATCGTTTTCGTACAGCATCAGCGAGAACGTGCCGTCCACAGTAGGAATGCGGGCGGTCGTTAAGCGCGTGACCGAGGCAGTGTTCATACAGCAGAAAAATCGTCGTGGAAGATGCAATGTGAGGGCGTACCGGATAGGCCGCGTCTGAATCAAAGCCTAACGGTAGGACTATGACTACACTACGGCATAGCAACCCGCCTGTGCCCCGGTATGTTACGTATCCACACGAACCGGGGCCAACTATGTTGTAACACACTGGGCCTGTTACTGCCGCTCTTGCTTTTTTCATTACGTGTGTTCTGCCTGTGGATTCTGATTTTGGTTCGACCGCTCCGTTTACTCCGCTCCTGTTTAACGCGTTGTACACGGGATTGGAACGTGGGCTCAATGCCGACATCCGCGCTACCCAGGCTGTGGGCGGCGCTCCCCTCTCTCTATGCACCAGCCATATTGTAGCCAGTCACGGCGTGGTGACCGACGTGCTCAACGTGCCGTCGGATACCGTGCATGCGCAGATCGAACACCTGCTTTCGTCGGATACCCCCGACCACATCGTTCCCAATGCAGCCAAGATTGGCATTGTGGGGGCTACGCCATCGGTGCGCGCCGTGGCCCATCTGCTGGATCATGAGGCGTTTACCGGCCCCTCGATCTTGGACGTGACGCTAAGCGGTCCCAGCGGCGAAGACATTGCGGAGCCGTCAACCACGGAATCGCTTGTCAACATCATGAATCGCGTATCGCTGGTCAGCGTGCGACGGCGGGATGCGGAACTGGTCGCTGGGATGGAGATTCCGACGCTCGACGACGCTCAGGTTGCGGTGCAGCGCATCAGCCAGCAGGGCGCGTCGGCGGTGCTCCTGCGCTGTGGACGCCTGCCCACGCACTTCTTTGAGCGTGAAGGCGAGCCGCCCAACTTCGCTCTTGACCTCCTTTGGCATGAGGGCGAGATGGCGCTCTTCGAGGCTCCGTTTGTAGAAACCAATGCGTCGATTAGCGGACGCTCAAGCGCGTACCTGGTCGATGTGCTTCACCGCCTGCACCAGGGCGCAGCGTTGACTGATGCGATCCAGGCGTCGAAGCGGCGCCTGGCCGATACGCTGCACCAGATTCGCAGTATAGACGCCGCCCAGGCCTCCCCTCGTTTCTTTGCGGCGTTTGAATCGCACGAAGGTGCGCCCGTGCATGAGTAGGGCAGCACCCTCTATACGAAACGATAAAAAGTCGTTGCAAGGCGAAACACAGCCTGTTATATGTGACGCCCATCCCGTATTGTGTACGCGTACGGTCCACCCGTTCCTTTGGCGATGTTTTAACAAGCTATGACTCCCTCTTCGGATTCCGAAAAAACGACCATCTACGACGTAGCCGATAAGGCCGGCGTGGCGATATCAACCGTATCGCGTGTGCTGAACAACTCGCGCGATGTCTCGGATGCCACGCGCGAGCGCGTGTTGCGCGCCATCAAAGAACTGCAATTCCGTCCCAACCGCACGGCCAAATCGCTCGCCCAGCGGGCTACGCGTACGATTGCGGTGGCTGTGCCCACGTTTACCACACCCTTTCACAACGAGCTGCTGAAGGGGGTGCGCAGTCGCCTGGATATTGGCGAGGTCGACCTGCTGCTCTGCGATCTGGCGTGGTCCGATCCTAAGGCAACACTCCGCAACTTCCTGGCCCGTGGCGCAATGGATGCGCTGCTGCTCACCGGCCTCCGTTACGACGCTGAGATGGCGAACGAGCTCCGCGCGCTGGGCGCGCCGGTCGTCATGATTGGAAGCAAGTGGGACGACATGGACTCGTACTACTGGGACGACGAGGTCGGCGTTGAGCTTGCCATCCGGCACCTGATTGAGCAGGGCCATCGCGAGATTGGCATGATCACGACGCCGCACGACACGCACGTCCGCAATGCACGCGTGCAGGGCTACCGGACGGTGCTTGAAGAAGAAGGCATTCCGTTCGACGAGTCGCTTGTGGCCTGGGGCGAAACCGAGAAGCACGACGGCTTCAGCGAGGAGTCGGGCTACGAGGCCATGCAGAAGCTGCTGAAGGAGCATCCGCAGATCACCGCGGTGTTTGCCAGCAGCGATGTGCAGGCTGTGGGCGCGTGGCAAGCCATTCGTCAGGCCGGGAAAACAGTGCCCGACGACTTTGCGCTTGTAGGCTACGACGACATCAAAATCAGCCGCTTCATTGGGCTCTCCAGCGTGGCCCAGAACATGCACGAGGTGGGCGAGCGCGCCGCCGAGACCCTGCTCCGCCGCCTCAACCGTGAGGACTTCCCCACGGTAAGCCAGCGTGTGCAGCACGAACTCCACGTTCGCAAATCCAGTGACTACATCCGCCCCCGCTCCTAATGGATGCTTCAACACTTACCCAGCAACTTCCGCACTGCATCACCGAAACACACCTGTCGGGGTGGGGCACGCGCTACGAAGGTAAGGTGCGCGACACCTACCGCGATGGCGACACCCTCGTGCTGGTCACAACCGACCGCATCTCGTCGTTCGACCATGTGCTACCGCAGGCCATTCCGTTTAAGGGGCAGGTGCTAAACCAGTTGGCTGCCTTTTTCTTTGAGGAGACGGCCCAGGTCTTCCCGAACCACGTACAGGCGGTGCCCGATCCCAACATCACGATAGGCACGGCCTGCACCCCCATTCCCATTGAATTTGTGGTGCGGGGCTATCTGGCCGGACATGCGGCGCGCATGTACCAGGACGGGGTCCGCACGCTGTGTGGACAGGTGCTGCCCGACGGACTCCGCGAGGGCGAGCAGTTGCCTCAGCCCATTGTAACGCCTGCGACCAAGGCGGAAACTGGCCACGACGAAGACATCACGCCAGAAGAGGCTGTGTCGCGGGGCCTGGTGGATGCAGAGACGTACGCCACGCTCGAACAAGCCGCTCTCAATCTGTTTGCGCGCGGTACCGAAATCGCCGCGAGCCGCGATCTGATTCTCGTAGATACAAAATACGAATTTGGCCGCGACGCAGAGGGGCAGCTTCGCCTCATCGACGAGGTGCACACGCCCGATAGCTCCCGGTACTACGAAGCCAACGGCTACGAAGCTCGGCTGGCACAAGGCGCCCCCCAGGAGCAGCTCTCGAAGGAGTTCGTGCGCGAGTGGCTCATGGATCAGGGCTTTCGCGGACACGAAGGCGACACAATGCCCGACTTGCCCGATGCCTTCCGGATTGAGATTGCTCAGCGCTACATCGACCTGTACGAACGATTAACAGGGCAGTCGTTTGAGGCCGAGGTCATCTCTAATCCCGAGGCGCGCATGCAATCTAATCTGCAGGCAGCGCGCGCATAGCGGAACGCACTTCTTATTTGGCCTAACGCTGAAGGCCCCGCTGCTTTTACATAGCAGTGGGGCCGTTTTTGTTGGTAGACGCGAAGCGCCATGCGTGACACTCACGCTCTGACTCAGCCAACCAGCTTATTGATCGTGGTCTGAATAGCCTCAAAGTCGGGCTGCTGTCCGGCGTTGTCGAGCACCTCTGCGTATTGGATGACGCCCTCCGCATCCACCACAAACGCCGACCGTTTTGCGATGCGATCGAGCTTCATGGGGGTAAAGTCGTGATCGTACTTCGCGCCGTAGGCGGCTGCTACTTCTGCATCATGATCGCTGAGCAGCGTGAACTGGAGGTCGTTCACCTTGCGGTACTCATCGAGAACGAAGGGAGAGTCCGTCGAGATGCCCACGATGGTGACGCCCTCGTCGGCTCCAAACGACGCGCGGTCGTTATTGACCGTGTTCATCTCATTGGTGCACACGCTCGTGAATGCGCCGGGGAAGAAGAGCAGAAGCACCGGGCCATCGCGATGATCGGAGAGCGTGAACGGTTCAATGTCGTGCGTGAAGAGTTCGAAGTCAGGGGCAGCGTCGCCAGGAGTAAGCGTAGGCATATCGTATCCAGAAAGAGTAGGTTACGTAAAGCGAATAACGCGCACAGGGTCGATGCGGGAGGCAACCCGTGCAGGGAGGTAGGCCGCGCCCACGCACAGCACAATGGCCACACTGGTTACAAGCAGCACATCAGAGGTGTGGAGCGCCATGGGGGCTGTATCCATGTAGTAGGCATCGGCGGGAAGCGGAATGACCCCGTAGGTCTGCTGAATCCAGCCCGCTCCAACAGCGAGGGTCGCCCCGATGGCGCTTCCCGTGCACCCAATGACCGCGCCCAGCACCAGAAACACACGCTGTACGCCACGAGCCGAAAGGCCCATGCTCATGAGCACCCCGATTTCGCGTGTTTTCTCAAGCATCATCATAAGGAGCGTGCCCACAATGTTAAAGGCCGCCACGATGACAATCGTGCTAATGACCAGCGGAATGATGTTTTGTTGCAGGTTGATCCATGCAAAGAGACCTGCATATTGCTGATACACCGTGCGCACGGTGGCTGGAAACGACAGTTCGTCGCGCAGCGTTTGGGCGGTTGGCTCAATGTCGCCGACATCGTGGAGCATAACATCCAGCCGCGACACCTGGTTATCAGCAAACTCCAGCAGCTGCTGGGCCTCAGTGAGGCCCATGAACAGGAACGTGTTGTCAATAAAGTCGAGCGAGGTGGCATAGGTATCCTGCACATCGTACTGCTGCACGCGGGGCTGGAGCGCTGCGGCTCCGCCTCCGGCCCCGCGGTCAAGCGCAAAGAGCGTAAGCCGATCGCCGGGGGCCATGGCGAAGCGTTCTGCAATGGACGTGCTCAGCAGCACCCCTTGGGGCGTTGTTCGGTCGGGGTGGGTGGTGGTGCGACGCACGGCCTCGGGAAGCGTATTGGTGCCCTGCACCACCAGTCCTTCAATTGCGTCGGCCCCTGCACGGGCAATGACAACGCCTTCTGCCACGGGGTTTACCGTCTGCACGGCGTCGTAGCTTTCGAGCTGATCCTGCAGCGAGGCGGCATTGCTTAGCGGATCATCGGTGTAGCTGACGACACGCAGGTGGGCCCCCACCTCCATGAGCTTGCCTTCGATCTCTTGGCTGAAGCCGCGCACGATGCCCAGGGCCAGAATGAGTGCCGCTACGCCCACCGCTACGCCGCCGACCGCCACGTACGTAATGAACCGCACGAAGCTACGGCCTTCGCGCTGCCCTTCGGCACGAGCAAAATAGCGGAGGGCCAGGAACCATTCCAGTTGCATAGGGAGCAGGAGCGCAAGTAAAATCGGTTAAGGCATCCATCCGTACCCGTGCTGACTTGCGCTGTTCACCGCATCTGCCGAACTTGCTGCCAAACCACAGGTTTTGCATCGTGCCTGTCGCATCCGCCCGACGCCCCAGCCACGCTACTGGCGCTGGGAGCGCTTTCAAAGGACGGCGCAGGCCCGCACCGCATTCGCTATTTTCTACGAATCTGGCTTACGTCGCCTCATGCAAAATGCGCTTAGCACCCCGCCCAATCCCTCAAACGAACCTGTTCTTAGCTATGCCCCCGGCTCGCCCGAGCGAAGCGCCATCCGCGCCGAACTGGAGCGCCTGCGTGGCATGACGGTTGAGATTCCGGCCTATATCGGCGGCGACGCCGTGTATCCGGGCGCGCCAAGCTCTGTGCGCGTGCCCCACGACCACCAGCACGAACTGGGCACCGTGCACCAGTCTGGTGCCGACGAGGTCGAGCAGGCTATCGACGCTGCGCGCGAGGCGAAGTCCGAGTGGGCCGCGATGGACTGGACCGACCGTGCG
>CAZBTM010000104.1:0-520 GCA_964494425.1 uncultured Rhodothermales bacterium | reverse complement strand
TTCGGGCGCGCGATGGCCACGACACCTTCGACGCCGAATACCAGAACGATCCGACCGCCGAGGACGCCACCTTCGACCAAGTGCAGTACTGGACCGACCGCGCGGCGATCTTTCTGCGCGCTGCCGACCTGATTGCGGGGCCGTGGCGCCACACGCTTAATGCGGCTACCATACTGGGCCAGGGCAAAAATGTGCATCAGGCCGAAATCGATGCCGCCTGCGAGCTGATCGATTTCCTGCGCTTCAACGTACACTACGCCGATCAGATCTACCGGGAGCAGCCCGACAATAGTCCGGGCGTGTGGAACCAGGTGCAGTATCGTCCGCTCGAAGGCTTTGTGCTGGCGATCACGCCGTTCAACTTCACGGCGATTCAGGGCAACCTGCCCACGGCACCAGCGCTGATGGGCAACACGGTGCTCTGGAAGCCCGCCTCGCGCTCGGTCTACTCGGCGTACTTCCTGTATCAGATTCTGGAGGAGGCCGGAATGCCTGCTGGCGTCATTAACATGCTACCCGC
>CAZBTM010000103.1:0-9913 GCA_964494425.1 uncultured Rhodothermales bacterium | reverse complement strand
AAACGTGTAGGGACACGGCGGCGCCGTGTCCGTACGGACGGACGTGCGCGTGGACACGCAGGGCGCGGCATCCCCTACGCATCCACAATCCGAAGCAGATCGGCAAACACGCCCGCAGCGGTGACGTCGGGCCCTGCACCGGGGCCTTGCACGATGAGCGGGTTTTCGTTGTATCGCTCGGTACGAAACTGCACGATGTTGTCGGTACGGTGGATGCGCGCAAACGCATGGTCGTCGTCGTAGCGGCCCAGGCGTACGGAGGCCTCGCCCGTGTGGTCGACCGATCCCACAAACCGAAGCACCTGCCCGGCTTCGCGGGCCTCGCGCAGGATGCGGGTCATGGCATCGTCGTGCTCGGGCAGCCCGGCCATGAATGCATCGACCGAGCCGTTGGTGAGGGCATCGGGCACGAGGCTCTCTACGGCCACGTCGTCGAGCGTGATATCGAGGCCCATTTCGCGCCCCAGAATGACGACCTTGCGGGCCACGTCCATCCCCGACAGGTCGTCGCGCGGATCGGGCTCGGTGAAGCCATTCGCCTTGGCCTCCCGCAGAATATCGGAGAACGCGCGCTCGCCGTCAAACGCGTTGAAGAGGTACGACAGCGTGCCCGACAGAATGCCCTCGATGCGAAGCACGCGGTCGCCCGTCTCGATCAGGTTGTTGAGCGTCTGAATGATAGGCAGTCCCGCGCCCACGGTGGTTTCGTAGAGGTAGCGGGCGGAGGCGGAGCGCCGCGCCTCCTGCAGCGTCCGGTACGCATCCAAGGGGGCGGTGCTCGCCTTCTTGTTGGGCGTCACGACGTGAATGCCACGCCGGAGCCAGCGTTCATACCGTGCCGCCACCGCCGGACTCGATGTGCAGTCGATGAGTACGGCGTGCGGGTGGTAGTCGGTCTGGATGTGGTCGGCCAGCACGTCGAGGTCGCTCGGATGCGCTTGCTCGCGAATCGCCTCCTGCCACGCCCCCAGGTCCAGGCGCTGCTCATCCAGCGCCATGTAGCTGCTGTTGGCGATGCCCCGTACGCGGATGTCGATGTGCTGCTCGGTGCGCAGCCGCTCGGCCTGCGCCTCCAACTGCTCCAGCAGCGCCCCACCCACATTGCCCGGTCCAATAATGCCGACCGAGAGCGTGTGGTTCGAGAGGTAGAACCCGGCATGGGCGGCGCGCAGCCCCTTCGTGGCATCGGCCCCGTCGATGACTGCGGTGATGTTGCGCTCCGACGAGCCCTGCGCCATGGCCCGCACGTTCACGCCCGCCTGTCCGAGCGCGCCGAAGAACGTGGCGGCAATGCCCGGCGTGCCCGCCATCCGATCGCCCACCACGGCGAGCACGCTGCAGTTGTCAGTGACCTGCACCGGATGCAGATGGCCCTGGTGGATCTCGGCGTAGAAGGCGTCTTCGGCGGCCTTGCGGGCGGTTTCAGCGTGCGCCTGGGGCATGGCAAAACAGATGGAGTGCTCGGAGCTGCCCTGCGAAATGACAACCACCGAGACATCTGCGGCTTCCAGTGCGCTAAAGAGCCGCCGCGCAATGCCCGGCACGCCCATCATGCCCGAGCCCTCCAGATTCAGCAGCGCCAGGTCGTTAATTGTAGCGAAGCCTTTCACGGGACGATCCGCCTGACCATCCAGGTGGATGCGCGTGCCGGGCTCCTCGGGCGCAAACGTGTTGCGGATGTGAATGGGAATCTCGCGGTCGAAAGCCGGGGCCAGCGTACGCGGGTGGATCACCTTGGCGCCAAAATACGCCAGCTCCATGGCTTCCTGATACGAGATGGCGTCGAGGCGCTGCGCATCGGGCACCAGGCGCGGGTCGGCGGTCATGACGCCGTCTACATCGGTCCAGATGTGCACGGCCTCGGCCTCCAACAGCGATGCCATAATCGCCGCCGAAAAGTCGCTGCCGTTGCGGCCCAGCGTAGTGGGGGCGCCTTCGGGTGTGGTCGCGATGTATCCCGTCACAACCAGCACATCCGCATCTGCATATCCCTCGTGCCAGCGGGTCCAGCGCGTGCGGGTCGCCTCCCAGTCGATCGTCGGCCCCAGTTCGGTGTGGGTAGCCACGATGACCTCGCGGGCGTTCAGGAGGGCGACCGAGGCACCGGCTTCCTGCAAAGCGGCTGCCACGAGGCGGGCACTCCACACCTCGCCAAACCCCGCAATCAAGTCGCGGGCCGTTTCAGAGACGGTGCCGAGCAACTCGGTCGTCTGCAGCACATCGCGGATGGTCTGCACATCGCGATCGAGCGCATCCGTCGTTTCGTGTGCGATTGTGCCCTGGAGCACCGAGTGGATGTGATTGTGCTGGGTATCGCGCAGCGCATCCAACTGATCGAGGCGCTCGGCATGCGGACGCGTCGTGTCGGTGAGCGTCATCAGCGCATCGGTGGTGCCGCCCATCGCCGATACGACAGCTGCGCAGTGCCCATCGTGCTGTTGAATGAGTGTGGTGGCATGCTGAAGGCGCTCGGCATCGGAAAGACTGGTTCCGCCGAACTTGTAGACCGTCCAGGGCATGGGGGGAGGCATAAGTGGTATTGATTGGAGAAAGATACGCAGACGTGCGCTTAACGGCGCATCCGCAAGACGGGTTGCACGGCAGCGACGCTTTGGTTGCATAGGGAAGACGTCCCATCGCCACATCGTCACGTTGATTCCGTATAACGAAGTGGTTCACCGCAAAACGATGTAACGCATCCTGTGTTAAGACACACAACGGTGGATGGAATTGCTTTCTATCATCATGTTGTATGCTGCCATGACCGCACGTGACTACGCTTACTGGATTAGCACAGGTCTGCTATCGCTCATGATGGCTGGGTCGGCCTACATGTACTTTACCTCGCCTGCCATTGCGGCGTCCTTCGAAAACCTGGGCTTTCCAGGCTACTTCCGGATTGAACTGGGCATCGCGAAGCTGCTGGGTGCGGTGGCCTTGCTGGTGCCGCTTCCTCGTTTCCTGAAAGAGTGGACCTACTTCGGATTCATCGTGTCGTTTGTCTCGGCCTTTATCGCCCATGTGGCTGTGGGCGATCCGATCAGCGACATTCTGCCCCCCGTTGTGGCCTTGGTTATTCTCGCCGTGTCGTACGTTACGTACCGGAAGCGCCAGTCCACCCGGCATGTGACCGAGCAGGCTACATAAGCAATCGTAGCACTGTACACGCGAACGCAACGACGCCGTCGTGTGCTCAACTTTGCACGGTGGCTTTCGTTGTTGATATCTGTTGTATTGTACTCCCAATTTTCCCACGCGGACCGTTATCCCTCTCTTGGGGCGAACGGTCCCCCGTTCGCCTCCGCCGGAGACGTCCGCGCCGGGGGCGCTTCCAGTCTCCGGCTACAAGCTCATTCCTTCCATCACTTCGCATTGAACCGCTACCGTAATTCTTTTTTCGATCAAGGTCCTATACCCTGCATCGTTCTTCCCCATCTTATCTCGTCCCCGTCTTTAGAGAACAATACACGACGGGCAACGCCCTGAATTCGATTTTCAGGAATGAGGCCAACGTCTCGACTGTCAATTGAATATACCGGATTGTCTCCAATAACGAAGTAGAGGGGCGTGCTGACACGTACGGTGGTGGGTAACGTACCGTCCCTTTCCAAGAATCCAGTGGCTAGAGGAGTTTGGGAATGACTCACTGGAGAAAATCTATCTCCGACTTCGGGTATTCGAACCGGTCCCCATTCAAAAGCAAAGTCGGGCTGCTGGACGCTATCAGACCATTCTAACGCATGCCCGTTTATTCGTATACTCGAATCCCGAGATTCCAGCGTATCTCCGGGAGTTCCTGCGACTCGTTTTAAGATAGAACCTTGACTTGATGCCGATCGCTCCGACGTCGAGGAGTAGAGAACCAAATCACCCGGTTCTACTCGAAAGGGAACTTGATCACCCATTGACGTGCCTTTGAGGAGCCAAGTAAGTTCATGCCGAAGTGTTGTGTGACGTACCAGCACCCAATCCCCTGGTAGAATTGTTGGCATCATCGAATCAGACACTGCCCGGACTGGAGTAAATACGATAGCGACGTAAAAGAAACTGTTGATGAATGCAAGGAGCAATGCTGCAGCGGCGACATGACGTCGACTCATGCTATTGGGTAGAACGTTACTCAGGCAAGCTATACTGAACCACAATCGGACGTGGGTGGAGCACAGAGCCGTACACTGTATCTCCAGACTTATTTACTTCCATCGCAATTACTCTCTGGTCTAAGTCGTAATGGTCTATCGGATTACCCTCAAGATCGAATACAAATAACTCCGCTCCCATGTGCGCCAATCCTTCGGATTCGGATTGTATCTGCCCCGAGTACAGCGCATATATCCGGTTCCCACCTACTTCGACATCGACATAGCCAAATCGTGTATCTGGTGTTTGTACCATACTTGGTGTGTCTCCACGCATGCGCCAGTTGTAGGTTGGTGTAAATTGACGCGGGCCATGAATGAGAACGGTTCTTTCTCCTCTTGCTGAATACACCTCAATGAAGTCGGCATGTCGAGTGCCAACGACAATTTGATCTGTCTCAGGATGATGCGAAAGGAAACTTTGATAGGCATGCTGCCGGACTGGTACAGGGATCTCCTCATCACCTGGGGGAATAGGCCCTGTTGTACGGATGTAGCTTCCAGTTGAGTCGTAATAGGCAAGGCGCCCTTCTCTAAAAAATCCAATGAAGGCAAATAGGCCTTCGTTCAAGTGTACAGCATCAGTGATTGGCGCACCAATCTGAAACGAGGTTTGGCCTTTACGTGCCCATTCTTCTGATTCTTCTCCCTGGCAATATCTCGTAATCCGTCGAAGTTCACTATCAAGTGCTCCGAAGCACGTGTCATACATGGGCAGCATGTCAGCTACCGACTGATATTCACCAGGACCCTGACCTCGCTCTCCGATGGATGCTACGTACTCACCAGTTGAGGCATCTACGACATGCAACGGTGGAAGTCCAGAACCATCCGATATGATGAGATCACCATCAGCAAGACGCAATTCTATAGGTTGACCCAACGTATCCGAATTAACTAAGGTGGTACCCGACAACAATGTGGTGGAAATGTCTTCTTGCCCAAATGTTACTGTAGGCCTCCAATCCTCATCTTGTATTTTCTTGCGGGTTGTGTCCGTAATATTGACATATTCTGAGGAGTCAGTGGAGCGGATAGCTTCATTTTCTTGCGAGTTGTTTTCGCATCCAAGCAAAATAAATATAACCACAAAAATACATAATCGCTCTATCTTAAACACTGTCATGACATGATTAGCGTCCTATAGTGAGTCAGTTCAAAAGAACACCTCTCTCTGACCTTCAGAGAGAGGTGTTCTTGGATTTGTCCAAATGGGGGAATAGCTCTCCTCAAGCCCCTTCTCTGATAGGCTCAGAAGCTGCAGGACAAGGACCCGTTCCATTGTCGTAGGAATCAGGCTTGTCGTAGCCGGCACCGACGCACGATGCCCTTGCCTGCTCGCAGCAGGTTGTGCATTCGGCGTCTTCACCTACTGCCGGTGTGTTGGGTTGAGAGGTAGAACTAACTGCCACACTTCCCAAACCAAGTGTAAAAAGAAGAGCCGATAAAACAATTGCCTTGCGTAAGTACCTCATGAGATTTACATTGTAAAAGTAAAAAAACTTTTTGACTGCATTTACAGTATGAGCGTTCTCTATCCAAAAAAAAACATACAAATGGGAATTTGTTGTAACTGGCCAAAATGGGTATTGGATAGTGTATTTTGCTTCTTCAACATTTCAGCTGATAGCAAACTTGCCCACCATGCGAATCAGCAAGCAGAAATGATGTCGCCTTTCGCCTCCCCCGAAAACCTGTAAGACGGTGGCTCCGTAGATTCCTTGTCTTCAACATCCACCGGTCTACGTATCTACACGCATGTCCATCGTCAAGTACTTTTTTGAGGAGCCGGCGCTCTTGGAGCCGCCCGCGTCCGATGCCAACCCCGACGCCCGCCGCCGCACCGAGCGCTCGGCGGATGCCAACTACGACCCCGATGCCGACACGCTCCGCGCGCTGCTGAATCCGGCCACCGCCTATCGCGGCTATCTTGCGGGTACCGACCTGGAGGCCGACCGCGTGGGGCTCACTGCAATTTCTGTTGTGGATGCGGTGGTTCATGCCCTGGCCGCCGTCTTTTCGCATCCGCACGTATGCGGCATTGCACCGGATGGCACGCTCAACACCGACATGGATATGCAGGCCGCCCGCAGCTGGTGGACAACACCGCAGGGCGAGTGCGTGCTGGCGTATGCCGATGCGCCGATCGATCCTACGCCGCTCCACGACGTGGCCCAGCAAGCGCGGCGCGAAGGCTCCGCCGCGCTGCGTACGCTCATGGAAGTCGGCACCACCGTTTTCTTCAGCGAGCCTGCCCACGACGGCTTCGATTGGAGCTTTTTTAGCCCAGCGCCCGTACGCGACGCCCTTACCGATGCGCTCCGCACGCACGTCTCCACCAACGAGGTGCGCTGCTTCGTGCTGCCGTTCCAGAAGGCACGCTCTGAATCCAAATTCTACTTTGAGCAATGGCAACTGAATCAGGCCTCGCTGCCCACGTACATCCAGGAAGTGTAGACAACGCGCCGTCCGATGCCGCGCAGTGGATGCAGCGTTGTCTGACGCTGGCCCAGCGCGGGGCCGGGCACGTGAGTCCGAACCCCATGGTGGGCGCGGTGCTGGTGGATGCGGACGGGAAGGTGCTTGCCGAGGGCTGGCATGCTAAATATGGAGAAGCGCACGCTGAAGCGCAGGCCATTCGCGAGGTGTTGGACCAGCACGGACCGGAGGCGCTTCGCCGGGCGACGCTCTACGTGAACCTGGAGCCGTGCAGTCATCACGGCAAAACGCCGCCGTGCAGCGACCTTATCATTGAGACGGGCATTCCGCGCGTGGTGGTGGGCACGGTCGATTCGTATCCGGAAGTGGCCGGACGCGGTATTGAGCGGATGCGGGCGCATGGCGTAGACGTAACCGTTGGCGTTGAAGAAGACGCGTGCACACGGCTGAACGAGGCGTTCTTTCATCAGGTGGAGACGGGGCGTCCGCTTCTCACGCTCAAGATTGCGCAGACACTCGACGGGCGCATCGCCACCACGACCGGGCACAGCCAGTGGGTTTCGGGCACCGAAGCGCGCACAAAAGTACACCAGTGGCGCGCCGACCTGGATGGTGTGCTCGTGGGTAGCGGCACTGCGTCTGCTGATGACCCGCGCCTCACGGTGCGCCACGTCGACGGGCCGCAGCCCTGCCGCATCGTGCTCGACCGCACGGGTGCGCTTTCGCCGGAACTGAACCTCTTTACGGATGACCACGCGGCGTCTACGATCGCTGTAATCGGCGCGGAGCGGGCAGCCCCTGCCTATGATGAGGCGCTCACCGCACGCGGCGGACAGGTCCTACGCATCCCCGAAACGCCGACCGAGCATCTGGACTTGCATGCGCTCCTGGCTCATCTGGGTGCGCCCGACGGGCCCACGGAGCGTCCGCTGCAGTCGCTGTTGGTGGAGGCGGGGCCGGGGCTGGCCACGGCGCTCTTTCGGCAGGACCTGGTAGATCGCTTCTTCTGCTTTGTCGCGCCCAAGGTAGTGGGCGCCGGGATGCCGAGCGTGCGCGACCTGGGCATCCGCCGCATGGACGAGGCGCGCACCTTTGCCGAATCGCGCTGGACGACCGTTGGCGACGACCTGCTGTTTCAGGGCTATGTGCGAGCGGTGTGAGCTTCGTTTCTGCGATCGGCTGGACACAATTCCGCCCCACGCAGCGTATCAGCGGGCGCACGGTATCTTCATGACACATTCTCGGGACCATGGAACCGACTACGACAGACGCGCCGCCCTCGCCCCCCGAGCCGCTATCCAAAAAAGAGCGCTACACCTACGCCGACTACCAGCAGCTGCCGGAGGGCGCGCCCTACCAGCTCATCAATGGATCGCTTGTCATGGCTCCCTCGCCTGCCACCCGCCACCAGCGTATTGTTGCGTACCTTTATCGCTCGCTGTACAACCATGCCCCAGACAGAGGCGAAGTACTGTTCGCTCCGATGGATGTAAAGCTTTCGGATACGGATGTGCTGCAGCCAGACCTGATGTTCGTTTCGGAGTCGCGGTTAGATCGCATTGGCGAGCAGGCCATCGACGGCGCGCCCGATCTGGTGATGGAGGTGCTCTCGCCTGCAACGGCCCACCACGACCTGACGACCAAGAAGCGCCTCTACGAAGTGCACGGGGTGCAGGAGTACTGGATCATTGACCCAGATAGCTCTACCGTAGAAGTGCATACCAACACCGATGCCGGCTTTACCCAGCATGCACGGCAGGTCGATTCCGGTACAGCCTCATCGGCGCTGCTCAGCGGGTTGACCGTCACGCTTGATTCGCTGTTTGCGGCATAGCATTCCCTTTCGCATCCCCCTGAACAGTTCGGCTTTCCACGTTATGCCTGATGGACCCCACGTCGCGTTGCTGGATGCCTCGCTGGGCGATACCCATGTGCAGCGTAATTTTACGCGCGAGCTGGACGCACGCCTTTCGATTGTGCGCGTATCGGAGGGCGAACCGCTGGCGCCCTGGCCCGATGCTGGCGCGCCCCGCGCTGACTGGCCCTACGATGCGCTGATCGTATCTGGCTCGCAGTCTTCGGTCTACGACGACCGCCCGTGGATTGCGAGCGTGGAGCGATATGTGCAGCGGGTGCTGGCATCGCAGGCCCCGGTGCTGGGCGTGTGCTGGGGGCATCAGCTCTTGGCGCAGGCGCTGGGCGGGACCGTGCGCAACCAGGAGCGCTACGAACTGGGCTACGTGTCGGTGGAGCAGGTGGCCGAGGATCCCATCTGGGACGACGTGCCGCATCCGTTTACGGTGTTCGCCACCCACTCCGACGCGGTTACACGGCTGCCGCAGGATGCCACGCTGCTGGCCGAAAACGAGGCGGGCGTGCAAGCCTTTCGCCACGGCTCGGCGGTGGGCGTGCAGTTTCATCCGGAGTACGACCGGCGCTGCGCCCAGGACATGATCCGCCGCAAGTCGCTGCCCGACGCCGAAAAACAGGCCGCCCGCGACACCATCACCGATGCGAACGTGCAGGCTGCTCGTGCTCCGAAGCAGCTCCTGCATAACTTCTTGCGCATGGCGAAGGCCCATCGTACAGCCCTGCACAATGCGTAGATACCTTGACCCGCTTGCGCTACATTGCTGTGTGTGCTACCGTGTAAACAGGACGCCTCGCCTTTTGTGATTGCTGGCCTGTTTTGTCTATGCCCGAAGCCCGTGCCTCCACCCCGTTTCGTGTCGTCTCCATCCCGCTAAATCGCGAAGCCATCGTCACCTTTCTCACGCCGCCGCATCCAACGCCCAGGGGTGCTTCGGTACGCATTGTAGCCTCGCGTCCGACTGCAGAGGCAGAAACGGCATGGGCAGAGCGGCTTCGCAACGAGCCCACTGTGCGTAGCCTCATCAGCCGCAACGACCCGGCAGGCTACGTGCGCTCTACCACCACCGATCGCCTGGTGCCAACTGAGTTTCTGGAGGACGACCCGGCGTATCTCACACGCAACATGGGCGGGTGGAGTCCGGTCTGGTTTGGGGTGATGCAGAGCCCCGCGGCTTCGGCAACAGACGATCCGCTGCTCCAACATGCGGAGGTGCTCACCGAATACGGTTCTCACATCCAGCACTTCGGAGCCAGCCCAGCACAAGTACGCACCCGGTTGCCGCGCGAACTGGGCACCAATACGGTGCAGGATGTGGCGGCTGGTATCGTGCGTCTGCACGACTGGCGCGCCGGGCACGACGCCACCGGCTCCGTGGCCGGCATGACCACCGGCGGATTCGGTGGGATGGCGACCGGCGGGATGGCCGGCATACTCTCCGGACCCGCTACTTTATGGTTAAAAA
>CAZBTM010000102.1:0-9922 GCA_964494425.1 uncultured Rhodothermales bacterium | reverse complement strand
CGACTTTGAGCCGATCACTGGGCGCATCCACCAACCGCCGCCCGTGCATCAGATGTTCGAGGCGCACAACTTCGTCGTGTGCTCCTTTGTGCCGCGGCTGTTCGACTACCACCCGAAGTCGATTCCGGCCCCGTACAACCACTCGAATATTGACTCAGACGAGGTGCTGTTTTACGCTGAGGGCGACTTCATGAGCCGGAAAGGAATCTCGCGCGGGTCGTTCTCGCTACATCCGGGCGGCATTCCGCATGGACCGCACCCCGGCTCTACCGAGGCCTCTATCGGCAAGGAAGGCACCGAAGAGCTGGCGGTGATGGTGGACACCTTCCGCCCGCTCAAGCTCACGCAGGCCGCGCTTGACCTCGAAGACGCTGGCTACATGGATTCCTGGAAGCCGGAGCTGCACACCGGCGGCGATGGCCAAGCACGCAGCGAGGCCCCGGCTCAGCCGTAGCCTGTCGTCTCCCTGTCGGATCTGAATCGTACGAGGCGTCTGGACTCTGCTCCAGGCGTCTCTTTTTTGTTAGGTGCATATCAGGCGTTTTGGGGATGCGAAGACTCGGCGGCGGTTGTTACGGCTCATCTCATCTCCTGCACACAATGGATGTAAGCAACGCGCTGCAGTATCGCATAGAAACCTACGCCCGTACGCTGCGGTACGCATCCTGCAATACGTAGATGTACACGATGCCTCCCCTTTGCCATGCAGATTGACATTACCGAGCGCGCAAAGAATCAGCTTCGCACTGTAGCCGCTGAAGAAGCCGTATCCATTGCGGACACATACCTGCGCATTGCGGTCGTGCCGGGCGGATGCTCCGGGCTCACCTACGATCTGGGCTGGGACACCACCCTGCAAGACACCGACGCGGTGCACCAGGTGAGTGGCGACCTCACTGTCATTGCCGATCAGCGCAGCGCGCTCTACCTCGACGGCTCCGAGCTCGACTTTACCGACGGCCTCGACGGCGACGGCTTTCACTTCATGAATCCACAAGCCTCGCGCACCTGCGCCTGTGGCGAGTCGTTCGGCGTGTAGCACATCGCACCTCGCACACTCTGGAAAAGACTGTTGGATAGCTCTTCTGCCATGACAACGTCTCTCCCTGACTCGGATGCTTCGAATGAACGCTCCTCTTCGGCCCTATCGGCGCTGGCTGGTGGTGTCGGCGCAGGCGTAGGCAGCGGTATCGTGATGCCTTTTGCGCTGGGCCCTGCCGCCAGCATATTCGTAGCGGCCTCCTGCGGCGGCCTTGTTGCCCTTGGAACGTACTACAGCCTTAAGAGCCTGTTTTGATTTTTTACTTTGGGCTCCGAGCGGCTTCAATGGGCTGCAAATTGCCCCCGATCTCGGCCCGTAGCCCCGGCTACGAACCTCTATCGAGGGACGATTTTCGCCGCATTGCTGCTCGCTCTCGCCTGCAAACCAAAACCCAAACAGACTCTAAGGCGGTGCTCAGCGGGTAGCTCTTCTGCCTGCACGCGCAGCCCGTTGCTGTGCCATCAGTACAGTGTCGTGGATAGCGTTACGCCGAACCGCCACGAGGTCATGTCTCGGCGCGCATTCTGAGCGCGCTGCCACGACTCCGAGTCGCGGAATGCGTTGCTTACCTTCCAGCCCGCAAACACACCCGGCGTAACCACCGGCAGCCCCGTAATGTGAATGGTAGCAGCCAGGTCGTGCTGGCTCTTTTCACCGTAGCCTCCGCGTCCGGTCAGGTTCGCATGGCCGGCAAATCCCAGCCCGGTCGTAAACGTGTCGCCTTCATACCAGAGCACTGTGCTATACTGCGCAAACAGGTCGCGGTCGACTCGTGGCATACCGGGTGCACGAGCGGCGGCGGTAGAATGTGCGTAGAAGCCGCCTGCCCGCAGACGCAGACTCAGCTGGCGCGAGAACGCCACGCGTGCATTTCCGGCCAGCGTTAGCATTCCCCCCTCGGGCAGAAACGCGCCCGGACGTCCCACCTCGGCATGCTGCCCCAGCACAGTCGTCGATGTGTTTTCGGCGACGGGGATGCGCCCGCCCACCTCAATCATCAGCGGCGACCGGTCGGGGGTCAGTGCCAGCCCCACGTATGGATTCCCAAGCTTCGTATCCGCCCCAGGCCGCATCTCGTTCGTGCGGAAGTACGCCACCGGCACCTCGGCCACCAGCTCCGTTCCAGCGGTAAGTGATACCGTGCCTGTAATGAAGTATCCCCCTGACAGCCCCTCGATGTTGCGAATGTCGGGCTGCACCCCTTCAACGGCAAACTGCATGGGCTGATATGGGGGCAGCCACAGTTGTTGGGCCGTTGTTTGCTGCGGTGCAGCCGCAAGCGTTCCCACCACAAGCAGCAGGCCCCACAAACGGCCCCATGAAAACCAGGATGTCCAGGAAAGACGTGTCATGCGTACAGATGATACCGGTGAGCGGGTTTGCTTTCATTAGATGGATAATAGAACGCAGTGACCAAGCGGATGCAAATTTCGTCTGCGTTCGGGTGCGAAAGTCGTTAGAACTCCATACATTACGCAGCGTGTACCTGCTCGCACTCTTGCTCACAACCGCTGCTGCCTGTTATGCCGTCTACCCAGCCTATGTCCTCGCTGACCACGGCCCCGTTTTCGGTGCGCCGCCAGCAGATCGAAGCGCTTCGCGACCAGTTTACCGGACGCACCACCTCGTATCCCCGAGCCGATGGCACCACCGGCCCGCGCACCTACCTGGATAGCGCGGCCTCTAACTTGCGCTTCCGGGGCGCCGAGGCCATGCAGCACTATGCCAACACCCACTCGCACCTGCACCATGGGGCGCGCATTATGACCGAGGCGTATGCGCAGGCTCACGATGCCGTACTGCAGTTTGTAGGGGCTCCCGATGACTACACCGCTATTTTCTGCGGTACCGGCGTGACGGGCGGCCTCAACCGCATGGCACGCGTGCTCGCTGCACAGCATCCTGAGCGCGACGTGGCCATTACCACGCTCATGGAGCACCATGCCAACGACCTCCCACACCGCAAACACATGCGCAAGGTGGTGCATGTCCCGCTTCAGGTGGATCCCGATGGCAATGCCGGACGCGTTGACATGACCGCGCTCCGGGCGGCCATCCACGAGCACGGCGACCGGCTCAACTACGTAGCAGTGACTGCCGCCTCCAACGTCACGGGCATCGCAAATCCGGTACACGCTATTGCCGACGCCGCACACGACGTAGGTGCTCTCTGCGTAGTCGACGCCGCACAGTCAGCGGCCCATCGCCCCATCCGCATCGCGGGCGACACGCCCGGCGAAGCGCTCGATGTGGTCTGCCTGAGCGGGCACAAGATCTATGCGCCGGGCAGTCCGGGGGTGATTGTGGCGCGTAAGGATTTGTTTGACAACCACGAGCCTGAGGTGGTCGGCGGTGGCATCGTTGAGTTTGTAGATGCACAGCGCTACGACGTCACCAGCGCGCTTCCCGACCGTGAGGAGGCGGGCACGCCGAACCTGCCTGGATCGTTGCTCCTGGGCGCTACGCTACGCATCCTGCAACGTGTGGGCATGGATGCCATTGAGGCGGATGAGCAGGCGCTTACGCAGTACGCCATGAGTGCGCTCAACGAAATCGATGGCCTTACCATCTATGGATCTCATCGGTTGGAGGTAGCTGAGCGCATCGGCGTGATTACGCTGAACCTGCACGACCTGCCGCACGGGCTCGTTACGGCAGCGCTAAACGACTACTTCGGCATTGCCGTGCGCAACGAATGCTTCTGCGCGCAGCCGTTTGTGCGGCAGCTGCTGGGCATTGCCAACGAGCAGGGCATCGCGCCCACGTCCTGTACGGACACGTGTGGCCCGCGCACCCAGCCAGGCATGGTGCGCCTCTCGTTTGGCCTCTACAACACCCGCGCCGATGTCGACACCGCCGTCAAGGCCCTGCGCGACCTGGCCGCCCGCCCCGACTGGTACCGCGAGCGGTATCGCCCGGTGGATGACGGCAGTGGCGACTGGGTGCACACGACCTTCCGGGCTCCCGCTACCGACACATTCGATCTGAATGCCGCCGCCGACCAGTGGTTGGCTACCCATGCACCTGTGCCTGACACTGCCGATGCGTAGTCGCCCATGCGTAATTCGGTAGCGGTTCAATGCTAAGTGATGGAGGAAACATGACGGTAGCCGGAGACTGGGAGCGCCGACTGGCGTGGACGTCTCCGGCGCGGACGAACGGAGGACCGTTCGCCCCAGTCAACGTTTTTATCAGAAGGCCATCACTTAAGGTCTATCCACTACCGGGTCTGTCTTGGTTTTTTACTTTGGTACCCCAAGAGTACTTCTTCCCTACGATCAGGGCACTGCGAGCGGCTTCAATGGGTGCAAGCACCTAAGCCAGTATGTGCGCATATCAGCGCTCTTTTTGCGCGATCATGTGACTGTGCCGGAGTCGCTTTCGGCAGGCTGGCCCATCCGTATGGCTCCGTGAGTCGGGTGGTGAGCGACGAACGGGCACCGAGTCAGCAGTCGCTTGTGTTCAGGGTGACGAGTGTCGTAGAACCGATGGCGTGGAACCATCTCGTCAATCCGATGCATCCAGATTGTAGCAAGATTAAGATTGGAGAAGCTGCTCCGCTTTGACTGGACTCCGCGTCTGCTGCATGGGGGAATGCCTGTCGTGAAAAGACCTGACAGGTCTGCAGAACGGAGTGCATGAAGACAGAGCAAGATCGCTTTGTTTTGTGACGATGTTTTCGTATCGAAATCGAGAGCCCCCGCTTGCGCGAGTCCGGGCTTCAAGGGCCGCACCATATGGGGCGCGGTGTGCATGGTGGGCGAAGCGGGGCGTGCGATCTTTTCCCCTAAAACAGTCTGTAGATTTACGACCAGACAACGGAGAGCGGCATGTCGCTTATGTCGCCAAGGCGGGTGCACTGGGCCAGGAAGAGTTCGGCGGTGGCGAGGGCGTCGGTGAGGGCATCGTGCGCGGGGTAGGCGGGCAGTCTGTAGCGTTGGCGCAGAGCCGGGAGGCGCAGGGCGTCGTCGGAGGCGGAGCGCGTTCCGCGTTCCAGCAAGCGTCGCCCCAGGGCCACGGTATCGATGACGGGCACCAGCAGCGGTGCGCCGAAGCATGCACGGCACGCGGCGTTTAGGAAGTGCTGCTCAACGGGTGCGTGGTGGGCGAGGAGCACAGCACGATTCATTTCTTGCAATAACGGATTCAAAGCATCGGCCAGGGGCACAGCGTCCTGCAGCGAGGCGTCGACGATGCCGTGCACGGTAGCGCTGTCGGAAACGGAGCCGTCGATCTGCACGAGCGTGCGCCGGGCGCTTTGCATCTGGATGCGCCCCTGTTCGATGACGACCCACCCAATGGCCACGATCTGATCGGCGCGCGGGGCGAGTCCGGTCAACTCCAGGTCGACCGCGACGATTTTTGTGTTGGCGATGGGCCTTCGCGCGCGGGGCGGGCCGGTGTGGAGCACGGTGCGCAGGGGCTCGCGTACGTCCTTGCGCATCCACCACCAGCGCGTTGCATCCAGCCAGAGCGAGGAGAGCATAGTGCGGTTTCACAGGTCAATGGTTAGATTGCAATGTACTCCTCAAACGCTGTCATCTTGACTGCCTATGATCGGGTTTCGGCCTGGAGTCGAATCGAATCATTTCCTACACCTCCGGCATGGGCTTCTATCCGCCAGGCGTCCGCCATCTGAGCTGGAGATGGTTCGACTCTCGGCTCCTTCGTCGCCTTCCGCTCACCATGACAGGCCTCGTGGGGGGATAACTGTAAAGCAATACGTCGTTTGCGGGCAATCCGCTATCGGATGAAGTGCGTCTGGAAGCGCTGTTCGAGGGCCGATTGCATGCGCCGTACGATCTTGAAGGCGTCTTTCAGGTGGCGCTGCTCAAAATCGGAAAGGGCGCTGGGCGGCACGTAGTTGTCGGGCGTTTCGCCGCGGCGGAGCTGGTTGACCTGGTGGCGCATCCGTACGGTGGCGATGAACGAGAACGCGTCGTGCAGGTCGTTGGCATCGGAGGCGGCGAAGGAGTTGCTCTGGCCCAGCGCCTCCAGCCGTTCGAGCGTGTTTACGGGTCTGAGTCCACGGTCGAGCGTGTGGATGCGCGCCAGATCGACAATGGGCACAAGTCCGTTCAGCTTCAGGTCGAGCGTCTTGGTTTCGCCGCCGTGGCGCTCCAGCACGAACTGTCGGAAGAAGCCGAGCGGCGGGGTGTGGTCGAGGGCGTTTGCGGTGAGGCTGGCCAGAAAGATGGACTGATTCGGTGTGCGCTGCAGCACAACGTCGTGCAGGGTGTGCGCCAGTTGCACGGCTCCAGCTACGGGGCGCCAGTCGAAGAAGATGCTGGCGTGCATGAGGGATTTCGGATCGGGCTCCTCCATCCAGTTGCGAAAGTAGCGCCGCCACGTAGCCACCGGCTTCCGCCAGCGATCGGTCGTGGCCATCACATCACCCGGACAGTACACGAATCCGCACGCGTCGAGTCCACTACAGACAAACGTGGCCAGCTGGTCAAAATACGAGCCGTGTTGGAGCGGATCATAGTCGTCGGAGAGCACAAGCGCGTTGTCTTGGTCGGAGTGGATCGACATTTCGTGACGCGCCTGCGATCCGAGAGCGACCCACGCAAATGGGATGGGCGGCGGCCCGATCTCGTTGTATGCCAGTTCGATGAGCCGCTGTGTGAGCGCATCGGCCACGGTAGTGATGGCGCGGCTCACATCGGCGGGGTGCGCCGATGCGTCCGCCAGGTGCTGCATGAGTTGGGGCAGCCGGTCGGATACGCGGGCCAGTCCATCAACCGATGTCTGTTTCCACACATCGCCTACGAGATAGACCGGATGATCGGCCTCCATGCGCATCAGGTCGGTAGTCGTCACCATGCCAATCACGGTTTCGCCATCGAGCACGGGCAGGTGATGTACGTTGTGGCGGCTCATCGCCAGGAGCGCCTCAAACGCGTAGGCGTCGGCGCTGATTGTCGTGGGCTCGCGTGTCATGATGGTGCGGCACGGCGCATCACACGAACGGCCCTTGGCGACCACGCGGGTACGCAGGTCGCGGTCGGTCAGGATGCCGAGCGTATCGCCGTCGGTGACGATGAGCGACGACACGCGGGCCTCGGACATCCGGCGGGCGGCGTCGCGAATGGAGGCATCCGCTGCAATCGTAACGGGCTCGCGCGAGAGGAGGTGCCTGACGGGCGTGGTGAAGGCGCGCTGCGTCTGCTGCTCACGAATGGCGTCGCGCAAGCGCTCGGCATAGGCCCGGTTGAAAAAGCGGTCGACCGGCGGGTAGTCGCTGCGGAGCGTGTCGAAGTAGGCGGCGGGAATCTGATAGAGCAGCGTGTCCTCGATCGTGGTGCAGCGGCGCTGGGCGGGCGCGTCGGTGAGGAGCGCCGGGTAGCCGAAGAAGTCATGCGCACCCAGTCGCGCCACGAGGCGATCGGTGTCGTCGTGCAGCTCCACCGCGCCGGAGCGGATCAGGAAGAGCGCCTGGGGCTCGGCCTGCAGCGGCAGCACCACGGTGCCGCTGGGCGCATAGCTAATCTCGATCTGCTGGGCAATGCGGCGCTGCGCGTCGTCGGGCAGTGCGCCGAACGGCGGCGTCTCGCGCACAAAGCGCAGCACTTCGGTAACTTCAACGGGCGGCGTGCTCATGGCAGTCCCTCTCTGCGTTTGACGCGGGCGGTTGGCAGGGGGTGCGAACAATAAGATACGATGTAGCGGGCAGAGCATCCACCCCTCAGTCGCTTACGCGACAGCTCCCCTCTCCAGGGGAGCGGCATAGGGTGACGCACGTTCCCCTGTCTTACTCTGCGCCAACCACGCACCACGGCGCGCTGTGTCCCTACTGTTTGCTGAGGAAGACGCCAGAAATGGCACATTTATGTATAACTGGGCTCAACCCCAACGCACGTGCGTCGTACAGCATGCTGCCCATCGCAATTGTAGCCTCTTAACACATGTTCTGCCGCCGTATGCTAACCGACCCCAATCAGTTTGCTGAGAAGAAGCATCTCATCGAAGCCGCCATTGCAGTGTATCACGACGACCCTGGCGCGCTCACCACGCAGGCGATCTGCGACGTGGCCCGCACCGACCGCTTAACCTTCGCGTCCTACTTCGATGAGCCGAAGGAGGCGCTGCAGGCGTTTTACACGATTATCTTTACGCAGTACCACCTGCTGCGTCTCTCTACCGAAGGATACGACCGCTTTTCGTTTGAGGAGCGCCTGGCCACATTTCTCTACATTCTGGTGGATGCGCTCGGCGAGCAGCGCGCCTTTGTGCAGGCGACCTTCGACACGTCCATGCGCTGCGAGGCGGGCGTTCGCGAGCAGATTCGCACGGAGCTGCAGCGCCTCGCCAGCGAAGACACGCTGCCCGACACCAACCGGTACGTGGCTCTGCAGCCGGCGGTGCTGGCCCTCTGCACCGAAGCGGTGATGCAGATTCTGCGCTTCTGGCTCCACGACGACAGTCCGCAGCAGCAAGCCAGCACCGCGCTCATCGACAAGCTGGTGGGCTTTACTGCCGAGGTGGCGACTTTTCGCGGCGTGCAGCGCGGCGCCGACCTGGCATGGTACGCCACCAAGATCGATGTGCTGGGCCTGCGCCGCCTGCCGGTGGTGCGCTGGTTCTGGTCGTAGCCGGCGGCGCTCGCCTCGGCTTCAGACAGAAACACCCCTTTGCGCTCGAAGGTATCGTGTAGTGTTGTGTGCCTATCCAAGCCCGCCCGCGTCATGAACTCGTCTCCCTCTGTTGCCTCGCTCCGGAAGCGGCTGCGCCGCATGTATCGCCGCGATGCGCTCTTCCGGTCGCTGGCTGCGCTCTGCTGGGGCGGAGCCGCTGTGGCTGCGCTCGTTCTGGCCGTCGTTGCGCTCGAAGCCTGGCTGTGGATGCCCACGGATCTGCGGACCGCCCTGCTTACCGTCACCACGGCGCTGTTGGGGGGATACATGGGGATGCGCGTCCTTCCGCCGTTGCTGCAGTGGGTCGGCGTCTGGCCGCTGCCGTCCGATGAAACCCTGGCGCGCTCCGTAGGCGCCACCACGCCCGCTATTGCCGACCGGCTCGTTACGCTCTTTCAGCTTGACGAAGGCCGCAGCAGCACGGCCCCGCCTGCGGTGCGCTCCGCGGCGGTGGCCCAGCTTAGCGAGGCGCTGGAGCCGCATCCGTTTGATGCGCTTGTGCAGCCGGAGCGGGTGCGTCGCGCTGCGCCCTGGCTGCTCGTGCCTGCGCTGGTAGCGGTGCTGGCGTGGACGGTGCTGCCCAACGCCTCGGCCCGGCTGTTAGCACCCACAACCTCGTTCGAGCGGCCTGCCCCGTATGCGCTGTCGGTTACGCCCGGCAATGCGGAGCGCGTACAAGGCGAGGCCCTCACCATTGAGGCGGCCCTGGTGGATCGCATCACCGAGGACACGCCCGCTTCGGTGGTTGTAGAGATGGAGACGCCCGACGGAACCCGCACCCAGCGCATGACCGCGCGTAACGACGGCCCGCGGTGGACGCTGGACTTGCCGAATGTGCGCTCCGGCTTCTCGTATCGGGTGCGCACACCGAGCGTCACCTCGCCTACCTACATCGTAGATGTATCCACCCGCCCGCTGGTACGCGGGCTTAACGTAACAGTCGATCCGCCCGCATACACCCGTGAGGAGACCGAGCGCCTTGCCGCCAACACCGGCGACGTAACTGCTCTGCGCGGCAGCCAGGTGTCGGTGAACGCCACGCTGGGCGGCGGCCCCATGACCGAGGCGGTCCTGCGCTTCGACGACGGACGCGAGCGCCCTATGCAGATTGACGATGGTGCAGCCACGGGCACCTTCACCGTCTCCGAGGTCGCGACCTACCACATCCACCTGCGCAATGCCGATGGCGTGGCCAACCCCGATCCGGTGCTTGCCCGTCAGGCTGAGTCGGCCATGGTGCGTC
>CAZBTM010000101.1:1998-10001 GCA_964494425.1 uncultured Rhodothermales bacterium | reverse complement strand
TCTTCGCCCAGTGTGGCAATGCGTCCGTATCCCGTAAACGCCACAAACATGAGGGCACTGGCATGCAAGAGGGATGCGAGAGGGCCGCTGCCCGCAGCCGGGGCAAAGAATGGATCGAAAAACTGCGCCGCGCCGTCGGCGGAGACGGTGGTGGTGAGGCCACCGAGTACAAAGTACGCGAGCGTGGCCAGCGTGACCGAGACAATCGCCATGTTTGCCCCGTTCGAGCGGCGAATCCCGCTGAGCACGATGCCGGTGAGCAGGACGATAGCGCCCAGCGCCACGGGTACAATCCACGCCGTAGGGCCGCCCAGCGCACCCAGCAGGTAGCCTGCAAATCCGAGTGCGGCGGTAGCGGCCGAGGCGCTCTTGGCCGCCAGGTACATCCATCCCGCCGTGAAGCCAAATCGAGCGCCCAGATACTCGTATCCATACTCATAGGTGCCGCCGCTGACGGGGTGGTTGGCCGCCAGTTGCGCGCTGCTAAATGCGTTGCACGCCGCCACGCATGCTGCAATGGCAATGGCCAGCATCACCGCAGGTCCGGCAATGCCCGCCGCGATGCCAATGCTCACGAACACGCCGGTGCCCACCATGGAGCCGAGCCCCAGGAGCACGGCACCAGGTACGCCGATGGCACGGACAAGACGAGGGGCACTATTTGATGAGGCCATACAGATTGGAGATCAGCAAGGGGGGCGAAGCAGGGTCAGGTGCGAGCCATTGACACGAAGCGGTTCAGCGCTTCATCGCTCCCGGCAACGAGGAGGCCGTCGTTAGACTGCACCACGAAGTCGGGGCCCAGGTCGCGGAGCAGGTGGCCGTCGCGTTCGGCGGCAACCACCGTGCACCCGGTACGGGCGCGTACATCAGCATGGCCCAGGCTCTGTCCGGCCAGCTGCGGGGCCGTGATGCGAATCACGTTAAACTGCGTGCCGGGCGAGAGCGCTTGCTCGTTTTGCATGAGCAACGAGAAGATCATACGTCCCGTGACGGTGGGCAGCGCCAACACGTAATCGGCTCCCGCGCGGTAGAGGTTGGGCACGCTTTCGGTGCGATTCGCACGAGTCACCAGCTCCAGGCCAGGGTTCATGTGCCGCAGTACCAGGGCAGCGTACATGCTGGTGGTGTCATCATCCAGGGCCAGAATGAAGGCATCGGCCGTATCTGTTCCGGCACGACGAAGGATCTCTTCATCGGCCACGTTGCCAACGACATCGACGCTGGGCTGGTCGGCCCGATCAATAATCGTGTACGGGATGTCGTTGCGCGCAAGCATACGGGCTGCGTGCCGCCCAACCACTCCGTATCCGCCAATAATGACATGCTCGGGCGGATGCGCCTGGGGCGAGGCCGTGCGCAGCTTTAGCGACGAGAGGCGTTCATGGTCGCTGGCCACAACGAGAATGGTGTGGGGCTCCAGGCGGTACTGCGGGTCGGGGGAGGAGATGAACTGGCCATCATCCCACAGCCCAATGATTGTCACGCCGGTTTCGCCGCGCAAGTTGGCATCGGCAATGGTCGTGCCTGCCAGATCGCTTCCGGGCTGCACGAGCAGTTCGGTCAGCTCCAGGTCATTGTCGAGCGCGAGGGAGTCGTGTAGCTCGGCCGATATGGAGGTCGCGGCTTTCTGGGCGAGGCGCGTTCCCATCACCTGGCGCGGGCGTACGATGTGGTCGGCTCCGGCATAGCGATGGTAGCGCGCCACGTCATCGTCTTCGACCACTGTAATGACAGTAGCGTCTGGATGCACATGCTTAGCCGACAGAATAGATGCAGCGCTGTGCTTGCCATCCGCATCAATGACCAGGGCGCGCGCCTCAGCCAGCCGGGCATCTTCCAGCGTACCATGCTCCTCGATGTGGCCCCATATGGCGTTTACGTGGTTGCGTGTGAGCTGCCGGACCATGTCGCGATCGTCCTCCACAACGAGGTAAGGGACCGATGCGGCTTCGAGCTCGTCGCGCAGCACATCCTCGTTCGAGGTGCGCCCGCCAATGATCACGTGGTTGGTGCAGTCGGTGGTGGTGGGCGGTGTGTCTTCGAGGGCACGCTTAAACATGGGCGTCACAAAGAGCGGCAGCGCCAAGAACACCAGCAGCACGCCCGTCATGTTCATCGCAATGACGAGCATGTTCATGAGGTCGCTCTCCCACGGCGCATCGCCCCCGAACCCCGCTGTCGTAATGGCTTCAATGACGACTTGCAGGGCGTGCAAGTATGGCATCGGGTCGTTCTCCAGCGTAGCCATCCCAGCCTGATAGATCAGCGCATACCCGTTCAGGATAGCGAGTACGATAATGGTAGCCCAGGCGGCGCGTGAGCCCCAGAACGTCCAGAAGCGATCCATTATTTAAGGACAGATGAAAGAAAACACTCGGCAGGAAACAGCACACCACTCTCCAACCCCCAAGGATGCCTGCCAAGGTTTCGAAGCGGGGAGCAGCACGCCCTACAGCGTAACCGTAACGCCAGCTCGCACGGTGCGGCCTACGCCAGGCTCGTAGAAGTTGTCGTTGGCATTAATGGATACCGAGCCGATGTAGGACACGTCAAAGGCATTACCAACTTCGACGTACGGACGCACGGTCGTTTGCCCGAGCTTCGTATCCGTAAGGCCCACGCGGATGTCCGTAAGCGCGTAGCCATCGATGCGGGCGGTGTTGGCGTTGTTGGCGAAGTAGCTGTCCACCGCCGTCCACGACAGGCGCATCCACACGGGGCCGCGCTCGGCGGTGGCTTGTGCAGAAAAGCGCTGATCGGGCACGCCGGGCACGCGGTTGCCGTCCAGCGCGTCGGTGCCGTCAAAGACGATGCGGTTGGCGGTGTACGAGGTCTGGAGCGCGAGCCAGGGCTGCGCCTCCCACTGCACGGCCAGCTCCAGCCCGCGGTGCGTGTTTGCGCCCACGTTCTGGAAATACGCGCGCCCGCCGCTGTCGGGAATCTCGAACGAGACCAGGCGGTCCTCGACCCACAGCTGATAGAGCGCTACGTCGAACTGAAGGTGAGCGGCGGTCCAGGCACCCCGCGTACCCACTTCGAAGCCGCGCGTGCGCTGCGGATCCAGCTCTGGATTGAAGCCGCCGGGCTGGCCGGGACGGTTCACGAGTTCGGTGGTGGTGGGCGTTTCAAACGCCGTGTTGTAGTTGGCGAAGATCAGCGCAGGACCGGTGTCGTAGGCAAGTCCCGCGCCGGGGCTAACGGCAGCAAAGGTGCGTTCGCCCGAGTCGTCGACCCCATCGGACTGGAAGTTGTCGTCGAGCGAGAAGTCGACTGCATCGAGGCGGCTGCCCAGCGTGAGGCGCAGCCGCTCGGTCAGCGGAATGCGCACGTAGCCAAAAGCCGAGGTGCTGCGCACGGTTTCGACCTGGTCCAGAGTGAGTTCGTCCAGGAACTCACGTTCGGCAAAGTCGGTGGCCTGGTTGATGCGATCGTCGCGCTGCACCATGGCATCGGCGCCCACGTTCCATTCGGCGGCGCCCGCGCTGCCACTGAGCGTGGTGCGCGCCCCGCCATAGCGCCGGTCGAACGCAATCAGACTGAACGGCAGCGGATTCTCCAGGTCGCGAAAGCCGCCAAACACGGTGGCATCGAGCGTGGTGGTATCGAAGGCGTGGCGCACCCGTGCGCCCAGATGCGCTTGCGTGCTCTGCTTGCCCGCGTTGAACGCGTCGAAGGCGGTGTTGGCCTGGGTGCGGTCCTCGTCGACTTCTTCGGCTGTGAGCGAGCCGGGGTTGCGGGCATCCTGGTCTACAAACGCGCCCACCACGTTAAGCTGCGTGCGCGGAGCCAGGTCCAGCTGGGTGCTGAGGAGGGCGCGCGTAAAGCGGCCATCGCTATTGTCGCGGAAGCCATCGCGCCGCATATCCGACACCGCTACGCGCCAGGTACCGCTTTCGGTGCGGGCGACGCTCTCGGCCGCCAGTTGCTGCAGTCCGTGACTGCCGCCGCCCGCGCGCAGCGTGGCTGTGGGCGTTTCCGCGCGGGGCTGCGTATCCAAAAAGAGGACGCCGCCGCTGCCATTGCCCCAGAAGAGCGACGACGGGCCGCGCACCGCCTCGGTATTGCGCACGAACAGCGGATCGACGATGTCAAGGAAAGCTTGCCCATCGGGCATGGTGAGGGGGATGCCGTCAAGCTGCACCTGGATGCCGCGCACCCCGAACGGCGAGCGCCAGCCCATGCCGCGCACCACGAGCCGCTCGCCCACCGCAAAGTGACCGCGGTCGTTCAGCCACACGCCGGGAATGCCCTGCAGGGCATCGCTCAAGAACACGGGGGCTTCCAGCGTCTGCGCGTTCAGCGTGCGCTCTACGGTCGACACCGTGAACGGCGCGCTGCCTTCGGTTTCAGTGGCCCGGCTGGCCTCCACGGTGATTTCGGGCAGCTGCACGACCGTGCTGTCGGTCGGCGGGTCGGTCTGGGCGGCAGCAGGGCGTGCGATTCCTACGAGTGCACAAAGCGCAATGAGTATAGCGCGGTACATAGAGCAACAGAATGTGTGATACAACTAAGCATCCTCCAAACGGCACACCGCCCCAACCGATTCGCTCGTTACGCAACGATTATGCGTTGTCTGGCGTGCGTTCGGGCGGATCCACACGCTGAATCCGGAAGGCGTTGGCGGTGACAAGCGCGCTACTTCCGGCCATGATCACGACCGCCGCAATCGGGTGCAGCAGTCCCGCCACCGCCAGCCCCACGCCAATGCCGTTGTAGGCGAACGTCCACCACAGATTCTGTTTTACGATGCGCGTGGTCTGCGCCGAGAGGTGGGCCAGCCACGGCAGCATGCGCAGGTCGTCGCGGTAGAGCGTGATGTCGGCGGCTTGCAGCGTAACGGGCGCGCCCTGCACTACGGCAATACCCACGTCAGCCTCGGCCAGTGCAGGGGCGTCGTTGATGCCGTCGCCCACCATGCCTACGGGGCCGCGCTCTTCGCGCCAGCGGGCGAGGGCCTGAAGCTTAGCCTCGGGCGTCTGCCCGGCGGTTACAGGCAGATCCAGCATCTGGCCCAGCCGGTGGGCCGCCTCGGGCTGGTCGCCGGTGAGGAGTTGCAGCGCGTAGCCGTGCTCGCGAAGGGCCTGCAGCGCAGGGGCCGCATCGGGGCGGGGCGACTCGCTCAGAAAAAGCACACCCGCCACCGCATCGCCGTAGGTTACAAACAGGCGGATGCGTCCGGCAGCAGCAGGCATCGCCGTGTCGGGCGGCAGTACCAGGCCCATCTGCTCTACGAGGGCCTCGCTTCCTACGCCGATGCGCTGCGGTCCCTCCGGCGTATCGACCTGCCCCACTACCCCCGCGCCCGGCACGGTGCGCACATCGTGCGCGGAGGGGGCAGATTCGTTCTCCGGGTGGTGGGTGTGCATCTCGACAGCGGCGGCATACTGCACAAGCTGGTTGGGATTCGGATGTTGTGCCGATTGTCCGCTGGAAGCCGCCAGCGCCACCGCCTCCACCTGCACCTCGTGGGCATCGAGGCGGCTGAGCGTGCCGGTTTTGTCGAACACGAGGGTGGATACGCGGTGCAGATCCAGGAGCGTCTGTCCGTCGCGGATCAGCACGCCGTGCTTGGATGCGCGCCCGTGGGCCAGCACGCGGGTCAGCGGTACAGCGAGCCCAAGCGCACACGGGCACGTGATGAGCACCACGCTAAGCGCCACGTACAGCGCCTTCTCGGCACCCGCAACCCACCACCATCCGCCGAACGCGACGAGGGCAAGTGCGATGACACCTGGAATCAGCACGCCCATGATGCGCTCGGTGCGCTTTGCGAGCCGAGAAGGTTGGGCCATGGCCGCACGCATCGTCTCCTCAATCTGATGCAGCCGCCGGTCGGCACCAGTTGCCGTCACGCGGAGCTCCAGCGAGCCGTCCACGATCTGCGTGCCTGCAAAGCAGCGGTGGCCCTCCGAGGCCGCAATGGGCGTCGACTCACCCGTAAGCTGCTGCGTATCCACAAAACTGCGTCCAGCAACGACCACGCCGTCGGCGGGCACCACGTCGCCGGCGTGTAGGCAGATGCGGTCGTCTTTCTGCAGGGCCTCGGGCGGCACCTCGCCAGGTTCTGGACTGAGGCGCTCGTACGTGGTGTCGGGCACGGTGAGCAGGGCGCTTAGCACGCGGCGTGCGCGGTGCTTGCTGCGGGCGGTCAGGTAGCGCCCCAGCGTGTAGAGGGCCAACAGCATGACAGCGGTTTCGAGGTAGACCGGCCCCGTGCCACGTACGTACGAGAGGAGGCTCACGAGCACCGCCGCTGAGGTGCCCATCGCAAACAAGAGATGCAGCGACAGGCGTCCCTGGCGCAGCGTGTGCCAGGCAGCCCGCACCACGGGCGTGCCCAGCAGAATAAGCGCAGGCACCGCTGCCAGCACCAGCACCGCATGGGCCGTTCCTACGGCGTGCTCCAGATTGCGCAGCGCCGCAAAACCATACTCGGAGCTAATGGCGAGACTCAAGACCATCGTAAAGCCTGCCAGCAGTCCGCCAATGATGGTGCGCTGCAGAAGCGGAGCGAGCGTGGCGTCGTTTTCGTCGACGGCCTCGGCGCCTACGGTTTCGTCGAGCATCTGGCATCCGTAGCAGCAGTACTGCGCATCGCCATCTTGGCCGGGAATGGGCGTGTCGAAGAGCGGAAGATCGCAATGGTCACAGTGCTGCATGGTAGGACCGATTCATTAGCCGCAGGATGTTACCCGCGTTCTTGAGGCAGGAGGCGGTCTCCGTAGAGACGCGCCAGTGGCACGTCTCTACTGGCTGGCAGATGCGGTTGCCTCGCTCGCAGCAGCCGTGGTGTCGGCCTCCGCCCCACCGCCCAGGTCGGCGCCTTCGGGGAAGCCTTGATTCGCGGGGTCGTTGAGCTCCTCGGCACTCCAGGCGCCGCTGCGACCCGATTCGGCATCTCGTAGGACGGCCACTTCTTCGGCGCTTATTTCGGAGGCGCTGTTGCCCCACTCGCCGCGAATGTGTGTGAGGACGGCAGCAATCTCTGCATCATCCAACTGATTCTGCCAACCCGGCATCACGCCGTTGTACTGCTCGCCGAGCACTTCCATGGGACCTTCCATACCGTGCAGCAGGATGCGGATGAGACGGCCTTTGTCGCCGGTCACCCAGTTCGATTCGACCAGTGGCGGAAACTGTCCGGCAATGCCCTGTCCGTCGGCCTGGTGGCAGGCCTGGCAGCGGTTGTTGTAGATGCGCCCGCCATCCACAACGACCTCAGTGGCCTCCTCATCTTCAGAGGCAGCGGCGATGGAGCGGCCTTGCAGCCACGGGTCGGCGCTGAAGTCGCCGATGTAGCTGCCCAGGTAGAACGTGCCGAAGAGAATGACGCCGAAGATGGTCATCCACAGCCACATGGGCGGGGCCTCGCCCCCTTCGGGGCGGAGCGGCTCCTCGCGAAAGAGCGGCGCGAGCATGTCGATCGGCTCGGGCGTCTCGTTCGGATCAGGTCCTCGTTCTTCAGGAGTGTTTTCTCCAGGAGCGTTTTCAGGCGACGACGAAGCGTCGGGACGATCGGGGTCGGTAGGCATAGACGGGGGAAAGACGTTCAGAGGGGGCGAGCAGGCCGATCGGGACTACGAGTCATCCACTTCTTGCATCTCCAGCGTCATCAGGTACTCATAGAGAGCGAGAGCTTCGTCGGTTGCTACTACGACTTGCCCTTCGGGCGGGGCGTAGTCGCCGCCAATGGGCACGGTGACTTCGGAGGCACGCACCTCGGCTTCGTTCTTGACCTCAAACAGGTATGGGTAGGCGGGCATCACCGAGCCCGGACTCACCGAGCGGGGCTGGTACAGGTGGGCCAGTTGCCAGTCGCGGCTGGGTTGGCGCGAGGCAATGTCGTGCAGGTCAGGACCGGTGCGCATGGTGCCCAACTGATGCGTATCGTCGTACACGTAATCGCCAGGCAGCGACCCGCGTGGGCCCCACCCGCGGTCGATGTCGCTCCCAAAGCCATTCGGGCGCACCTGTTGGGTGTGACAGTAGATGCAGCCTTC
>CAZBTM010000101.1:0-1855 GCA_964494425.1 uncultured Rhodothermales bacterium | reverse complement strand
GAGGAAAGCACGAGTCATAGCAAAATCGCCAGTCGTAAGGGAAGGACATAAGAAGACGCATCGGGAAGCACTCGGGGCGCAAGGCATCCAGGTGCCAAACGACTACAGGCCCGGCTGCTCGTCGATGGTAGGGGCGGGTTTGGTCTGGCGCGTGCCGAACATATCTTTGGGCGCGGGGCGGAAGTACGTAGGCCCGGTCTGGGGCGAGCCCTGGCGCATGATGATGCGGTAGAGCAGATATGCGAACACGAAGTGGCCAATCGTCATGAGCGTGCCGCCTACCGAGCGGACCCAGAACCACGGCTTCAGGTCTTCAACGATCTGCAGGAACGCAACGTCTGGATCCAGCAACTGAAGTCCCTGAATCACTCCGCCAATGAACAGCGCGGTAATGTAGATGCCAATGCCCAGTCCGGTCGTCCAAAAGTGGATGCTAACCAAGCGGGGACTCTCCCACTCCCACTCCATCACGCGAGGCATGATGTAATACGTTGCGCCGAACAGAATCATCGTAGCGAAGGCATACACGCCCAGGTGCGAGTGCGCAATGGTGTACTGCGTAAAGTGCGTAATCTCTTGCCAGGCCCGCAGCGACTGAAACGAGCCCTGCAGGCTCACAGCGGTGTAGCTCATCGCACCAAACACGACAAAGCGCAGCGTGGGGCTATAGATGACTTTCTTGAAGTGCCCAACGACCGTAAGGTGATGATTGACGGCCACGACCACGACCGGAATAATCATCATCATGCTAAAGACGATGGAGACGGTGGTCGTCCACTGCGGCACAGGGCCGCCTACCAGGTGGTGCGCCCCGGCCCAATTGTAGAAGAGGGCAAGCGTCCAGAAGCCGAGATAAGACAGGTGGTAGCTGTATACGGGACGTCCAATGACTTTGGGGATCAGGTAGTATGCCGCAGCCAGCGCGATGGGCGTAATCCAGAGGCCCAAAATGTTATGTGCATACCACCAGTTCGCCGTGGACTCGGGTACGCCGCTGTAAATGGGCAATAGGAACGCAATAACCAGGAACGGGCCCCACAGCATAGCAGCGCCGGTGTACCACACCGAGATAAAGAGGTGGTGCACGCGCCGCTCGCGCAAGGTGAGTATGAAGGCGGCGGTCACCATGGCCATGGCGGGCACGATAAACGCAAACGCCAGCAGGGGCATCTCAACCCATTCAATGGCACGCGAATAGCCCACCAGGATGCCAATGGTACCAATCACCATACCTACATTCCAAAGACCCACGCTGGCCAGTAGCAGGCCTTGCCCGCGCAGGCGCGTCTTCAAGAGGCGGGCCCACAACCAGGTCGCCACCCCCACCCCGGTCAGGCATGTTGAACTTGAGGCTCGCAATGATGGCAAGGATCGACCCCACAAGAAGCCAAAACGTACCGCTCGCAATAAACGCGATGACGGGCCACTTGGTGGAGCGGTCAACGGTGCGCCGCCAGTTGGCTTCAAGCAGGCCAGCGTTCGAAGCGGAGGATTCGGGCATCGACACGGTGCCCGAAGAAGACGAGTCGGCCATAGGTACGGAGCGTATTCCTGACGAAAGAGGCGAGTGAGGTAACCAAGGGGAGGTTAGGTCGGGGCGGAATCGGCGGCGGGGCCATCGGCATCAGACGCCTCGTGCGAGGGCGTATCCGACGAACGAAACAGCTGGTCTTGTGGCGTGCCCACGGGCTCGTCTTCGTCAAAGATGACATAGGCCCCCGATTGCAGGTTTGAGAAGTGCCCGGCACGTACCGAGCGAAACAGCACCGTGAGCGTAACTGCGGCACCGGTGAACAACAGTGCAAGAATGGCGGCGAGTGGAAGGTACGTCATCGGACGTCGGCAGGTAAGTTCG
>CAZBTM010000100.1:5734-10042 GCA_964494425.1 uncultured Rhodothermales bacterium | reverse complement strand
TGCCCGGCTTAAAGGTATTCACGACCGACGTGTCGATCGATGTGCTCTCGCCCCAAATTACGAAGCGGGCCGGACTCGAATGGCTGGGGGCCCACCTGCATGTATCGTTAGAGTCCATGGCATATATCGGCGACACCGATGGCGACATCGTTGCTCTGGAGGCCGTGGGCCGGTCGTTTGCTCCAGCCAATGCTCACGCCTCCGTCAAGTCGTGCGTTGATCACGTCACGCAAGATTCCGTGACGGACGGCACGCTGGCCGCATATGAACAATGCATGGCACACAATGGCGTACCGTCTCACCAAACAGAACGAACGTCCTGATGCGGTACCCGTGTTGATCGGTACCCATTTCCGGTTTTTCTTCGCTCGTTGTAGCGTTCCCCACACGCTTGAGTTGAATCCAACGTTGTATGACTACTCTCCGCATCGCACCCTCAACTGCACTGCTCATTGCTTTTCTGCTAATGTTGGGCAGTGGTGTGGTACCCGCCACCTATGCGCAGACCGGCGCCTCGCCCGAGGTGCCCACGCGTCCCGCTACCAACACCGTGGCCGATGCCAACCTGCACTACGTAGCAGGCGGCTCGACGATGCTGTACCGCGGACCCAGCGAAGAGGCGCCCCTGCAACGCATGCCAGTGCGCACTCCGCTTCATCATCTGGGGTGTACGGACGACTGGTGCCGCGTGCGCCTTGAGGATGGCGAACTCGGATACGTAGCGGCAGAGGCGCTCTCGAACATCTGGATTCATGTAGACAAGGCCGAGCGGCGCTTGCACGTATACGCGGGCCCCGAGCATGTGGCCACATACAATGCCGACTTTGGGCCAAATGTGTTTTCAGATAAGGAACGCCGCGGCTCGCTGCAGTCGCAAGACCACTGGCGCACCCCCGAGGGCCTCTTTCACATTGTACGTCTGAACCCGAACAGTCAGTACTACAAGGCACTGGTGCTCAACTACCCGGGGCGCGACGATGCCGAGCGTGGACTGGAGCGGGGCGTGATCTCGAATGCCGAGTACAACGCCATTATCGACGCACACGACGAACGCCGCATGCCCCCCATGTCAACCGATCTGGGCGGCTGGATTGAGATTCATGGCGATGGCACCGGTGCCGCCACCACATGGACGCGCGGCTGCGTGGCGCTGCACAATACCGATCTGGATGAGGTCTGGGAGTATGCCACCGTGGGCACGCCCGTTCTCATCCGGTAAACGCAAGAAAACAAATGAATGGAGCTACGACGTTGCAGTGCTGCATAGCGGAACTGCATAGCGGAACTGCAATTCATGCCGCCTAACCAAGCGCTGCCCTTTTTGATGGGGCTCAATCACACGCCGCCCTATTTTACTAATACCTTCTGTGTCTATGCGTCAGTTTTCTTATTCCCTTCTCTCTACGTTTTTGGTAGCCACATTGCTATTTGCCGCAGGCTGTGGAGGCAACGACCCTACTGCGCCCCCCGATGGCTGGGAAACAGCTGAAGACCGCTGGTGGCGTGCCGAGGCCGACACCGCCGAGGCCTTTCGCGACTTGAGCGATCTGTCAGAAATGGGTATTCTCGAAGATGTGGACTCGCAGATGGCCGTTGAAGGGGGGCAAGTCAGCGGCGAGGACTTCCTGAAGGCTGTAAAGCGCGAGATGACGGACTTCTACAAGAGCAACCCGGCGCTCATTGATTCGCTGTTTGAGCAAGAGGCCGTTGCTGCACTCGGCACCGAGCCGCGTACGGGCACCGTAGAAGACACGCTGGATACCGCTGTGCAGGAAGCCCGAAACCTGCTCAATGACTACTACCAGCGTCCACAGGTGCAAGAGCAGAGCAGCGTTACCTACCCACGCGATCTGTACGAACAGGGCGTAGAGGGCAATGTCGAACTGCAAGTCCGCGTCAACACCAGTGGCGAGCCCACTGCGATTCGGTTAGTTGAGTCGGTGCACCCGGAACTCGACGCCATTGCGATGCGCTCAGCTGCACTCATGCAGGCTTCGCCGGCCCGCGTACGGTACAACCAGAATGACGAATGGGAGGATATCGAGGGATGGATCCACTTCGATGTCCCGTTTCAGGTGGGACGCTAACACTCGCGTTCTGGCGCTCGTGCTGCGCATGTGAATCTGCCACAATTGTTAGAAACGCTCTGCCATTGTTACTTGATGGCGGAGCGTTTTTTTGTACTGGCCCACCGCCTCTGATTGTGGGGCAGCGCGTGGAGATTGACTACGCGTCAGTATGCCACCATAGTACAAGAGCCCCAACGACGATCATGCCAGCTACTGCACAACTGATCCAAAGCCATCGTTGCGAAGGGGCAGAAGACGAAGGCACACCAGAAGACGACTCCGATGAAGGGAGATCATCTGTAGCCGCACCGCCTGCGTTCCATAACGGCGGACGCTCGGGCGGCGGGGTGTCATTGAGTAGCGTGCGGGCATACGTAGCTACTGACTCATCAAGCACGTCAGTGGGCGTGTAGATGTACGCCAGCCACGACTTTACGTCACGGCGCATCTTTGCGTTGGGGCAGTGTTCATCCAGGTAGACCTCGTGCTCTTCGATGGGACGATCGAGGAGTGCATCGATGTGCGTATGAACGCGGTTCCAATAATCTGTGGAGTCAGAGTCCATGAGCAGGCAGCGGCCGAGCAGAAAGGCAGGGTGCGTGGGGGATCAGTATATGCGCAAAATAAATTGCTTACCGGACGCTTCACTGTTACCTCAGCGTCGGCACAGACGGACAATACTCTCTCCAGCTCTTGACAGCTTCATTCCTCCCTCTTCGAGGCCAAGCCCCTCTACACAGGCGCATTTGTTGTGATTACGAATACAATGAGTGGGGCGCTGCCGGTATTTTGCACAGCATGCAGCGCCTCGCCCTTCACACTGGTCACGCTTCCGGGCCCAATGTCGATGCTACGTGGCTCGCTATCTGCAGTATCTTTTTCGAGATAGATGCCGGTGCCCTGCATCACCACGTACAACTCTTCTTCATTCCGGTCGCCATGGCTGTGAAAGCCCACGCTGTCCTTATCAGTCGGCAGCACCATGTAGGCGGCAATGCGGTTATTGACAAGCTCATCAGGGCGAAAGAGCTGTAACAGGTACACCACGCCTGTGCCATCGTACATGGACGTACGCTTATCATAGCGTGACACCGTGCGCGGGGACTGGCCCAGCGGATGCACCTTAGGCGTGAGGTACTCCTGCACCAGAGCGTCGACCTGTTGCTTTTCGTTGTCGGTAAGCGGTTCGCGAGAACGAGACATAGAAATAGTGACGTATGGCAAGGAAACAGATTGTGTACATACGTCTGCAACACCTGTTTTGGTTTAGCTCCTTACGTGTTGCGCAGCTAAGTGTCATTAGGATACCGGATGATCCGTTCTACACGGAGCCGTGGGCAGGTGAACAGCGACATGGGTGCCTGTTCCTTTTTGGCTTTCGATGCGAACGACTCCCCTCATCATTTCAACGAGTCCTTTGACAATAGTTAAACCCAGTCCGATACCTTCGTACATGCGAGAAATCCCCTCCGATTCTTGTTTGAAGGCCGAAAACACCGTTGGGATAGCACCCTCTGCAATGCCCACGCCTGTATCTTCGACTTCGATACAGGCTCCGCTGAATCCCTCTGTGTGCACACGCACCCATACCTGCCCACTGCTTGGTGTAAACTTGATTGCGTTGTCAAGTATGTTTGTGACAATGCGCGCGACCGCTTCCGAATCAGCATAAGCGCGCACCGGGGCAGAAGGCGTCTCGATGGATACTTGAACATCCTCTTGGGTACAGGTGCCTTTGAGCAGCGACTCAACGGCACTGTGTACCACCTTGCATAGATCAATATGGCGGCTATTTAACGTATAGATACCTCCTTCCAACTTAGAAAGCTGCATCATCGAGTCGAGCGTACGGTGCAAACGCTTTCCACACCGGTAAATGACTGCGGCGTGTTCAGCCAGCGGACCGTCCAGCTCCTCAGTCAAGATTTCGGCAAACCCAATCATTGCCGTAAGCGGCGTGCGTACCTCGTGGCTCATGTTCGTGAGCACAGACTCCTTGAGCTTTACAAACTTCTGGGCTTGCTCCTGCAAACTGTAGGACAAAGAAGGCGCCCGGCTCTCGGTATGGCGGTTGGAGGAGGCCAGACTGGCGTTACGAAGGGAGCACCGATTCTCAAGAAGATCGACGGCAAGATCGGCCAAGCGAGATAACCGATCAGCATCGGTGTCTGAGAATGAACGCGGATTGGGAGCAAGTACGCAAAGGGTTCCGATGCAGGCCCCATCAGGAGCGTGCAAA
>CAZBTM010000100.1:483-5625 GCA_964494425.1 uncultured Rhodothermales bacterium | reverse complement strand
CTGTTGCCGACTTACACCAGAGCGAACGCCGTCCCGTAGCTATGTTAAGTAAGGCAACAGGCGTATCGAAAATGTCGGAGGCAAGCCGGGTAATACGGTCAAAAGCTTCCTCAGGAGGGGTTCCAAGGATCTGATAACGCCGAACGGCTTTAAGGCGGTTTATAGACATAGAGGACGCGCTGAGCTTAAGCATAGGGGGCATGCGACACGTGGCCAAAATTGTCATGAGAAGCAATCACGAGAAGGGCTTCCACAGATTGTTGCGGAAGCCCCCAGAAATGGGACATCAACCCAGTGTCCCCCTCGTCTTTGTTTGCTCAAGGAGCAGCTATGGTCAATCCCTCTTCAACAACCATGTTGATGGAGTGCAACGTGGTTGAGGATGAAACCCCAGACAGCTGCGCCCCAATGTGCGAGCATTCTTGCGTCTGGCTCTTCCCCGATGTTGTAATTTGCGAGTTGAGCGCAAAGCTGGCCGTTTGAGGCATAGTATTTTCCATCGAGCGCTCGTAGTCCCACTCAATGAGGACAGCGTCGCCACGGCTGATGTAGTGAAACGACGAGGGCCAGTCATCAAGGGTGCCGAGCAGGGTGGGTTCGTTACTCAACGATGCAATTGCGTCAATGGGCTGTGGCTCGGTGTTGCCGGTGCGGCATGTGATTGAATCGAGCTGCCCATGCGGCCCAACGTGCGACAGGTCAACATACCCCTGGCTGGATGAAGGACGGTGCGTAATTTCACTGAGCACGACAGGCTTGCCCTTTTTGGTCTGCCCAATCACTTCAATGGTGAAGGGATCGCCACGCTCGATAGCATCCAGCGAAAAAACGAGATCGATCTGATCGTCGGAGTCAGGAAAAATCTGAAACTGGGCATGCTCGTCATTTTGCGCTGTGATGCTCAGCTGTTCGGTGCTGGAGATCGCCGAACCTGACTCAAGAAGGAAGCTCAGCCCCTGCCATCCAAAAGAGCTTGTTACATTTTGAAAAGAAGACTCCAGTTGTTGGTCGTCTTGCGTATTCGCACGATCCAAGTCCGTCGGCATATCGCAGGCTCCCAGAAGGAGCACGGCGGCAAGCAATACACTGAAAAAAGAGTACGAGAAGTGGAAATACGACAACGACGTCGCGGTACATGGTTGCGGGTTTGCCATGATTAAGCCGTGTTGTTTGTAAGCACGATAGAGAGAAACAGCAAGCACATGTGGAAAGTGCGTCTGCTTCGATGTTTCAAGTGCTACAAATGTAGAGCACCCATAGCCCTGATACTATACACAGTTGTTCCCTTCTTGAGGGTACAACTGTAGACAATCTCAGTCCATATGAGGCTAAAACGCTGCCAGAGTAGCCTAAATCAGCCGAATAATAGCTATTCGGAGTTCAATGCTACATGATGACAGAGACAGCGGGTAGAGGTGGAGACACTGTTCGAGATTAGCGCCTAACGACCTGTTATTCTGAGGGCCCCTATACTGTAGGGGGGACGACATGCGCGCGTCGAATTAGGCTCGTGGAGAAGTGATCTCAGCGTGTGCTGCAAGGGTCACAAGCGATTGGCTATGCTCTGTTTCCATGCCCAGGCAATAGCGGCGCGGCCATTTGATACGCCTATCTTGTCATAGAGCGTTGATGCATACTTGCGAATTGTTGCCGGGGTCACATGCATGGCATCTGCAATTTCTGACGTTGAGCATCCGTCGACCAGAAGGCTGAGCAGGGTGCGCTCGCGCTCTGTAAGTTGCTCAAGCGGATTGGCCTCGGGAGTAACAGAGACAAACCATCGCTTCTGGCCATTGGCTACAGCACGCACCGCCTCTCGGATGAGATAGGGGGCCTGCTCCTTAGTCAAATAGCCAGAGGCACCGGCTTGCAATAACCCCTGTACGTACACCGGATCCTCGTGCGAAGAGAGCGCCAGCACAGCGGTGCTGCTCTTCAGGTCGCCCAGGGTACGTGCCACCTCAATGCCATCACCATTGGGCATCTCTACATCTAAGAGGAGAACGTCTGGCGTTAAGTCATCTACTCGTAAGAGGGCTTCCTCTCCGGTCTCCGCTTCACCGACCACAGAAATGGGAAGCGTAGCATCCGCATTTTCGTCTGGGGCTTCGAGAATGGTTTTCAGGCCCCGACGCACAACGGCATGATCATCGGCAACAACAACACGAATGGAAGGCATGAGCCCCTACAGATTGAAGCAGTGCAAGCAAGGATCGTGGGGTTGAGCTTAGTATGACGTACGTACTATCCGGTTTTTGTATTTTGATTGTTAATACGGATAGATACCATAGTGCCTGCCCCACGGGTGCTGTCAACGGTTACAGCGGCCCCGATCATCGTAGCACGCTCTTTGAGGCCAATGAGTCCGAGTCCGTTAGAATCTGACGCAGCATGCGGTTGGGAAGCGACAGAGCGATCTGTATCAAATCCACAGCCATCATCCGAAATAGTCAGGAAAACAGTTTCGTCTCCATTCCAGGCTCGTACATCAATCGACGTTGCATTGGCATGATGGATCGCATTTGTAATGGCTTCCTGTCCCATCCGGTACAACGCCAAGCGCTTCGTATCCGACAAATCAAATAGTTCTTCAGGACCCTCTACGTGTATGGATGGGGCCTCATCCTGTTGAGACAAATCCGACAGATCTAAGAGCCGCCGTGCATGAGAGCGCAGCGCCGCGACAAGTCCAAACCGTTCAAGGCTGGCCGGGTGGAGTCCTTCGCTGATAGCACGTAGTTCACGAGCTACGCTCATGAGATCGGCACTCAACGAAGAAGATGAATCTGCAGGACTGGGCTTTCCATCTCCACGTGTCGTGCTTTCAGCCTGCTGCGCCATAGACGTTCCGACGACTTGCATGTGCAGACCGTGTAGCGCTTGCACCGGCCCATCGTGAATTTCGCGGGCCAGTCGGCGACGCTCTCGTTCTTCGCCTTCTTGCAGCAGTTGGTAGCGTGTACGCAGCGTCTTTTGAGCCAATCGGCTTCTACGCAATCGGATCCCCAGCCAGGTAGATATTCCCACCAAAAGGACAAGACCTGTACCTGCACCTCCCAAGAAAAGAAGATCGTAGCGCTGAATCAGGCTTAGGTGCAAAGCACGGTCTTCCACGCCTACATTGAGTCGGCTTTGCGTCATTTGAGATTTAAAAAGACGAACACTGATACGTTCGTTAACCAGTTCAAAGAGAGAGACAGGTATCACGACTGAACTGTCATTTGGCCCGACACCAAGCACCACTGTACTATCGGAGCGCACCTGAAAGTGATAGATCTGATCAGTCGTTCCGCTGTAGGTATGCCCCTCGCTGAGGATTCTGACATCTTCAGGGGGCGGTGAAGACGTCCCAGCGTCTTGGAAGGTCGCTTCGGCCCGGTTTGGAGAAAAGATGCCCACCGCGACCAGGCAACACACAGCAAGGTAAAATGCCCTCCTGCCACACCAGCGTACGAGGAGGCCGTTAACGTCTGGGTAGAAGCAACAGGAGGGACAAGTCATCGCTAAGGTTTTGTTTGAACGTACGCGACATCGTCAGTGCGGCAAAAAAGCAAAAGAGCGAAAAGGGAAATGGTGCCGTGCATGGCAACCCAAAGATTCAACCCACAGTCGCATTAAGTTGTGGAAACATGGGCCCATCGGCACACTCTGCAGGCAACAGAAGGTGCCACACATGATATCAAGGACACGTCCCAATTTCTACAGCGGCACTGCGTCACACGGATCCGCAACGTTCATGTCTTTGAACTCCAGGATTGGTTTGGGCCACACGGGCGTCTCCACACGCATCGAAAGTGTTTGTTGAACTCGCTTGCTTATCCAGTGCCCCCAGCCGGTGCACTTAGTGCGACCCGTTCACCTTGAACTGGCGAATGGACCGAATCGCGTGCGGGTCGCCGGAAAGCTCAACGGCACGCTGCACCAGGTCGTCAAGCTGGGCATCCGACAGCGGCTCGTTGAGCGCGTTTACGTCGTAGGCAATGCCGTACTCAGGGAAGTCGCAGTGATTCGAGTTGAGGTTGCTGGCTCCGGCTTCGTAGACGGAATCGTCGATGGCTTTCTTGGTGCCGCGCACATCGCTGTGCACCACCGAGAGCGCCCAGTACGGCGTTTCAACGCGGGCCCCAATAGTTTCCTTCGGCGCAAACACCGTGTCGCGCACGGTAGCGTGCTCGTTGAACATGCGCGTGGTGGTGGCAATGCGCGAGGCAATGCGCGGCTGCGCTTCTTGCGTGGCTGCGCCGATGTGCGGCGTGGTCACGACCTCCCCGATATCGGCATACGGGTTCAGCCAGTCCTCATTGCTGCTGCCCGGCTCCTCCGGAAATACGTCAATCGCCGCCGCGCGCACATGGCCTTCTGATACGGCTCGCTTCAGGTCGTCGGGATCGTACAGGAAGCCGCGTGCTGCGTTGATGAACCCGCGCGGACTGTTCTCCCCGCGCTCGGATGCCAGCTTCTTGAAGTGGTCGTACGTGATGAGGCCCTGGTTGGAGCGCCCCCGTGGGTCCTCAGCCGACACATGCAGCGTCACAAAGTCGGCAGCGGCAAAGGCCTCGTCAATGCTATTGCAGGCCGTCCACCCCAGCGTTTCGCCCACCTCGCGGGCCACCTCCGAGGCGTCATAGAAGCAGATGTCCATGCCAAACCGATCAGCAAGCTTTGCCACCTGCTTGCCGATGTTGCCCAGCCCAATAATCGAGAGGGTTTTGCCGAGCAGTTCGTACCGGCGGGTGCTCGACTTCGTCCACAGGTGCTGGCGGCCCGCTTCATTCGCGGTAAAGATGCGGCGCGCAATGCCGATCATCTCGCCGAAGACCATCTCCACAACCGAGCGCCCGTTGCTTACAGGGTCGTTCATGACAAGCACCCCGGCTTCGGCGCACGCTTCCTTATCTACCGTATCGTCGCCGATGCAGCAGAGCATGATAGCCGCCAGGTTGGGAGAGGCTGCAAGCACCTCCTCGGTCACCGGAAACTTGCTGCGTTTGTACAGCAGGTCGTGTTGCCCCTCTTTGAGCCGCTCGATAACCGCGTCTACATCCGACGTTTCTTCGTGGGGGACGCGCTCGGGCGTGATGCCCTGCTCCCGCAGGTAATCGTCGAGCGAAGGATCGGGGTGCTCCAGAATAAGTGCCTTCT
>CAZBTM010000100.1:0-453 GCA_964494425.1 uncultured Rhodothermales bacterium | reverse complement strand
ATCAGAAAAATCGAAACGTATGAACGCCAGTGTTGGAGTGAGATATCCAACCATGACCACCGATTCAATGCGTAGCATGGGGCAGAAAGGTCCGCATCCCCCCAAATATATTTTCCGATGTTGTGAAGTATTTCATGGAAGCGGTTCCGGTGCGAATCCCCGCAACATACGCGGTGGCGCACAGGTAGGCTACGCTGATGCCCCCTCTGTTCATGTATGCCTTGGCTTCTTATGGCAACAACGTTCGACACCCTCCGCGACTTGCTCAGCAGCGAAGGGGTGGCCGATCTGATCGGCTCTCGGGACACCTTGCGGACGGCATTCCGCGTGGGCCTGGTCGAGGACGGCAGCACCTGGATGGCGATGATCCAGGACCGAAACCTCACCAGCCACACCTACAACCGCGCCACCGCCCGCGAAATTGGAGCCCACATCGCCGAGCGCTACCTGCAC
>CAZBTM010000099.1:7243-10302 GCA_964494425.1 uncultured Rhodothermales bacterium | reverse complement strand
ACGAGGCATGCCTCGAAGCAATGGTTCTCATGTTGAGCAGCCATAACATCTTGAGCCCGGCCAACGGCTCGCCGCTGACGGTGCCCACGCAAGACATGATCCTGGGCCTCTACTACATGACGAAGGCCAAAAATGGCGAGAAAGGCGAAGGCCGCCGCTTTGCCTCGGTCGACGAGGTGCGCCAAGCCTTTGACCAGGGCATTGTGGCCACCCACGCCAAGATCGAACTGCGCGACCCCGACGACCCCAGCACCATTCTCAACACGACGGTTGGGCGCACGCTCTTCAATGAGATTGTGCCCGACGGCGTGCCGTTCGTGAACGAGGTGCTCACGAAGAAAAACATGCGCCCGATTATCTCGCGCATCCTCAAAACGGTTGGATTCAAGGAAACGTCCAACTTCCTGGATGCGATGAAGCGTATGGGATACGGACGATCCACCACATCCGGCATTACGTTCTCACTGGCCGACATTGTGGTGCCCGATAAGAAGAAAGAGCTCGTCGAAGAAGCCAATACGGAGGTCGACAAGATTCAGTCGAACTACGAAATGGGCTTCACGACCGACAACGAGCGTTACAACCAAGTTATTGACATCTGGACGCAGACCAACAACCAGGTGTCAGAGGTGCTCTTCCAAACGTTGAAAGAACACCGCGAAGGCTTCAACGCCATCTACATGATGGCCGACTCCGGTGCGCGTGGCTCGAAAGAGCAGATCCGTCAGTTGGGCGGGATGCGTGGGCTGATGGCCAAGCCGCAGAAAAACGTCGGCGAAGGCGGCGGCGAGATCATCGAGAACCCGATCCTCTCCAACTTTAAGGAGGGCCTGTCGGTGCTGGAATACTTCATCAGCACGCACGGCGCGCGTAAGGGACTGGCCGACACCGCTCTGAAGACGGCTGATGCGGGCTACCTGACGCGCCGCCTGGTCGACGTCTCACAAGACGTCACCATCAACGAGCACGACTGCGGCACGCTGCGCGGCATTACGGTGTCCGCCCTCACCGACAACGAAGAGGTAGTGGTTCCGCTCAGCAAGCGCATTCTGGGCCGCGTTACCGTGCACGATGTGTACGACCCGCAGACCGACGATCTCATCGTGGGCGCCAATAAGCTCATTGATGAAAAGGTCGCACGGCACATTGCTGAAACCTCCATCGAAGAGATCGAAATTCGGTCGGTGCTGACCTGCGAGTCGCAGCGCGGCGTATGCACGCTGTGCTACGGGCGCAACCTGGGCACAAACCGCATGGTCGAGGTGGGCGAATCGGTGGGCGTCGTTGCGGCGCAGTCGATTGGCGAGCCCGGCACGCAGCTTACGCTTCGTACCTTCCACATTGGAGGCGCCGCCAGCGCGGTCGCATCCGAAAGCACCATGCAGACGAAGTCGGCGGGTACGCTCGCCTTCCAGAACCTGCGCACGGTGATGTACGAAGACACCGACGGGCCGAAAGAAATTGTGCTCACACGCCAGGGCGAAATCTCCGTCCTCGACGACGAAGGCCGCGAGCTCAACAGCCAGGTCGTGCCATACGGTGCCGAACTACTGGTGGAAGAAGGCGAGTCGGTCGAGAAAGGCGACGTGCTGGCCTCGTGGGACCCTTACAACAGCGTTATCCTCTCGGAGGTAGACGGCGAGGTGGTCTTCGAAGACATGATCGAAGGCACCACCTACAAGGAAGAAACCGACGAGCAAACCGGTCACCGGGAGAAAGTGATTACCGAAAGCCGGAAACGTACGCTGACCCCTGCGGTGCGGGTACGCGTGGACGAAGACGACATCCGCGAGTACAACATGCCTACCCAGGCCCGCATCCAGGTGGATGAGGGCGACTCGGTGCAGGCCGGTAAGGTGCTGGCTAAGATTCCGCGCCAGACGGTGAAGCAGAGCGACATTACCGGTGGTCTGCCGCGTGTTACCGAACTGTTTGAGGCGCGCACACCCTCAGATCCAGCAGCTGTCAGCGAGATCGACGGCATCGTCAGCTTTGGTGACCGCAAGCGAGGCAAGCAAGAAGTCATTATCTCCAGCCGCGAAGACGAGATGACGAAGACCTACATGGTCTCGCTCTCGAAGCACATGCTGGTGCACGAAAACGACTTCGTACAAGCTGGCGATCAGCTCTGCGACGGAACGATTGCGCCGCACGACATCCTCAAGATTAAGGGCCCGCGGGCCGTGCAAGAATACCTTCTGAACGAAATTCAGGAGGTCTACCGCCTGCAGGGCGTCGAGATTGACGACAAGCACATTGAGGTCGTCGTACGCCAGATGATGAAGCGCGTGAGCATCGTGGAAACGGGCGATACGCACTTCCTCGAAGAAGACGTGGTCGACCGTCACAAGATGGCACGGGTCAACGACGACTTGCATGACAAGTTTGTTGTGACTGATCCGAGTAGCTCCGACCGCGTCAAGATTGGCGAGGTTGTGAGCCGTCGCCGCTTGCGCGAGATCAACTCGCAGCTCAAGCGTAGCGACGAGCCTGAGATTCAGGTGCGCGAAGCGCGCCCGGCCGTCGGGCGTCCGGTGCTCCTGGGTATCACCAAGGCTGCACTGGCTACCGACTCGTTCATCTCGGCCGCGTCGTTCCAAGAGACGACCAAGGTGCTTACCAACTCGGCCATCCGGGCCGAAGAGGATCCGCTGCACGGCCTGAAAGAGAACGTTGTGGTGGGGCATCCCATCCCGGCAGGAACCGGCCAGCACGAGTACCGCGACATCGTGGTCGGCTCGAAGTCGGAGCTCGAAGAGCTTCAGGCAGCCATTGGCGGCAACGGTGCCGCAGGCGATGGCGCGCCCTCGAAAGAAGAACTGGAGTCGTCGGTGAAGCAGTAACCCACGACATCCCACAACACACCTAAACCGCGCCCTGCGGCCTTTATGGCGGCAGGGCGTGTTTTTTTGTTTGCCCGTCCGATTGCGGCCGGAGATGTTCGTAAGGGTGCTTCCATCACCGAAAGCATTCGGCCCACGTTTTCCGGCTACCGAAGAGATTCAATACGTACCATTCCGGGGCACAACAGGCATGACCCTTCGGGTCCCTCTGTCCCG
>CAZBTM010000099.1:3891-7233 GCA_964494425.1 uncultured Rhodothermales bacterium | reverse complement strand
ACAGATCGCCGGGGACGCAAGCGGTCCCCGGCTATGGGTTTCCTTGGCCCGCTAAACAGGTACCGAGGCTCTGCCTCGTGCGGGGCCACTCTGGGGCACAACAGCATGACCCTTCGGGTCCCCCTGTCCCGTTTGTGCGTAAGAAATAACGAATGCCTGGGTTGAACGCATACCTCCCATTTTTTTGACGATACGCAGCATAACGCTCCGCCCCATGCTCTACACCAAGCTTGCAATCGGCGGCGCGCTGGCCGTGAGCATCGCCGTGGTCGTGTATAAGATGCGCTGGCTCACCAAAGCAGGCGCCGGGCTTGGAGGCGCACTGGGCGCGCACGTTATTCTCGTTGGAGGCACAGCCTGGGCGCTCCCCTTGGCCGCATTTGTGGTCTCAGGCAGCCTGCTGGCCCGTCTGGATGGGTCATCCAACCAAAAGATGCCGCCTCGCACGGCAGCACAAGTGCTTGCCAACGGCGGCGTGGCCTGGGCGGCCCTTGCCGCGCTGCCCCACACCGATGGCATGGTGGCCTACCTGGCGTTCACAGGCGCACTGGCCACCGCCACCGCCGACACCTGGGGCACCGAAATCGGGACGCGCTGGCGCGGACAGGCGTGGTCGCTCGCTACGAGGCGCTGGGTGAAAGCCGGCGCCTCAGGAGCGATCTCGGGCGTAGGCACCGCAGCTGGCGTCGTGGGGGCAAGCGTCATCGCGGCCCTGGCCGCAGGCGTAGGCCCGCTCTCGTGGGGCATGGCCGGATGGGTGGCGGCAAGCGGGGTGGGCGGAAGCCTCGTGGATAGCGTGCTCGGCGCATCCGTTCAGGCACAGTACGCAAATCCCGGCGACACGACCCTGCACGACACCCCAGCGGCGGCATCCGACACACCAGCGCGTGGATTTCGCCTACTCACCAACAGCGGCGTCAACGCACTGGCTACGCTGGCAGGCAGTGCCCTTGCGGTAGGAAGCGCACAGTGGCTGTTTTGATATGAGTAGGCTCTTGGCGTTGCAGAACGATGAGAGGCCCTTGTTTCCGGGGCGTGGGCTCCTTTTCTTGTGTTGATCCATGAACGCCCAATACCCTTTCCCCACTACCTCCCACCGCAACCTACGCATCCCCTATGCCCTGGTATCGCAAGCTGCATTGGCAAATTATCATTGGTCTTCTGCTTGGACTGGCATACGGCGTTGTGGGGGCTGCGCAAGGCTGGCAGCAGTTTACGGCGTACTGGATTGCGCCATTCGGCACCATCTTTCTGAATTTGCTCAAGCTCATTGCGGTGCCGCTGATCCTGGCCTCGCTGGTGGTGGGCATTTCCTCGCTGGCCGATCTGAACAAGCTCTCGCGCATCGGGGGCAAGACCATCGGGCTCTACCTCATTACAACCGTCATTGCACTGCTGGTAGGGCTGACCCTCGTCAACACGCTGAATCCGGGCGGCTCGGTGCCCCCTGAGATGCAAACCCAGCTTGAAGAAACCTACCGCGACGACGTAGGCGAGCGCGAAGCCTTTGCCGAAGACGCCGCCGACCGCGGTCCGCTGCAGCCCATCGTCGACATGGTGCCTGCCAACTTCTTCAATTCCGCCTCCGACAACGGCAACATGCTGCAAGTGGTGTTCGTGGCGTTCCTGATTGGGATTGGGCTGCTGCTCATCCCCAGTGAAAAAGCCCAACCGCTCATCGACGTGTTCGACAGTCTCAATACGCTTGTGATCAAGGTGGTGGGGCTTATCATGCTTACGGCGCCGGTGGGCGTGTTCGGGCTGCTGGCGGATGCGATTGTGTCGATCGCCGCCGACAGTCCGGCACAGCTTGGGGCGCTGCTGGGCGCGCTCGGCTACTACTGCTTAACGGTGGTGTTGGGCCTGGCGGTGATGGTGTTCATCGTCTATCCGCTGTTCGTTACGTTCTTTACGCGCAAAAGCGTGCCGGAGTACTTCAAGGCCATTGCTCCCGCCCAACTGGTCGCGTTCTCAACTTCATCGAGCGGCGCCACACTGCCGGTTACGATGGAGGTGAGCGAGAAGAATCTGGGCGTGTCGAAAGAGATCTCGTCGTTTGTGCTGCCCCTGGGGGCGACCATTAACATGGATGGCACCGCGCTCTATCAGGCCGTCGCGGCGGTGTTCATTGCGCAAGTGCTGGGCCTGGATCTTACGATGGTGCAGCAGCTCAACATTGTGCTGATCGCCGTGCTGGCGTCGATTGGCACCGCGGGCGTGCCCAGCGCGGGCATCGTCATGCTCGTCGTCATTCTGGAATCGGTTGGCGTGCCCAGTGCCGGCATTGCCCTCATTCTGGGGGTCGACCGTCCGCTCGACATGCTGCGCACAGCCAACAACATCACCGGCGATACGATGGTCGCTTCCGTCGTGGCCGAGAGCGAGAATGCACTTCGCGATGTGGAAAATGTCATGCAGGTGGGCACGAACGGAGCCGGTACGCTGGAAACAACAGCTCCAGAAGCAGCCTCGGGCTCAGAGGCATAACCTGCGCTGCTATCCCCTGACGTTGACGATGCATCAGGGGCTTCAGGGGGAGGCGGAGCGTTGCATCCCCCTGATGCTGAACGCATCGTTGCTGCTACTGTGTTTTGTCCAACGCCCCCCTGTGGATGCACTGGATTGATGGCCTCATCATTGCGCTCTACCTGATTGGCGCGCTGGCGCTGGGGGCCTACCTGTCGCGGCGCGCCTCGCAGTCGGTCGAAGACTTTTTTATTTCGGGGCGCTCGCTGCCATGGTGGCTGGCCGGCACGTCGATGGCGGCCACCACGTTCTCGATTGACACGCCGCTCTATGTGGCGGGGGTCGTGGGCGAGCGGGGGATTGCAGGCAACTGGGAGTGGTGGGCCTTCGGGGTGGGCCATGTGGCGCTCATCTACGTGTTTGCGCGGCTCTGGCGGCGCAGCGCGGTCGTGACCGATGCCGAGCTCATCGAGATGCGCTACAGCGGGCGTTCGGCGGCGGTGTTGCGGGTCGTGAAGGCGTTTCTGTTTGCCGTGCCCATTAACTGCATCGGGATTGGCTACATCATGCTGGCGGCGCTGAAGGTGATGGAGGCGCTCTCGTTCTGGTCGCTCCTTGGCATCTCCACGGGCGGCACGGTGCTGGGCCTGGACCCGAAGATGCTGTCGGTGCTGGTGCTGCTTGTGTTTGTGCTGCTGTACGCAGGCCTGGCGGGCCTCTGGGGCGTGGTGGCCACCGACTTCGTGCAGTTTGTGCTCGCGCTGATTGGAGCGGTGCTCGTGGCCTGGTTCGCGATTCGGAGTCCCGAGGTGGGCGGGCTCAGCGGACTCGTGACCCAAGCCCAGGCGGCTACCGACTTCGACGTATTGGCGTTTG
>CAZBTM010000099.1:0-3881 GCA_964494425.1 uncultured Rhodothermales bacterium | reverse complement strand
ACGCGCGCTGAGCGACCGTCTCGGCCGCAAACCAACCGCCCTGCTGCACTTCGACGTATTGGCGTTTGTGCCGTTCGAGATTGGCTGGGATGACGGCCTGCGCATTGGATGGAGCGCGTTTGCGGGCATCTCGGCATCCACCTTCTTCGCGTATGCTTTTGTGCAGTGGTGGACGTTCCGGCGCTCCGACGGGGGCGGTGAGTTCATTCAGCGCCTGGTGGCCTCGCGCGATGAGGAGCACGCCGAGTGGGCGGCCTGGCTCTTTAACATCCTGCACTATGTGATTCGCACGTGGCCGTGGGTGCTGGTGGCGCTGGCGGCGCTCGTGGTATACCCCGACCTTGAGGATCCCGAGATGGGCTACCCGAAGCTCATGCTCGACTACCTGCCGGTGGGCGTGCTGGGGCTGGCGGTGGCCTCGCTCCTGGCGGCGTTTATGAGCACCGTATCCACCCAGATTAACTGGGGCGCCTCGTACCTTACACACGACGTGTACGCCCGCTTCGTGCGTCCCAACGCCACGCAGTCTGAGCTGGTGCTGGCCGGACGCGCCGCCTCGCTGCTCATTGCCACGATTGGGGCCGTTGCTGCGTTCTTCTCAGAGAGCGTAGCCACCATCTTCCGGCTGGTGATTGCTATTGGTACCGGCCCCGGCGTTGTGCTCATTTTGCGCTGGTTCTGGTGGCGCATTAACGCGTGGGCCGAGCTGTCGGCCATGTGTGCGGGCTTTCTGATTGGACTGACCACGACGCTCTATCCGGGGGCCGTCATCGACGATTTTGGGCTGCGCCTGGGCGCGATTACGGTGCTTACGGGCATTGTGTGGATTAGCGTGATGTACGCTACGAAACCGGAATCAACTGAGACCCTGCGGCGCTTCTACCGCTTGGCGCGTCCGGGCGGCCCCGGGTGGGCGCGCCAGCGGGCCGAAACGGGCGTTGCCCCAGCGGCCTCGCTGTCGCGCAGCATCTGGAGTACCGTAGCGGCGGTGGGCCTGCTCTTTGGCGTCATGTTCGCGACCGGTGGCGCATTGCTATTGCGTCCGGCAGTGGCTTTGGGGTGCAGTAGTGTTGCGGTGGTATCGGGATATGCACTGTACCGGCTGCGTCAGGGGGCGGTGCCCATCATCGAAATGGAAGACTCCCCCTCGGCATCCCCCTGAGCCTGTAGCGCTGTAATAAAGAACAGGCTTTGCACACTCCACTGCAGACCAGGGGAAACACCCATTTTGGCGCATAGGTTTGATTTATGCTTCTTATCCACGGGCCTACAGCAAACTCCATGTCTACCATCGACGACCTTCCGCTTTTTCCGCTCGGTCTGGTACTCTACCCACACGAACAGGTGCCGCTGCATATCTTCGAAGAGCGCTACAAGGATCTGATGGCGTTCTGCACCACGCACGACGCTCCCTTTGGAGTGGTGCTGGCTGAGGAAGGCTCGATTGCCTCCATAGGGTGCACTGCACACATCCAGCGTATCTTGAGGCGCTACGAGAACGGGAGCGCCGATCTGATTGCTGAAGGACGCGAGCGGTTTCGCATCGAAGAGGTGTTCGATGACCGCGCCTCGTACTACACGGCGGATGTGACACTCATTGCAGACACCTCGGATGAGGTCGACCCGTCGCTGCGTGAGCGTATGATCACCCAGCACATGAAACTACTTGAGCTGGCCGGGCGCACCGTGCGCCCTGGGCTCTACCAAACCGACCAACCGCTCTCGTTTGTGCTGGCGCAGAACGCGGGGCTGTCGCTGGAGCAGAAGCAAGAGGTGTTGCAGCTGCGCACCGAGCTTGAGCGCGTGAACTATCTGGTAGAGCACTTTGGGCGTCTTATTCCACAGGTGGAGCAGCAGGAAGACGTGCAGCGCCGCGTCAAGTCGAACGGGCACTTCAAAGACTTTCCGCCCGAGGATGTGTAGGTTGCATGCATCGTGCATGCATCGTGATCTTGTGCAGCAGCTCACACCGTCCTATGATCGAATGCGGACCCTACACGCTCCATCAGCTCGAAACGGGCACCTTTAAGCTCGACGGCGGCGCCATGTTCGGCATTGTGCCTAAACCGCTGTGGGACGAGCGCATCCCCGCCGACGACCAAAATCGTATCGAACTGGCCATGCGCTGCCTGTTGATACAAGGCAACGACCGCTGCATCCTGGTGGATACCGGCATTGGCGATACATTTTCGGAGAAAGAGGAGTCGATCTTCGGGATTGACCATTCGGTGTACACGCTTACAGATAGCCTCAAGGCGGCAGGCGTGGCGCCGTCGGAGGTGACCGACGTGGTGTTTACGCATCTGCACTTTGATCATAGTGGAGGCGCGGTCACTCGCCACAACGATGAGGTGGTGCCGCGCTTCCCCACGGCTACGCATCATGTGCAGGCCAAGCATTGGGAGGCAGCACGGGCTCCGAATCCCAAAGAGAAAAACTCATTTCGTAAGGCAATTCTCGATCCCCTGGCCAACCAGGTGGCGTGGACGTTCCACGAGGGCGCAGGCACCCTGATGCCGGGCATCGACCTGCGCTGCGTAGACGGCCACACGACCGCCCAGCAACTGGTGAAGGTCAGTGGGCCCGAGACGACCTATGTGTTCGTGGCCGACCTGCTGCCCACCCATCATCATGCAGGCGCCGCGTGGACGATGGCCTACGACATTGCTCCTCTACAGACGATTGACGAAAAGGCAAGATTCTTGCGGGATGCAGAAGCCCACGGGTGGACGCTGCTCTTTGAACATGATCCCATCGTTGCGCAGGGGCATGCGCACGCGTCTGATCGTGGATGGCGCATTGTACCCGCCGGTTCTTCTTAACCTGACCTCTCTTCACCTATGGCCAATTACCCCGACGCCGATGCGCTGCACCGTGCACTCAGCGAGATTATACACGACGTAAACAATCCGCTCTCCATCATCCACGGCAATGCCCAGTTTCTGATTGAGGTCGCTAAGGAAGAAGGCGACGACGGACCGGTGCAAGAAGCGCTGCAAGATATCCACGACGCCACGAATCAACTCTCAAAGCGCCTGGAGCGGCTCGAAGATCTGCGCGATGAGCTGGAGGCGGGGTAAGCATCAATGCGCGGGGATGGACGCATGAGCATTCGGCGTTGCGCCCTTATCCCTGATCGGTGTGCGAAGCTCGCACAAAAAATATGAACCTCGGCTGCGTGCAGGCGTCGTACGTACGTACAGTTATTGTCTCCCCAATGCGTTAAACGGCACGTAAAACCGGTATAACAAAGCGAGATAGCAGAGTGCGGTCAGTATAGATCGATAAGACAGACTGGCTGGCTCTTCTACAAACGAGTATACACGTATGGCATGCGACGCACGTCTTGCTTTTGAGAGACGCATTGCCTACCCTCATAAGCACGTTGTTCTCTGTCATCCACCTGCGGTCTATCGATACAAACTGATACGCCTCCTTTACGATGTGTGCTGCTCACAGGCAGCCATCGTTTCCCGTACATCGATAACGCAGTTAGCTCGCACTCATGACTTTGACTTACCCTCACCGACCCCTCCGGCAGTGGATCGGGTTTGCTGGAACCGCGCTTCTTCTACTCATGCTTACAACGGCAGCCCATGCGCAGCTGGGGCAATCGTCCGCGCTGTTCCTGCGCATTGAGCCCGACAGCCGGGGCGCAGGCATGGGCAATACCGGCGTAGCCCTGGCCGACAACGCCAACGCCATGTTCTGGAATCCGGCAGGCCTGGGGTTTCAAGAAAACTCACAGGTAGGAATTACGCACGCCAACTGGCTTCCCGAGTTTGACGCGGGGCTCTTCTACGAATATCTGGTGGGGACCTACCACGTAGACGGAGTCGGCACGTTTGGGGGCAATGTCATCTTTCTGAACCTGGGTGAAC
>CAZBTM010000098.1:9967-10354 GCA_964494425.1 uncultured Rhodothermales bacterium | reverse complement strand
CATCCACCAGTCGGCTCCTTCGTGAAAGAGCGACGCGTAGGCTTGCGGCGGACCGTACCAGGCCTGGCACGAAGCCGGGGCATCTCCGGTAATGGCACAGCTAACCATCGGAAGCATAGACACAGCACCCGCGACGGAATACACCACCACAAAGTACCACCACACGCGATAGATGCGCGCCTGCCACGATGTGCCAGGAGGAAGCGGGTGCTGCCAGGTCGCGCCAATATCGCCCCGCCACAGCACCAACGGCACAATGACGCGTGCCGCCACACTCGTCATAAACCCCATCGTCATCTCAGCAATCCACAGGTACACCGTAATGCCCAGCAGCGCGGCAGCCCGCCAGTACGCCAGCATCCGCATGCGCACCGCCGGTACGCGCAC
>CAZBTM010000098.1:0-9957 GCA_964494425.1 uncultured Rhodothermales bacterium | reverse complement strand
CTCCGCGCCGCGGTTTTCATAATGCTGCGTCCACCGCCCGAGGTCTCCGCGCACCGCGGGCGCCGGGGTTTCCGCGATTGCCGGACTGCTATCCTGAGTCCGCGCGCAGGCCGCCAACAAAATCAGCGGGAAGATAATGAGCGTAACCGTGGCAAACGCAAATTCAACGTAGGCCACACGTTCCCAATCCAATGGAGTCATGCTGTGTCGGGGTTAATGAGTACACATCTTGCATGTCATCCGAACCGGCATACTACTGTTCCGGATCGTGCGAGACCTATTGAAACGCCCTGCAGTTTCGGTTCATTGTTTTGATTCGTAGGTTACCTGTGCCTCTTTGCCTAAATCGGCCTATTTTTTATGCCTATGCGCCTACAATCTGTATTTATTGGCGGTATCGTTGCGGGCGTGCTCAGCACGTCGTATCTCTCGCTGATCAATGTGCTGTGTTGCCTGGGCGTTATGCTCGGTGGCGGCACAGCGGCCTGGCACTACATCACCACAGCCAATCGCTCCATCGACCCGGTCGAGGGCGCGACCCTTGGCGCCGGCGCTGGCCTCGTTGGCTCGCTGCTTAGCACACTCTTCGACTGGATCTTGCAGCCGTTGAATCTGGATGGGGAGTCGGTCATCCAATCTCTCATGGGGGTTGACATGCAGCAGATGATGCAGGAACAACAGGGCCAAATGATGCAAGAACCCAGCACAGGCCTGATAATCGTGTCGATCATTATGGGAGCCGTCTTGCTTGCCGTGTTCGGGGCCATCGGAGGGGCTGTGGGGGCTTCGCTCTTTGGCGCCGACGATAACGACGACCTGCCCACGCCCCCCACCCCGCCATCACGCACAAGCTCCGACTGGTAGCTTGTAACGCCAGCCCCAGGCGGATGCCCCGTCCGCTATTCGATGGCTGTGCCGCTTCGCATCCCTTACGCTTTGTCTGCCCTGCATGCTGTACCTTGTGCCTACGCCCATCGGCAACCTCGACGACATGACGTACCGGGCGGTCGATACGCTGAAGCAGGCCGATCTCATTGCCTGCGAGGACACCCGCACCTCGGGCGTACTGCTGAATCACTACGCCATCGATACGCCCACTACCAGCTTCCACGCCCACAACGAACACGACAAAACGCCGCATTTGGTAAAGCGGATGCGCGTGGGGCACGATATTGCTCTGATTACCGATGCGGGCACGCCGGGCATCTCCGACCCAGGTTTTTACCTGGCCCGCGCCTGCCACGAAGCCGGCGTGCCTGTGTCGGCGCTTCCGGGAGCAACCGCATTTGTTCCTGCCCTTACCGCAAGCGGACTGCCCTCCGACCGCTTTGTGTTTGAAGGATTTCTGCCCCGGAAGAAGGGCCGCCAGACGCGTCTGGAAACGCTATCGACCGAGCCGCGCACGCTCGTCCTCTACGAGTCGCCCTACCGGCTGGTGCGTACGCTTGGCGACTTGGCCGCCGCCTTGGGCACCGACCGCCAGGCCGCTGTGGCCCGCGAGATCACCAAAATACACGAAGAGGTGCGCCGCGGCACCCTCACGGAACTGCGCTCTTACTATGAGGGCGAATCGAAGGTGCGAGGCGAGTGCGTCATCATCGTCGACGGTGCAGCCTAACGGGGATGCCGCCCTGCAATCTTTGCCCGATTTGCATCGCCTGCGCATCCGATTCATGCGCATCTGTTCGTTTGTTGGATCCGTGGCCTGTTGGCTGCATTGACGTGCATGTTGCCTTCCGCTCTTGCATCGCCTTGGAGCGGTCCTCTCTTTGTTCTGATTTCGTAGCTACTGTCCTCCTGCATGAATTGGTCGCGCCTCGACCGGTATCTTCCGGCTGCTCTCTTCGCCTTCGCGCTGATCTTGTATGCGCTCACCGTAGCCCCCACCGTCTCGTTCTGGGATCCGGGCGAACGGATCGCTGTGTCGAGTACGCTTCAGATTCCCCACCCGCCCGGGGCGCCCTTCTACATGCTGGTGGGCCGCCTCTTTTCGATGTTCGTGCCCGCCTCGTACGTGGCGCTCTCCATGAACATGATCTCGGTGCTCGCCAGTGCCGCTGCGGTGACACTGACGTACCTCATCGTGCTGCAGCTCATACGCGAGTGGCGCGGCCCGAAGTCAACATGGACGCCCAGTGTGCGCGTCACCGCCTATGTGGGCGGCCTCGTGGGTGCGCTCACGCTTGCGGTGTCAGATTCGTTCTGGTTTAACGCGGTAGAGGCCGAGACGTATGCGCTATCGACCTTCTTTACCACGCTCTGCGTCTGGCTTACGCTAAAGTGGAGCGAGTACGCACAAGCCGAAGACCGCGACCTGGCACGCGGCGTAAAGCACGTCCTGGGCTCGTCGTCGGAGCGGTGGCTGCTGGTGGTTGCCTACCTGTACGGGCTTGCTATCGGCATCCACCTGCTCAGCCTGCTCTCGCTCTTCTTTGTGGCGCTTATCGTATTCTTTCAGCGCTACGATAATCCCGACTGGAGCGCGGGCACGCGGTTTCAGTATCTGGCGCTGGCTGGAGGCATCGCATCGGGCATCTTTTTTCTGCTGTATCCAGGGATTATTCAGGGCCTGCCAACAGTGCTGGAAGCCACACAGGCCCCGTTCCTCGTCCTTACAATCATGGCCTCGCTGCTGGTCTATGGGCTCTACATCACCCATACTAAACGGATGCGCGTGGCCAACCTGCTCGTGCTCTATGTAGTACTCGGGCTCATTGGGTACTCCTCCTACTTCCTCATCCCCATTCGCAGTTCGATTAACCCGCCCATTGACCAGAACAATCCCTCATCGCTGGAGAACTTTGTCTCCTACATGTCGCGCGAGCAGTACGGCGACCGCCCGTTGCTCAGCGGGTCGACCTACAACGATGAAACCGGACGTGTGGAGCGCGATGCAGAGGCGCTGTTCCCCCGCCGCTGGTCGCCCAATCCGCGCCACACCCAGGTCTACGACCGCTACAACTCCGATCTGGACTTCTTTCTGCGGTACCAGATTGGGCACATGTACACCCGGTACTTCTTGTGGAACTTTGCCGGACGGGCCGCCGACACGCAAGACGCCCCTGCCGCCACGGGCATTTCTTTCCTCGACCCCGACATTGCCAACGAGGCAACTGTCGATGCCGCCACCCCCAGCGAGCGCGCCGGGCGCAGCGTCTACTTTGCGCTTCCCCTCTTGCTGGGGCTCTTTGGCGCCTTCTACCACTTTACGTGGGACTGGCGCCGCGCTACAGCGGTGGCGTTCCTGTTCTTCATCACGGGCATCGGGATCATCATCTACCTGAACCAGACGCCCATGCAGCCTCGCGAGCGCGACTACTCATACGCGGGCAGCTTCTTTGCATTCAGCATATGGGTTGGACTCGGAGCCACCGGCGTGCTGCATCTACTCAAAGATAGCCTCTTCAGCACCTGGTCCAAATCGAAGCGATGGCTGGGCTTAGCCGCGGCAGGTGTGCTCTTACTGGCTACCGTGCCGGGCTGGATGCTCTACCAAAACTATGACAGCCACGACCGCTCGGGGCGCTACCTGCCCAGCGACTACGCCTACAACATGCTCAACAGCGTGGCCCCCAATGCCATCCTGTTTACCAACGGCGACAACGACACCTTCCCGCTGTGGTACCTGCAAGAGGTCGAAGGCGTGCGCCGTGATGTGCGTGTGGTCAACCTATCGCTCCTAAACACGTCGTGGTACATTAAGCAGCTCAAAAACCAGCAGGCTCACGAGTCGGCCCCCCTTCCGTTTTCGTTTTCGGACGAACAGATCGAAGAGCTGCGGCCCCGCGCTTGGCGCGCTCAGCCGGTTTCGATTCCTGTGGATTCAGAAGCTGTCATCGAAAACGGTACTGTCGCCGACTCCGACTCGGCCCGCGTCTCGCGTCCGCTACAGTGGCAACTGGAGGGCCGCCCCTTCGACGAACGCAGCAACATGCTGCAGATTGCGGACCTCGCGGTCTTCGACCTCATTCGTAGCAACGCTGAAAACGACTGGGCACGCCCCGTCTACTTTGCCGTGACCGTGGCACAGAGCGGGCGCCTTAACCTTGACGATTACCTGCAGCTTGAGGGCCAAGCCTACCGCATTGTGCCTGTACAGCACGACCAACGCTTTGGGCGCGTGGTGCCCGACATCACTATCGACCGGATGCAGGACTTCCGCTTCCGCGGCCTTGCGGATCCCGATGTCTATTACGACGAAAACGCCCGCCGCATGGCCGATGGCTATCGTCTGTTTGTAACGCATGCTGCCGAGCAGTGGGCCGCCAACGGACACGAAGAGAAGGCCCGCGCTTTCCTCGACGACTTTGTAGAGCAGGTGCCCTTTCGCACCGTTGCCGGAAATCTACAGAGCTATGTGCTTACGGCGCAGGCGTATGAATCTATGGACGCCACCGACCGCGTGGCTGAGATCATGACCGATATGGAGCCTATGGTCTTCCAGGAGCTGCAACAGGCCAGCAGCACGCAAGATTTCCTCTTTGCCCTCCGATTTGCGGGCTCGGTACGCATGAGCTACCAGGAAGCCAACCGCCCCGACCGCGTAGAGCAGTTTGATGCGCGATTTGAGGAGCTGCGCCGCACGCTTCCGTACGACATTCCCGTCGATATCCTGCGCGACTACGGCCTCACCGACTCTGCATCCCCCGATCCCGAAGGGCTGCTTCCCGGCACCGGTGGCGATTCTGCTTCCGCCCCTACCGTTCCTCCGGCAGGCGCCCCCCAGCCCTAACCGCGACGGTCTGCGTATCTCTCATTCGGCCTATGCTTCAACACATAGGCTCTTGGGAAGGTATCAGGACCCCGACAAAGCGATGCTAATTGGCATAGAACAGCGCTCGTGCCGTACGTGTCGGTCTGTTGTTCATTCATAACACCGCTTCTCCATCTCATTTCACAGCAAACTTGACAGGATGTATACCTAAGCTCTATATTCGCAGCGTGTGCACATTTAGTGTGTTGCTGCATTCTGTGAGGCAATGTGATTGCCCTGCGAGACTTCGCAGCCCACTTCGGCACACTCCGCTATATGTGTCTTACGACGGCCCGCTGCGTAATTATGGATGATATGGAGCAAAGCACTGTGAAATGGTTCGACGCCAAAAAAGGATATGGGTTTATCAACCACCCGGATGGCGGTGATGACGTATTTGTTCACTACTCACAAATTAAATCTGACGACGATTTTAAAACGCTACACACCGGGCAGTCCGTTCATTTCGAATTGAACGACGGCCCGAAGGGCTTGCATGCCGTCTCTGTGCATCCTGAGAGTAACCCATCGGAGCACGAAAAGGAATCGTCCGTATCTGGCGATGGCGAAGTAGACTCGCCGCCTGCATCGAGTAGCGTCTCAATTCCACGCGACGCCTCAACGCCTGCCGAGTCAACGCTGTAGCCGATTACGTTGGCATTTTGCGCTTTCCCCATACCTGCATCCCGCATGATTTCTATTGAGCATGCCCCTGAACTCGATACGCTTCCGATCTCTACCGATGCAATACGTCGCCTGCTTACCCAGGTTATTGCGGAGCAGTCCGAGCAGTCCGTCAAAGCCCTGACTATTGTTTTTGGCACGCACACCCTGGTCCGATCCCTGAACGTGCAGTACCTCGACCACGATTATAACACCGATGTACTTGCGTTCAACTTGAGTGATGCGCAGGATGAGCTTGAGGGCGAAGTGTATGTAGATGTTGAGACGGCCCGCGAGCGTCATGGCGAGTTCGACACCTCGGTGGATGCCGAAATCGCCCGATATGCGGTGCACGGCGTTCTCCATCTGCTTGGTCATACCGATAAGACAGAAGAGGGCCAGGCTGCAATGCGCCAGTTAGAGGACCAGTACGTGCAGGGCTTTACCAACACCGCTGATACGCCGCCTGCCTAATTCCGAAGCAGAACACGGCGAAGTGGCCCTTCGTCACCTGCATAGCCGTAGACTGGTTCTGCAGTCCCCAACGGGCATCGCTGTGCGGGCATGCGGCGTATCCTGCAGTCTCCCCCTCTTGTCTGAAAGGCATCACATGTTCGATGACTGTCGTGGAAACTACAAATTCTCCCGATAGACCGCACAGTGCGTGCTATTTACGGGAGCTCAGCGCTCTGCCTTCTGCAACACTTTCACGAACTGCGCGTGTCCGATAAGCACAGCCTTTACCTACTTGGCTTCTTATTGAGGAAGCGGTAGACGCCTAAAATACAGAGTGCTACGTAAAGTATAATGGCCTTGGTAGAGGCGCCTTAGGGCTTTTCGCTTCTGAGTCCGGAAGGCATACCTGCATTCGTCTGTTTGATTCCACAGCTGCGTTGTGCCTTATGAACCTCCAACTGACCACCCGCCACGTTACGGTATCGCCCCAGGTGCAATCTCGCGTTGAGGAACGCCTGCAAAAGCTTGAACGCTACTACGACGGCATCATCAACGCTGAAGTTGTTCTGAGTAAGAACAACAGCCCAGCAGAGGAAAAAACCGTTGAGGCGCGCCTTGATGTCTATCAGAAGCGGTTAACGGCAACCGGTGAAGCCAGCACCCACGAGGATGCAGCCAAGAACTGCGCCGACCAGTTGCGTCGGCAGTTGGAGAAGTACAAAGCGCAGTTGCGCCGCAAGGATAAAGATGCTCATCGATAAGGATCTGCACGTATCCATTCCATGCCGAAGCGCCCGAGCAGTAGTTCTGCTCGGGCGCTTTCTTAGGTGTAACCACATTGGGGCGAGGAGTAGATGGCTGCTCATCCCCTCTGCTCATCCCCTCTGCTCATCCCCTAAAGCACATAGCACGATCTTGTGCGGTGCTATGCCATCTCGCGGAGCGGCTCCACAACCTCTTTCACCGTCGTAGCGCTCGACATGATGTAGAAATGGAGGCAGGGTACATTGGCGGATAGCAGCTCTTCTGACTGCTGCAACGCCCATTCGATACCCAAGTGCTTTACCTCTTCGTCCGAGTCGGCTGCTGCAATTTCGGCTGCCAGCGCCTCAGGGATGTCCGTATGAAAGTGAGCGGGAAGCGACCGAAGGTGCCGCTTACGGGTAATGATCTTGATGCCTGGAATAATGGGAACGTCAATGCCAACACTGCGGCACTGCTCCACGAATTCGAAGTAGTACGCGTTGTCAAAAAACATCTGCGTAACGACATAGTCGGCTCCCGCTTCAACCTTCTGCTTGAGCCGCATAACGTCCCACGCCATGTTCGGCGCCTGAAAATGCTTTTCCGGATAGCCCCCAACCCCAATGCAGAAGTTCGTAGACTGCGCATCCATTAAGTCTTCCAGATATGCTCCCTGGTTCATGTCTGTAATCTGGCTGACGAGGTCAACCGCGTACTCGTTGCGGGAGCGGTCGGGCGGCAGATCCTTCTCGACGCCCTTGTCATCTCCTCGGATCGCCAGCACGTTATCGATCCCCAGGTAATTCAGCTCAATGAGCGCGTCTTCGGTTTCCTCGCGTGTAAACCCTTTGCACAGAATATGTGGCACTGTGTCGATGCCGTATCGCGCTTCGATAGCTGCACACAACCCCAGGGTACCCGGACGCTTCCGCTTTACGCACCGCTTCCATGTGCCGTCGGGCATGGGCTTGTAGGAGACCTCTGCCGAATGGCTCGTCACGTCAATGAACGGCGGATCATAGGGCATGAGTTCTTCTACCACCTCAAGCATCTGCTCTGCCGATCCACCTCGCTTGGGCGGAATGATTTCATAGGAGATGAGTGGGTGGGATGCACGGTCAAGATGTTCAGTAACTTTCATGCAAGCAGTACGGTTTTGCAAAAAGGTGGAGGCAAGTGGATCATGTGCGCCCCCTAAAGAGCATGGGGATAGAGGCTTGGAGGCCACATACAGGGTTGTTGCGTAGTTGAAGAACGGTAAAGTAGCAGCGTTATATCTCGTCGCGCTTTAACGCACTCTGATTCAGGGACTGCATAAACATCAGTTACGGCGCAGCCATACGTTTTCACGCCACGTATCAGGAAATCCATCGGAGCTGCCCCACGCGTATCGATAGTCGGGAGAGGACTTACCCAGGTACTGGCTACGGCGCTGATCCTCACGGATCTCGCGTACGCCCACGGGCACGCTTTTCTCCTTGCGGAGACGCTGCTCGCGCAGTACAACAGGGTCCCGATCAAACGCAACGGGTTGTTCTGGAAAATATAGGCGGTACGCAGTCGCCACAACCCACGTCAGCAAAAAGAAGAGAACCGGACCGACGAGGGTGATAAAGAGCACATGCATGGCAACGGCAAGATCGGCTGAGCACAACGGTTTGTTTACGAACGCCTACGTTCGTGAGGGGCTGGACCCATGGTTTCGGTGTGAAAGCAGTATGGTATGTAAGTAACACAGCATGCCCAACGACAAGCGGACCGCACCTGCAGTCGGGAAGTCAGCCCGATTGTTAGACTTTGCAAACGCAGTCAGACCGTCCATGCCTCACCACAGACTACCTGTCTGCCCGTCGAGAGTAGTTCTCAACTTGGCTTGTCTACCCTGAGCCTATACTACTGACTCTGTGCCTTGTATATGACTCACATTACTATAGACGGACGTGAGGGCGTGAAGATTCGACGCAAACCGGAAGCATCTTTATAATCCGAATGCTGCATCAACATCGTTATGTTTGGCGCAGCACGATGTACGGTGGAGCAGACCGCTCTGTATCTCTCCCTGTACGGAATTCCCCGTTTCAGTTTTGCAGTAAGGATATGTGCTACTGCATATCGCTTGGCGCGACCTGAAGGTCTTCAGCATCTACATCCGACTCCTGTAGTTGCTCATTCAGACGCTCACGCTCTTCAATTGTTAGGCGGTCTACGTTATCCATGTCACCTCGGAAGGCGGTGTCGAGCAGCGTAAAGATCAAAAAGACGGCCACGAAGAGCACCCCTACGCTAAAGGTAAGCATGTTGACGGGATTGTCGTACTTCAGGGCCATAAAAATCATCACGACAAGTGTCGCTTTTGCACTTGCCAGCCCGAGTGCCACGGGGATTTCGAACATCCCCAGTTCAAAGGGCGAAAGCCCTACGGTAATAGCCGTGAGTGCGATTAACGCACCAAAGACCTTCAGCAGCGTGGGGATGGGGATGATGTGGTGGCCATGAGCGGCGTGGTCGTCGGTGGCGTGGGCCATGGGCGTTATTCAATTGTAATCTGCAAGAGCTAACAGGGGACGCACAGGGCTCAATCGGCCCGTGTGGGCGGCATGAGACTGCGCAGGATCGCATCTACACAAGGTAGAGTAGCGGAAAGAGAAAAATCCAGATGATGTCAACGATGTGCCAGTAGAGTCCTGTAAGCTCTACTGGTGTGTACCACTCGTCGCTAAAATCGCCTCGGTGGGCGCGCCAGGCCATCCAGCCAATGAGACCCATCCCAATAACGACGTGTACGCCGTGAATCCCCGTCATCACAAAATAGATGCTGAAGAACTGCGGCACGTACGGAATCGCAGCCAGGTACTCATATCCGCTCCCGGTAGGCGCGAAGGCTTCGCCGGGATAGATTCCGTGCTCAAACTTGGCCATGTACTCGAAGTACTTGATCACCAAGAAGACCCCTGCCAGTGCCAACGTCGATAGCAGACTAATGACCGTCTTCTGCTTGTCGTTTTTCTGGATGAAGTGGATTGACAGGGCCACAGTGAGCGAGGACGTAAGCAGCACAATCGTGTTTACCGATCCCAGGACCCAGTCGAGCGTGCTACTTGCTTCAGCAAACGCTACCGGATTCCAGTTGCGATACACTGCATACGCTACAAACAGCGCAGAGAACAGCAGAATCTCCGTAATCAGAAACAGCCACATGCCCAGCTTTGCCGAGTCGAACTGTTGCTCCGACGAGACAAAGTGGTGTTGCAGATGCGGCGGGTGGTGATCGTGTTCGGTTTCGACCGATTCGGTCGTGGCCGGGGCGGTTTCAGTCGACATGAGGACAGCTACGTAAATCG
>CAZBTM010000097.1:0-10381 GCA_964494425.1 uncultured Rhodothermales bacterium | reverse complement strand
GCAATGAAAAGCGCAAACCCCGCTGCATACGTCACGATGTGGGCCCAGCGCTGGTCGGACTGGTACTGCTGTTCCACGGCTTCGTCTAAGAACACAGGAGAGAACGGCAGATCCGACACGGTGTCGGCCCAGCCGTGCTGGAGTTCGTCAAGGGCTTGTGCCGTCTGCCCAGGTGCGATGCGCGCGAATAGCTGATTGGTTGGCGCGATGGGGCGCATATGTAGCACAAGGGGCGCGATCTGCTGGCGAAACGACTGGAAGTGGATGTCTTCTACGACGCCAACGACTTCGGCCTCCTGCACGGCAAACTGCACACTTAGCGTTTTTCCGATGGGGTCGTCCCAGCCAAATGCATCAACAAGCTTCTCATTCACAATCACTGTTTGTCCAGTTGCGTCGGCCCCGTACTCCGGGGAAAAGTCGCGTCCGGCTGCCAGCGTCATTCCCAGCGTCTCCACAACGTCATGATGCGTGCGCCACGCATGGGTCTTCACGGTCGTGTTGCCCGACTGCGCCTCGAACCGGTTCGGAAGCGCCCCCTCAACGCCGATGCCGCCCCAGCCGCCCGTCACGTGTTGCACCGCCGATGACGACTCAGCAATCTGCCGGTAGCGATTGAGCACCTGCTGGCTCTGTCCCCTGGCCAGTTGCGCATCAATCTGGACGACCTGTTCGTGTTGGAATCCCAGATCTTTGGTCTGAACCAGATCGACCTGCTTCCACATGACAAACGTGCCTGCCATAAGGGCGATGGAGAGAGCAAATTGCACCACGACGAGCCCCTGCACAAGCCGCGACGGACGTCCACCCGGCACCTGACCACGAAGCACCGCAACGGGCCGGAAGCGCGAAAGGATCATTGCGGGATAGCCTCCGGCAGCGACTGCAACCACGACAAGCACACCTGCCAGCACAAGCGCCATACTGGGCGTGAGCAATGCTTCAGCCGTCAGGGGCACTTCTACCAGTTGACTGAAAGATGGAAGGGCGAGCCGCGCGATGCCCAGCCCCAGCGCCAAGGCCGCTGCACACATCAGCACCGCCTCGCCCCAAAACTGAATCATGACGTGTTGGCGGCCTGCGCCCATGGTCTTGCGCACGCCCACTTCGCGCGCCCGCTCCGCCGAACGCCCCACCGTGAGCGTCACGAAGTTGATGCAGGCGATGCCCAGCACAAAGACGGCAATGCCGACCAGGATGTACGTGTAGAGCGAGCGACTCGGAGGCTGCAACTGGCCGTAAATGCTGGATGCAAAGTGCGTCTCGGTGATCGGCAGTAGCTCGAAATGACGCTGCTCCGGGTCTGGCATCTCGTTCATTCGGATCTGCTCCAGCGCGCGCTCCAATCCGGCGACTTGCCCGGGCTCGTTTAGCATCACGTACAGCAGCGGACTCAGCGTACGCCACGACGGGTCTTGCATCGTCCGGTCGAAATCCTGGAGCCGATCGAATGGCAACACGATGCTAAACGGGATACTGGACGTAGTCGGGGCCGACTCAGCTATCCCTGTTACAGTGAAGGTTTCAAACGATGTATCCAGGCGGATTTGCAGTGTCTCGCCAAGCACGTCGGTGCGCCCGTAGATGCGCTGGGCCTGCCCGGTGGTAAGCACCACGCCATCCGGCTGCTGCAATACTTCTGCGGAGGTCCCCCGGACCAGCGGGAAGCTGAACATCTCAAAGAACGCCGGCTCTGCATACAACACTTCGGCTTCAAACGACCGATTGTCTTGCCGAGCCACGACCGTACCAGACTTTAGCGCGGTAGTCTGCTCTACCCCCGGTGCGCCCTGGCGCAGGGCCTCGGGCAGCGGAGCCGGAATCATGGCTGTGCGCGACGTTTCATTGTCGAACTGCGCCACCTGGGTGACCTGTACAATGCGATCAGCATCCTCATGAAACTGGTCGTACGACGTCTCATGCCGTACGTAGAGCGCAATGAGCACGCATACGGCAAGGCCCAAAGCCAGCCCAATCGCATTAACAGAGGCATGAGTCTTGTGCTTTTGAAGGGCGCGGAGCGCAACGGTAAGATAGCTACGAAGCATGTGGTGAAGCGCGTATTGATGTGCGGATACATAAAAATGGATCCCCCCTGTGTGAATAGGGCGAAGCAATGCGGCGGATGCTCCTCGGCGTATCGAGCAGGTGCTCCCTGGCGTCCCGCCTTATTTCTGGGATGCGACCTCCTCTCGCAGTTGATAATCGTCCTCAACCTGCCCATCCACGAGGGTCACGATACGGTCGCCGTACTGGGCTTGCTTTTCGGAATGAGTCACCTGCACGATCGTCACGCCGTCCTCCTGATTCAGGCGGCGCAGCGTTTCCATGATGTCCTCGCTCTGGCTGGACTGTAGATTGCCCGTCGGCTCGTCGGCCAGAATGACTCGCGGCTCAATGATGAGCGCACGTGCTACGCCCACAAGCTGCTGCTGTCCGCCCGAAAGCTGATTGGGGAAGAGCTTCTGCTTGGCCACAATACCGAAGCGGTCGAGCATCTCGGCCACCTTGCTCTTGCGGTCGGAGCGCGACAGGCCCTTGTAGAGCAGAGGCGTCTCCAGATTTTCGTAGACGGTCAGATCGTCGATCAGGTGGTACGCCTGGAAGACAAATCCGATGTGCGAGCGATGGATCTCCGTCCGCCGTTTTTCACTAAGCTGATGCGCGGGCTCGCCTGCAAAGTGGTATTCGCCATCGGAAGGTTCGTCGAGCAGCCCCATAATGTGCAGAAGCGTCGACTTCCCCGCCCCCGAGGGCCCCATAATCGTCACGAACTCGCCCTCCTCAATGTCAAGATCAACACGGCGAAGCACGAACGTGCGTTTAAAGGTGCTCGCGCGATAGGATTTGGTGATGTTGCGAAGCTGGATCATAACGGTTTAGGAAGTACAAAAAAACAGCGGATAACGCATGCTACGCCCTGTTGGCCCGATGCCATTGGGCGTTTGTTAAGGTTGATTCAGTGCTGTAAGGCATAATCGCGAAGTCGGATATGGCGAGAGGCAGCGCGTAGTCACTCATCGGAACAAGCACGGTGTAGCCCAGCAGATTAACAGCGGGCGTCCACAGCGCAAGCAGAGCAATCAACCGCCTATTCGTCTTTTAGCGTGAGCGCCGGGCTCAGCCGCGCCGCACGGAGCGCGTGGTACCCGATGGTCATGAGCGCCACGAGGGCGGCCAGCCCCGCCGCCCCGAGAAGCACGTCGACGCCGACGGTCGTCCGGTACGCAAAATCCTGTAGCCAGCGCTGCATGGCGAGATACGCCAGCGGAAGCGCCCCCACAGCCGCCACTGCCACCAGCTGGACGAACTGCCGCGATAGCAGCGCGACGACCTGGCTCGCGGTGGCGCCCAGCGCCTTCCGGATGCCGATCTCCTTCGTCCGCCGTTGCACGGTGTACGTCGCCAGCCCGAAGAGGCCCAGGCACGCGATGACGATAGCCAGCCCAGCGAAGAGGGTAAACAGCGTGCCGGCCTGCTGCACGACGTTCTGCGCCTGCAGCGTGGCGAGGACGGCGCCCATGTCGAGGCGCAGTCCCGCGTGGGCGCACCGGGTGCCAGGCGGGCGTAGACGCTGCCAGGCACGTCGGCCCCGCGCGGGTCGCCCAGGAAGAGCGCTGCGGGCTCTACCTCGCGCCGCATCGACTGGAAGTGAAAGTCGTCCACCACACCGATGATGTCGAAGACCTCGGCCTCTGTCTCTCCATAGGCCAGCTGCTCGCCTGTCGGGTCGCCCTCCCAGCCGTAGGTTTCGACAGCCGCCCGGTTGAGGATGACGGCCGCAGAATCCGCCGGGCGCGCCGTGTCGAACGCGCGGCCCTGCGCCACCTCGATGTCCATCGTCTCCACGAAGCGCGGCCCGACCTTAAAGTATCGCAGGACCCGTGACGCTGTGGATGTCGAGTCGGCCGGCCAGAAGCCATTGCCCGAGGAGCCGCCGAACAGCCCATCGCCCACGGCCGCTGCTGTGACGCCGGGCAGCTGGCGCACGCGATCGACGAAGGCCGCCTGACGCGATCTGAGGGCGTCAGCGCCTTCCATCTGCACCACGCGTTCTTTATCGAAGCCCAGCTGCTTCGACTGGATAAATTCGAACTGCTCCTGCGCCACGAGCGTCCCGACGATGAGGGCAATTGAGATCGCAAACTGGAAGACGACGAGGCCCTGCCGCAGGCGCTGCCCCTGGCCACCCGTGCTATGGCGCCCGCTGGCTTTCAGCACGTCCGCCGGCGCGAAGCGAGAGAGCGCGAACGCCGGGTAGCTGCCCGCCACCAGCCCCACAACGAGCACGAGCCCCAGCCCGCCAAGCACGACGCGCGGCTGCAGGAAGGCGCCAAGGGTGAAGGACGTGCCCGCCAGGCCGTTGAACGTGGGCAGCGCCAGCCCGGCCAGCAGCAGCGCGACGCCCGTTGCCGCCGCGGTCGTCAGCAGCGCTTCGCCCAGGAACTGACGGGCCAGCTGCTCCCGCTGCGCCCCGAGCGCCTTGCGCATGCCCACCTCGGTAGCGCGCTCAGAAGCCCGCGCCGTGGCCAGGTTCATGAAGTTGATGCAGGCGATCAGCAGGAGAAAGAGCCCGATCGCCCCGAACACGTACACCGTCATGATCGAGCCGCCGGCGTCGAGCGTGTTGAAGTCGGAATACAGATGGATGCGCGTGAGCGGCTCGGCGGGAAACGCGTACGTGATCTCGTCGAGGGGAAAGTTGAAGCTCTCCTGGATGTCTGCCGCGCCGTACTGGGCGGCAATCGCATCCAGCTTCTCCTGGAACGCGGTCACCGACGCGCCCTCGTTGAGCTTGGCGTAGGTGAAGTACCGAAAGCCCGTCCAATTGCCCTGAAACGTAGGCGGCACAGCGGGCATGGAAGCCACCGCGTCGAATTGGAGGTGAGACGTTTCCGGCACGTCGGCGAGCACGCCCGTCACCCGGCGCGTCCGGTTGCGGTAGTCGAGGGTCTCGCCCACGACGTCGATCGATCCGAACAGCCGCCGGGCCGTCTCGGTCGTCAGCACGATGGTGTCAGCCCCACGGAGGGCGGCCTCCCGATCGCCCCGGAGCAGTTCAAAGCCGCCGAACACGTCGAGGAACGTTGAGTCGGAGCGGACGACGGTGTGATCTGTGAACGACTCGCCCTCTCTCTGCAGCAGGGCGCCCCGGTCGGGCCGGAACCGCGTGGCCGCCGCCACTTCAGGCACGTCGCTGAGGATGACATCCCGGATCGGCGCGGGGCCCATCGGGGCGTAAATCGCATTGCCGCCGGCCTCAACGTTCACCAGCACGCGGTGGACACGGTCGGCCTCAGGGTGGAAGGTATCGTAGCTCATCTCATGCTGAATCCACAAGCCAATGAGCAGGCAGGCCGCCAATCCCACCGCCAGCCCGGCGATGTTGATGGCCGTGGGGCCGATGCGTTTACGAAGGGCGCGCCAGGCAATGGTGAGGTAGCTGCGAAGCATAATGTTGAGTTGTCTCAATGAATAGACATTCGTCGGGATGCGCCGTGGTGCTATTCGCTACGTAAGGTCGTGGCCGGGTTGGCAGTAGCAGCGCGGAGGGCATGGTAGCTCACCGGTAGCAGGGCAGCCAGCAGCGTCACCGCGCCCGCCAGCACAAAGAGGCCAGGCGACACGTCCATGCGGTAGGCAAAATCTTGGAGCCAGCGCTGGGCCCCCCACACCGCCAGCGGGGGGTGCGACCACGAAAGCAATGCCCACGCCGTTGAGCGCGGCGTATACCGGATGACGCCGGAGGCGACGCAAGGCAAGACGAAGTGTGCGGAGCGACATGAGAGTGGAGGATGAGTGGTGAACGTCAAAATCGCGGTCTGGGCGTCTGGGGAAAGCGGTACGAGTTCATTCGTCCCGCAGCGTGGTGGCCGGGTTGAGGCGGGCAGCACGCATCGTCTGCGGACCAATGGCGAGGAGCGCCAGGACGAGCAAGCCAGCAGCACAGAGCACAAGCGGCACGACACTAAGGTCGACGCGATACGCAAAGCGATTCAGCCACAGCGCGTTGATCCACCAGGCCAGTGGCAGGCCGATCCCGATCGCCGCGCCGATCAGCATGAGGAAGTCGCGCGATAGCCGCCCCACGATTGACGGGACCGATGCGCCCATTGCCTTGCGGATGCCGATCTCCTTGATGCGTGTTTGCACTGAATACAGCGCGATGCCCAGCAGGCCGAGGCAACTGATGAGCACAGCGAGGCTCGCCACAAGACCCAGCACAACGCTGGTTTCGGCGAGCGCCGCTGCTCCGGTGCGGCTGCGTACGAGATCGGCGTAGCTGCGCACCAACGGAGGATTCGTGCCATCGAACTGGCCCCAGACGGTCGTCAACGCCTCCGTCGTTTCGGAAGCAGTGCCCTCCGAATCCACACGGGCCAGCGCCACCTGGAACCGCGACGGGTTGTAATGAAACACAATGGGCTCGCTCGCCGCATCGCTGTACCGCGTGTGGAAGTTGCGGATGATCCCCGCCACGCGCACCGACCGCGCAGAGTCCGGGTCCAGCGTGAGCGGCTCGCCGAGCGCGGCCTCCGGCGTCTCGAACCCAAGGCGCGCCGCCGCCCCCTCGTTGATGAGCACCGACTGCCCGTTCTCAAATGACGTCTCGGTCCATCCATCTGTAGCCAAGAGCGACAACCCAATCGCATCGACAAACTCGAAGTCGGCGGCGTAGTACACGGCCGTCACAGACTCGCTGGATTGGGGGGTCACCAGACTTGCGCTCCAGGTGGACCCACTCAATGGAACTGTGTTTGCTCCCCCCACTTGCTCCACGCTCGACACCTGCCGCGCTTCTTGCTGAAACGGCGCATAGGGGGCCTCCTGCAACTCCACGTGGACGAGATGGTCAGTCTGGATGCCTGATTGCGCACGGCTCAGATGCTCGGCCTGCTGATAGACCAGCACCGTCGTCACCATCACCACGAGCGCAACTGCGAACTGCAGCACGATCAGCATCTTGCGCGGCGTCATCCACGGGGTGCCGGGCGCTTCCTTTTGGCCACCCGATTTGAGGACGTGTGCCGGGTGAAACCGCGAGAGGTGCCACGCCGGATAGAGACCCGCAATTCCCCCCACGCCCAGCGCAAAGAGCACAAAGGCGCCGTACAGCCGTGGTCCCGCCGCCACGTCAATCTGCGCGCTGAGCTGGTTCACCACGGAGAGCTGATTGAACATCGGAACGAGCCCTTGCAGCAGCACGATGGCCACCGCCAACGCCAGCCCAGCAACAATCACTGCCTCCGCCATAAACTGACCGACCACCTGCCCCCGGCGCGCCCCCACGGCCTTCCGTACGCCGACCTCGCACGACCGCGTCAGCGACCGGGCTGTGGACAGGTTAACGTAGTTGAAGCTGGCCGCGAGTAGCACCAATAGAGCGAGGGCCCCCAGGAAATACCCGACCGTTGCCGGTATCATGCCCTGCGCGATTTCATTCGCCAGGTTGGGCCCAAGGGCGATATCTGCCACCGCCTGAAGCTGGAAGCGCAGGGGCTGCGTCCCTTCTTCCGTGGGCGGCGGCAGGTACTGGTCTTCGATAGCGCGAAGCGGATCGGCCAGGCTCTGCGACGTGGTGCCGGGAGCCAAGCGCACGTACGTGTAGTACGAGTACGCGCGCTCCCAATCGGAGGCCAGCCGGTCGGGGCGCGTCTGCTGCAGCGTGGCGAACGAATACAACACGTCGAACGCCAGATGCGAGCGATAGTCCGCCCGGTAGATCACGCCAGTGATGGTAAACAGGTCGCCCTCGCCAAGGCGAAACGTCTCGCCGACCACGTCCGTCGTGCCGTAAACGCGTTGGGCAAGCGCCTCCGAAACGACGGCGGTGTACGGCGCCGCCAAAGCCTCATCGGCGCGGCCTGCAGCCAACTTGAAGCCAAACACCTCGAAGAAGCGGGGCTCGGCATACAGGCCATCGGCCTGGTAGCCTTGCCCCTCGCGGACGACGTTCTCGCCAGTGCGGCGCAGGCGCGTAGCGGCTTCCGTACCCACAACGCCCTCGCGCAGGACAGGCGCCAACCCTGCGGGCGACGCGGCAAACGGCGTGCTGTTGTTCTGGCGCTCCGTGGTCACTCGGTACAGCCGCTCCGCACCGGGATGGAAGTCGTCGTGTGTGAGTTGATCCCACACAAGCAGCCCGACGAGCAGGCACACGGCCAGTCCCACGGACAGACCGAGCACGTTGATCACCGTAATGCTTCGGTGCTTCCAGAGCGTGCGCCAGGCGGTCTTGAGGTAGCTATGGAGCATGGATGTCGATAGCATCGGTATCGAAAGGATGAATGCGGTTAGAGTGCGCAGGTACAGATAGCAACGCGATGCAGGGCACGCGTGGCGTCGCCAGTGCATTCAGATTACATGCGCTTACCCAGCAGCTTCATGATGCGTTTGGGCTCAATGGATCCGTGCGTTGGGTAGCCGACATATCGGATCGTGCTTCTCCGTCCAATTCAACCGCACACAGCGGCTGAAGGAGCACCGCAACCGGCGCCGGAATGCGCAGCGTGAGCGCCATCGGAAGCGGGGCTGCCTGCCGCGTATGCACCGTTGCGCGGTAGCTTTGCATCTGCGTCCCTTGGCCAGCTACCGAAGACACGACACATGCAGCGGCGTCGGGCGCAATAGTCGAAGAACGTACCGCGTCTGACATTGGCGCTGTCGTTCCAACACCCACGACCCAGAGCACCAGCAGTAGCACTGTGGTAAGCGTGTCCATGAATTGTGTCATACCAGTTCACGAAAGGGGAAAGAAGGATGATATAGCAGAGCGGCACCTCGGCACGTGCTCTGCTGAGAATAGGTGCAACGCATGTGCCAAGGCGCACAAGCCCTTCTCATCGGGATACAACGGCGATACAACACACCGACCTGTAACGCACCTGTGCGGTATCGCACAGTGATGTGCGCGCCTGCGCACACCATGCTCCCCCCGCGATTCATCGCGTGCCGTTCACCGTGCTCCGTATGTGCGCTGCTCTCCGAAGACACGGTCTTGTACCTGCGTCCAGAAAGGATTGCATCAGAAGAGACTCCGTTGTCTACCAGCGCACGACACACAGCAAGAACAGCAGCTATAACACACAAAAGCCGCCCCACGCTGAGCCACCACCCATCGTGCGGCTCAGCGGTGAACGGCTTGCGCATGCCTCCACCAGGGCATGCCTGCTGCATCTGTGCACCGCATAGCTACGCGGTGTGTGCAGCATACTCTTGGGCAATGAAGTTCTCCGAGACGACCTTGCCATCAAAGAGGTGGATGGTCCGTGCGCTGTACTCAGCATCGGCGGGCGAGTGCGTCACCATGACAATGGTGGTGCCTGCTTCGTTCAGATCGCGGAGCAGGTTCATAACCTGCGTGCCATTGGTCGAGTCGAGGTTGCCAGTCGGCTCATCCGCCAAAATCAGCTTGGGGTTCGCCACGACGGCGCGCGCTACCGCCACGCGCTGCTGCTGCCCTCCGGAGAGTTGCTGCGGGAAGTGGTCGCGGCGGTGCGTCATCTTTACGCGGTCGAGCGCCGCCTGCACCTTCTCCTGGCTCGCCTTGGTGCTGGTGCCCAGGTACAGAAGCGGAAGCTCCACATTTTCATAGACGGTGAGTTCATCGATCAGGTTAAAGCTCTGAAACACAAACCCGATATTGCCTTTGCGGAGCTGGGCCCGCTGGCGCTCTGAGCGGTCGCCCACTTCGGTACCGTCGAACAGGTAGCTGCCGTCGGTGGGCGTGTCTAAGAGGCCGAGGATGTTCAGGAGCGTCGACTTGCCGCACCCAGACGGCCCCATGATGGAAACAAATTCGCCGGAGTTAATCGATAGGCTAACTCCGTTCAGAGCGATCGTCTCAACTTCGTCGGTGCGGTACGATTTGCGGAGGTTTTCAGTCTGAATCATGGTTCAGGGAATGGTTAGTGGTGTGAAACAGGTAGGTAAGAAATAGGGGGATGCGCAGGGCGTCCCCCGGTTTGCAATCGGTTACCGGAAGACAAGCCGGTCAGCGTCGCCGAAGGTGTCGTATCCAGACGTCACGACTTGGTCGCCCGGGGCTATCCCCCCAAGCACTTCAAAGTAGTCCGGATTCTGGCGGCCCAGACGAATAGGCTGGCGCACAGCGGCGTCGCCGTCCTCGGTAAGCACGTAGGCCCAGTTGCCCCCGGTACTCTGGTAGAAGCCCCCGCGCGACAGCAACGTAGCCGCCTCGGGACTGCCCAGCTCCAGCCGTAGTCGAATCGACTGGCCCCGCCGGATGCTTTCGGGCTGTTCGCCCTCAAATCGGAGATCGACCTCGAAGCTGCCGCTTTGCACTTCGGGATACACGCGGGCAACAGTAAGCTGATGTTCGGTGCCGCCGAGCGGCTGCGTGGTGGCAGGCTGGCCCACA
>CAZBTM010000096.1:9339-10387 GCA_964494425.1 uncultured Rhodothermales bacterium | reverse complement strand
GCTACGCCGAACTGTGGACGTTGCAGCACCGCCGCAGCGAGGCCACTCGGCCCGAACAGGCGTAGTACCCACGCAGGCTCCTGCGTCGGGCGTCTGCGTGCTCCCCATGACACCCCTTTTTTCGTAAACTGTCATCCTGAGCGCAGCATCTGCGCTAAGCAGATGCGCAGCCGAAGGATCTCCCACATGCAGGGCACAGCCTTCGTTTGGCAGGCATCCGCCAGCGGTGCCAGAGATGGTTCGGCTCCCGGCTCCTTCGTCGCCGTCCGCTCACCATGACAGCGTTTCGTGAACTTGTCATCCTGAGCGCAGCGGCTCCGCCACGGAGACGCGGAGTCGAAGGATCTCCTGCACCTTCGGCAGCGCCTCTCATCTCGCCGGGCTCCTGCTAATTCCGAAGGAGATGGTTCGACGCGCTCCGGGCCTGGAGGGCCCTGCGCTTGCACTCTAAAAGCACTTCTTCCCTCTGGTCAGGGCGCTCACCATGACAAGTTGTGGAGCTGTCAGCACGGCACATGACCGTCATGTAGCGCGGGACTGGAACGTCCCGCGCGTTGGCGATCCGTCACTCCGCCGCCCGCAAGATCCGATATTCATATGGCGCCAGGGTGAAGCGATCAGGGGTCAGGGTTTCGCCCGAGAACACATCCGTCCATGGGCGCCCCTGATGATCGGCCGGCAGGTCGATCTGAACCTCGGCATCCCGCACATTGATCGCAATCAGCAGCTCCTCCGCATCCGCCACGCGCCGGTAGAGCAGGGCATCGTCGGAATTGGGCGTGAGGATGTCGAGCGTGCCGCGGCGCAGCGCCTCACTCTCGGTGTATACCTGCATGTACTCAGTGTAGAACGGCAGCAGAGTGGAATCGGACGAAACGTTCCAGTCGTAGGGGGTGGCCTCGAAGAACGGAACGGGCGTTTGCACGCCCAGCTCTTGTCCGTTATAGATGAGCGGCACGCCCGGCAGCGTGGTGGAAAAGATAAACGCCGTCTTCGAGCCTTCAAGGCCGCCAAAGAGCGCCGGCGGCGGGGCATCCCAGGCGGTTTC
>CAZBTM010000096.1:4248-9323 GCA_964494425.1 uncultured Rhodothermales bacterium | reverse complement strand
ATGCGCAGCGCGCTGCCGGGCAGGTCGTCCTCAACGGATTCAATGGTCTCCACCAGCTCCGAGAGCGAGCGCCCCTCCTCCCAGGTCTGTACCATCTCGCCGTAGAACGGCCACGCGTACGTCAGGTCGAACCCAGCTTCGTGCATAGCCGGGCTCTCGTCTTCCGCCAGCATAAACACCGGATCCTTGACCGCTTCGAGCGAGTCGATGGCGCGCGTCCAGAAGTTCTGGGGCACCAGGCCTGCCACATCGGCGCGGTAGCCATCGATGTTGTACTCGCGGACCCAGTACTGCATCATCGCGATCATCTCGTTGCGCAGTTCCGGGTTGTCGTAGTCGAGCTGCACCACGTCGGTCCAGTCGGTCGTGTCGCCGTCCATCACGGGCACCGTGAAGCCGTTGATGGGGCCGTCTTCGTACCATTCGGGGTGTTCATCGAGCCACGGGTGATCCCACGCGGTGTGGTTCGCCACCAGGTCGATGATCACACGCATGTCGCGGGCATGAGCCGAATCGACAAACGCGCGAAAGTCGGCCTCCGAGCCATAAGCGGGATTTACAGCATAATAGTCGCGGATGGAGTAAGGCGAGCCGAGCGGTCCGATGTCGGTCTTTGCGCGCTCCTCGCCGATGGGGTGGATCGGCATCAGCCAGATGGTGTTGACGCCCAGCTCGTCGAGATGATCAAAGCGCGCCATCGCGCCTCGAAAGGTGCCTTCCTCCGAGAAGTCGGGGATGAACATCTCGTAGATGACCGCATCGTGCACCGAAGCGGAGTCCGACGTGGATGCGGAGGGCGTGTTGGGTGGCGTCTCCGTGTTGCATCCAACAACCAGCAGAAGAGCGAGAAGCAGCACCGCACCAAACGCGCGGAGTGATGCAGAGCGGGTAGGCATAGACGACAGCAGGGGCGTGACGAAAAGCGGAGCGAGTTAGACGTAGATTTGAATATACGACCCAGCTGGGACGCTGTCTACCCGCGCCTTAAAAATGCCCTGCAGCTGCTATGAAAGCCCCAGGACCATATCCATAATGCGTCCTTCGAGGCGGTAGACGCGGTCTTCGTCGTTATCGGCCAGGGCGTGTTTCATTTTGGTGATGAGCCCACGCAGCTTGTCTTTTTCGTTGGGATGCATGTGCCCGCTGTTGAGCTCCGACTCGGCCATGTCGAGGAGCGACTTGACATCCGAAAAGTAATCTGAGTTTGTCCAGGCGGATTCGTCAGGGACAGCGGGTTCGGAGGGAGTGCTGCTATTTGAGGAGGCCTCTGACGCGTCTGTGGGACCGGCGTCTTCTGCTGTGTCAATGCCGCTCAGCCAGTCCACATCGTCCCATTCAGTCGAAGGCGCCGATGCGGAGCGCGCCGAGCCAGACGCAGGGGCAGCGTGCGTGGCTTCCACCTTCTGGCGTGAACGGGCCACCGCGGCATCGTCGAGCCCGGCGTGGGCCTGAAACGTGTGTTCGATATCGGTGCCGGGAAACGTCACCGAAATGTCGAGCATGCCATCGGGGTTGTACACGTATGTCACTTCGATGTCGTCGCCGTTGGCTTCCGGCGGAATGTCGATGGTGCGGCGGTCAAGACGCGTGAAGCCTTCGGCTTCGTTGGGGCGCTCCTCGATCTCGGCCTGGAGCGAATCGGACTGCGAGTCTCGCTGATACACAGCCAGCGTAATGGATTCCTGGCCCTCTACGGCAGTGGTATACTCGCGCGTGTGCTTCTTAGAGACCTTACTGTTCGTAGGAATGATCTCAGAGTACTGTCCATCTACCAACTGCCCGTAGTCGCGGCGCACGACCACGGTGCCCAGCGAGAGGGGGCACACGTCTTGGATGGTTCGATCGGTGGTGCCGTCGAGCATCGCTGTTTGGACTGCAGCGCCCAGGGCAATGGCCTTGTCGGGGTCGATCTGCTTGTGGGGCACCAGGCCCATCACCTGCTCCACGAACTGCTGCACAAACGGGATGCGACTGGTTCCGCCGACCATGAGCACCCGGTCAATGTCCGCATGGTTGAGATTAGCATCGGCAAGCGCCTTGTTGATGGCGGCTTCCGTCTGCTCCACCATGGGGCGGATGAGCTCCTCGAAGGTTTCGCGGCGGACATCCACCTGCAAGTTGATGGGCTCGCCGTCTTTCACCATAAAGTACGGGATGTTGACCGTAGCGTGTGTGCTCACGCTCAGGTCTTTCTTGACCGCCTCGCACGCGAAGAGGAGGCGGTAGTAGTTGCCTGAATCTTTAGCAATAGACACATCGTGCTCCTCTTCGAACTTCGAGGCCACATGAGCCACGAGCGCCTGGTCGAAGTCCTTGCCGCCGAGGCTGGTGTCGCCCGAAGACGCCTTCACGTCGATCACTGTGCCCTTGTACTCCACAATTGACACGTCGAAGGTGCCGCCGCCGAAGTCGTACACGAGCATCGTTTCGTTATCGAGATCTTCCTCGTAGCTGTAGGAGAGCGCGGCGGCGGTGGGTTCGTTGATGATACGCTCTACGCGCATTCCGGCAATTTCACCAGCCTGTTTGGTCGCGCGGCGCGCGGGGTCGGGGAAATTAGCAGGCACGGTAATCACGCATCGGTTCACCGTCTCCCCAAGCTGCTGCTCGGCACTCTTCTTGAGATGCGTCAGGATCTGGGCGGAGACCTCGGCGGGGGTAAACCGCTGCTCGCCTACGGTGAACTCCACATCCTCGCGCATGTAGCGCTTCACCTGCTCCACAACGAGTTCGGGATCGGACTGCGCGATGGACTTTACACCCTCGCCCACGACGGGCTGATTGGTCTTCTGGTCGAACCCGAAGTACGAATCGACGATCTCGTGGCCGCGTGCATCTTTGAGGATGCGGGGGCCTTCCTTCTCATCGAAGATTGCAATCTCGGATGTGGTAGTGCCCAGATCAATGCCAACAATTGCCATACAGACGTACGGAAAGCGATGATGAAAACCAACTGATAACGACCTACAGCCCATGCTGTGGAAAAGAAGAGGCGGGAGCAAGTTTCCAGATGGTTACTCATGCCCCGCAGATTCCCACGGACTTGGGCATGTGAAACCGTTATTGCAAAAGAACGCGCCTTACTGCCACCTGAAAGGAAAGATGGTTCCGCCGAATGCCATTTGGCAGCTGACCTCTACTCATCATAGCACCAACTCCGTGGTCTGTCATCTTGAGAGCCTGTTTGGGTTTTGGTTTGATGGCGAGAGCGAGCAGCAATGGGTCGAAAATTGGACCTCGATGGAGGTTCGTAGCCGGGGCTACGGGCCGAGATCGGGGGCAATTTGCACCAGGGGCATGACCTTCGGCCCCAGACCATTGAAGCCGCTTGCAGCGCCCTGACCGTAGGGAAGGGGGGCCCAAAGTAAACAATCAAAACAGGTTCTGAGCGCAGCGGCTCCGTCCCGGAGGCGCGCAGCCGAATCGAAGGATCTCCTCCACGCCTGGCAGCAGCCTTCACCATGCCGGGCGGCTTCACGCATGAGGCTAAACGTCATAGACACGCATAGGCACGGGAGCTGCATCTGAATGGGGGTGCAGTTTTTGACTTTTGCATCCCCCTAAAAAACATGGTGTTGCTTGCTATACTGCTTCAGCCGCTACGCGGGGTTTGGTGGCTTCGGTGAGGAGGATGCCGGTAGCCACGGAGACGTTCAGGCTGTCGGCGGGGCCGCGCATGGGGATGCGGGCAAACGTGTCGCAGGCGGTGGCCACTGAGTGCGAAAGGCCACTGCCTTCGCTGCCCATGACGAGCGCGGTGGGGCGGTCCCAGTCGGTGTCCCACATGGAGGTGGCATTGGCCTGCTGCGCGCCCACAATCCAGTAGCTGCGTTCTTTGAGCGAGATGAGCGTCTCGGATAGGTCGCTGCACCGGGCAATGGGGATGCGCAGCGCGGTGCCAGCGCTGGCTTTGATCGCGGGCGTGGTAAGCGGGGCCATGCCGCTGTTGGGCACAATGACGCCATCAACGCCAGCCGCTACGGCACAACGCAGCATGGCGCCGAAGTTGCGTGTGTCGGTGACGTGGTCGATGACGAGGAGCAGCGGCTTCTGGGCCTGCACATCGTCCCACGTGGGGGCCACCTGCTCCATGAGCGCGTTTACGGTGAGATACGACACGGGCGCCCCCCACGCCACCATGCCCTGATGCGCGGCGCCGTCGGCTTCGTGGTCGAGGCGCTTCTGCGGCACGTACTGCACGGGCACCGAGGCCGCCTCGGCCAGCGAGCGCACCGCGTCGGCATCGGGCCCGGAAAGGGCGTGGCGCATCATGACCTTATCGATGGAAGCGGGGCTGCGCTCCAGCGCCTCAAGGACGGGCTGGCGGCCAATGATGCGGGAGCGGGTTGCGTCGGGGGAAGCCATGCGGGACAGCGCTTGATCTAAAATAGGTTGGATACGCACGTACCCACGGCTTTGCGGGTTGATTCTAAGGCTTAACGGCGTTAAGTTAGTCCTCGACTATTCTTCGCCCCAACCTGCTTTGCTCTCATGGCCGATTCGCTTGACGCCCGCACCCCTGTTTTCATTGACGGCGGACGCCTTCCGTTTCAGCGTTCGGGCACCGGATACGTCGATCTGATGGCGTACGACATGGGCCGCATGGCGCTGAAAGGGCTGCTGATGCGTACCGGGCTCAATGCCTCCACCATTGACCGGGTCATTATGGGCACGGTGGTGCAAGACGTAGAGACGAGCAACGTGGCCCGCGAGTCAGCCCTGGCGGCAGGCATTCCGGACACAGTGCCCGCGCACACCGTCACGCAGGCCTGCATCTCCAGCAACCAGGCGGTCACGTCGGGCATGGATTTGATTCGTGCCGGACAGGGCGATGTGGTCGTTGCCAGTGGCACGGAAACGCTTTCGGACCCGCCGATTCGGGTGCGGCGTCCGCTGCGTAAGAAGCTGTTTGAGGCGCGCAAGTACAAGTCGCCGCAAGAGTTTCTGTCGCTTCTGAAAGATCTGAGTCCGGCGGACCTGCTGCCGGAATCGCCGTCGATTGCGGAGTTTTCGACCGGGGAGGTCATGGGCGAGAGCGCAGATAAGCTCGCGGAGATGTTTGGTGTTTCGCGTGA
>CAZBTM010000096.1:2070-4238 GCA_964494425.1 uncultured Rhodothermales bacterium | reverse complement strand
TCACCGCGCTGCCGCCGCGCAGGACGACGGACGCATCGACAAGGAGCTCTTTCCGGCCAGCGTGCCGCCCGACTTCGATCCGATCACAAAAGACAACGTGGTGCGCCCCGATACCACGCTGGAGAAGCTCTCCGGCCTCAGTCCGGCGTTTGTGAAGCCGTTTGGCACGGTAACCGCAGGCAACAGCTCGGCACTGACCGACGGCGCCTCGGCCTCGCTTATTATGAGCTACGAGCACGCCCAGTCCGAAGGCTTCACGCCCCGCGCGGCGCTGCGTGAGTACACCTACGTGGCCCAGGACCCCGGCGCCGAGCTTCTGCTGGGCCCGGCGTACGCCATCCCGCAGGTACTCGACGCGGCAGGCATGACGCTCGCCGACATTGATGTGATTGAACTGCATGAAGCCTTTGCCGGACAGGTGCTCGCGGTGCTGGAAGCGTTGGCCTCAGATCGCTTTGCCGAGGAGCATCTGAACCGCGCCGAACCGGTGGGCCGCGTGGACATGGACATCTTAAACACGCGGGGCGGCTCGGTATCGTTGGGGCACCCGTTTGGCGCGACCGGCGTGCGCCTGGTGACGACTGCGGTGAACCGCCTCTACGAAGAAGACGGCCAGTGGGCGCTCGTCAGTGCCTGCGCCGCGGGTGGACAGGGGCACGCCTTGCTTATTGAACGCCTGGGGTAGCGCGTCGTGTGCACGCCTCCGGCGCTTCCGGCCTGTCTCTATTCCAAAGAGAACGGGTCAGAGCCCCTGAACGGCACCGTCACGAGGCGGCACAAGTTGCGAATGGCATTCGCCCTACAGATCGCCGGGGACGCAAGCGGTCCCCGGCTATGGGTTGCCTTAGCCCGGGATCAGTATTCCGACGGCTATCGGAAGAATATCTCGGGCGTTCATCTGCGTACATGCTCACTTATATCTGCCCATCACTCGAATTCTCCTATGCCCCAACCTGCCATGCCTGTAACGCTCGACACCGACCTGCTCCGTACCGACCTTGACGACGGCGTGCTCACCGTCTGGATTGATACGCCCGATGCACGGGTGAACACGATCGATGAAACGATGATTGCGGCGTTTGAGGCGGTGATCGACGCGGCAGAGACGACGCCGGAGGTGGAGGCGCTCGTCTTTATCAGTGGGAAAGACGACACGTTCATTGCCGGGGCCGACCTCGACATGTTGAAGGCATTTGAGCAGCCGGCCGATGTGCGCGCCCTCTCGCGTCGAGCCCATGCGCTGCTCGATCGCCTGCAAGCGCTCGATGCGCCATCGGTGGCAGCCATCCACGGCGCGGCGATGGGCGGCGGCCTCGAAATGACGCTCGGCTGCACCTACCGCATCGCCACCACGAGTTCCAAGACGCAGATGGCGTTCCCTGAAGTAAAGCTTGGGCTGCTTCCGGGCGGCGGCGGCACGCAGTACCTGCCGCGGCTGGTGGGCCTGCAGCAGAGCCTGCCGCTTCTACTCACCGGCAAGACCACGTACCCAAAGAAAGCCAAGCGCATCGGGCTGGTGGATGCCCTCACCCACGCACCCGGACTGCATCAGGCGGCCCAGAAGGCTGCTCGCCAGCTGGCCGACGGCACGCTCACGCCCGATCGCCCAAGCGACTGGACTGACCGCCTGCTCGAAAGCAATCCCCTCACGCGGCGCGGCGTCTACTGGAAAGCGGGGCAGGACACTGAGAAAGAGACCCGTGGCAACTACCCGGCCCCCCCGCGCATCATTGAATGCGTGAAAACGGGCCTCGAACACGGGCTGGAAGCCGGGTTGGATGCCGAGGCCACCGCCTTTGGCGAGCTTGTCTTCACCCCCGAATCCAAGGCGCTCGTCAGTCTCTTCTTTGCGAAGCGCCAGGCCGACACCAACGACCACGCCGACGATGCGCATCCGGTGCAGCGCATGGCTGTGCTCGGGGCCGGACTCATGGGCGCGGGCATTGCCGACGTGAGCGCACGCGACGGACTCGACGTGTTTGTGAAAGACATTGACCTGAAGCACGCCAGCGCGGCGCGCAAGCATATCTACAAGACCGCATCGAAGCGCACAAAGAAAGGCATCATCTCATCGTTCGAGCGAGACACGCTCATGGAGCGCATCCAGCCGGTGGGGTCGTACGAGGCGCTGGCTCCAGCTGACCTCATCATCGAGGCGGTGCCCGAAA
>CAZBTM010000096.1:0-2060 GCA_964494425.1 uncultured Rhodothermales bacterium | reverse complement strand
CATCAACCTAAAGCAGAGCGTGCTGGCGGATGTGGAGGCGGTCGTCTCCGATGAGTGTGTAATCGCAAGCAACACATCGTCGATCCCGATTGCCGATATTGCCGCTAATGCCGAACGTCCCGAGCGCGTGTTGGGGATGCACTACTTCTCGCCCGTCGAGAAAATGCCTTTACTGGAGATCATCGCCACCGAATCCACCAGCAAAGAGGCCGTGGCTACCGCCTACGAGGTGGGGCTGCGGCAGGGGAAGTCGGTGATCGTGGTGAACGACGGGCCGGGCTTCTACACCACGCGCATTCTGGCGCTCTACATGAACGAGGCGCTGCTCCTGCTCGACGAAGGCGCCGATGCGCTGCAGGTCGAGACTGCGATGAAAGACTTCGGCTTCCCGATGGGTCCGTACGAGCTCTTCGACCTGGTGGGCATCGACGTAGCCGCGAAAATTACCGAGGTGATGGGCCGCTACCTGGAGGGCGACCGCTACCGCATCAGCGAGGCGGCGTCGCCGGTGGCCGAGGCGGGGCTGCACGGCCAGAAGACGAAGCGCGGCTTCTACACGTACGAAGGCAGCGGCTCCGACCCGAAGCGAGGCGACTTCAACCCGGGCATCTACCGCTTCTTTGGCGGATCCGACCGCGCAGACATCGACCCGAAGGCTGTGCAGCAGCGTCTGGCGCTGACTATGGTGAACGAAGCGCTCCGCTGCCTGGACGAGGATATCCTGCGCGATCCGGTGGATGGCGACATCGGCGCCGTGTTTGGCTTGGGCTTTCCGCCGTTCCGGGGTGGGCCGTTCCGCTATGTGGATGCAGAAGGGGCCGGGCGCATCCAGCAGCTGTTGCATCGCCACACGCAGGAGCACGGCGATCGCTTTACCCCCGCAGAGTCACTGGTACGTCACGCCCAAAACGGCACCGCGTATCACAGCGACAGCGCTTAATTCAGCGGGGCGCGGGCCTCGCGTAGGGCATCGGGCGGATTCGGTTGGGCGCTGATGGCGTAGGCGCGGATCGCGTCCTCACTCTCCACAAAAAGCGCCAGGACAGATTCGTTGGGGTCGTACGACTGAAGCTGCGTATCCACCCATTCCATAGGAAGCTGCCCAGAGCGCTGCTTCATCCAGATGCCGTCGGCCTGCGCATAGCCGAGCGTGTGCGCCTCCATCTGCACCGCGTCGTCGACCGAGGGGCGCTCCTGCACCACCACCAGCCCAATACCGAGCTTCTGAAAGCCCATGTACGACGCGGCAGCCAGGTCGACCCAGTGGTCGGCCATGAAGTCGTGATGGTCGGACTCGACCGGCGCTTCGGGGATGTGCGCCGGGGCGCGGACGGTGAAAATCTGTGCGTCGTCGTCGATAAATGTTGTTGTGCGGGAAGCCATACGCATCCAAAAGCCGCTGAAAAAAGATACCAAACAAAAACGGGATGGACCAACCGGAGGCGGTCCATCCCGATGCTATCACGGTAACGCGTACCGTTGGGGGGTGTGTTCGCGTGTGGAGGCGCTTAGCCCATATTCTCCACAATGGCCTCGCCAAACTCGCTGCACTTCAGGAGGGTGGCGTTCTCCATGTTGCGCTCAAAGTCGTACGTCACGCGCTTCTGCTTGATGGTCGTTTCGAGGCCCTCAATAATGAGGTCCGCGGCGGCATCCCAGCCCATGTAGCGGAACATCATCTCGCCCGAGAGGATGACCGAGCTCGGGTTCACCTTGTCCATGCCCGCGTACTTGGGCGCGGTGCCGTGGGTCGCCTCAAAGAGCGCCAGGCCCGTGTTGTAGTTGATGTTCGCGCCGGGCGCAATGCCAATGCCGCCGACTTGCGCCGCCAGGGCGTCCGAGATGTAGTCGCCATTCAAGTTCATCGTAGCGATGAGATCGTACTCATTCGGACGCGTCAGAATCTGCTGGAGCATCGCGTCGGCAATGACATCCTTCACAATGATCTCGCGGCCATCGTCCGTCGTGATGACCTGCCACGGACCGCCGTCGAGGTCTTCGGCGTCGTAGTCTTCTTTCGCCACCTCATAGCCCCAGTCGCGGAAGGCGCCCTCGGTGAA
>CAZBTM010000095.1:0-10514 GCA_964494425.1 uncultured Rhodothermales bacterium | reverse complement strand
CGGCCCTCGACGCATTGCAATGGGACACCGCCCGCCTTGAGGCGCGCCTCGACGCGCTGCGCGACACACTAACCGGCGCATCTACCGCACCTTCAGATACTGACGTCCGTAGCAACGACGCGCCCGGCGACGACGGTCTCTCTGACGACGAAGCCACGCTGCGCATGCACCGCGCCGAGCGCGTGGTCGACGACCTGCGCACGCAGCTGGATGCCGATGCGCCAAGCGAAAAAACTGGTGCGGACTCCTCCTCGGCCAACGACTCATCCGAGAGCACGCCGCCCGACGATGGGCTCCCCGAGAAAACCATTGGCCGTGTGCCTCGCTCTTGATTGCACCCTCCTACTATGGATGAACCCAACTACACGCAAGCTGCCTTCCTGCACCCGTGGAACCTCATCTTTCTTACGGTGGGGCTCAGCGTAGCTGTTGGGCTGGGCATTGCCACGGGACTGCCGGTCTGGCTGCTCATTGGGTTTGTGCTGGCCTCGGAGCTTGTGGTGCTGGGCACCGTGCCGCGGAACGAGCGGTTTCAGCGCGTGGTGCGCGCCGACCACCGGGCCGAACGCTTAAAGCCCCCGACGAAAGAAGAGAAGTACAAAGCCCTCACGCGGCGTCAGCAGCGGCGTTACGCTCGGCTGCGCACGCTCTGTACCGAAATCGAATCGAACTATGCCAGCCTGAACAGCGCCTCGCAGCAGCTGGTACAGCGCACGATTCGCAAGCTCGATAATATTCTTGACTCATATCTCGATCTCTTGCATCAGCGCAACCGACACCGCGAAGCGATCGACAGCGCCACCGAAAACAGCATCCAGAAGTCGATTGCCTCCCTCGAAGATCGCCTCGACGATATGTCGGATCGGGTGCGCACCGTCAAGGAGCGCCGCCTGAAAGTGCTGAAGCGGCGGCTGGCACGCTTCGAGAAGGCTCACGAAAACCTGGACGTGATCGAGGCGCAACTGCAGACGGTGGAAGACGTGGCGAAGTACATCCACGAGCAGTCGTACACGCTGCAAAACCCCGACGAGATTACGCACCAGCTCGATGCGCTCTTCCAAGAAGTCGAAGAAGCGCAGGAGCACGTCCGCGAAATCGAAAACGTGTTCAGCGATCCCGATTCGTACCTCGACGACATGGATGAGATGGACGACATCGACTGGCTCGACGAGGACGAAGAGCCGCTCTCAGCCCCGGAGCCTCGCTCCTCCGAGTCAGACAAATCGGGTCCGGCCCGCTCGTCGCGCACGCAGGCGTGAGTGCCTCGTTCTGGCACTATCATCGATGAAGCCCGCGACAGGCCGTATCAAGCTCCAAGGCGTAGCCCCCGTCACCCCGGCACCTCGCCTTGCCGTGCATATGCCAGCATGAGCTTGGCATGCGCCACGATGGGGGCTTGGATGGGAAGCTCTTGCAGACGCTCCTGCGGCGTGGTGGGCAGGCCCGGCGGACTCACGCGGCCCATCCACAGCTCCAGCTTATCGCCCAAGGCGCGCGGACCCGGAAATTGGCCTTCGGGGAAGTGCGTTTCGTAGAAGCGCTGCTTTTTCGACAGACGTTCGCGCACGGCCTCGCCTGTAGCCGCCAGCTCTGGATCCTCCTGTTCAACCATGGTGCGGCCAATCAGGTAGTCGCGGTACTGAAACGGAAGCTGCAAGAGCACCGCTTCCAGCGCTTTGGCCTGTTCGGGGTGGTCGCGCAGGCCTACCGCCATCGCGCGGGCCGTAACCGTGGCCAGCAGGCAAAGCGTCTCCTCGGCCAACAGATCGGGCTCGGTGCCCTCAATGGAGCCGATGTCGCTCAGCACCGTGTGGGTAGTGTCTTGCGTGCACGAGAGCGTCCCCAGCGCGGCAAACGTGCTCAGCTGGGCCACGCGGGTCCCCGAATCTACAGGCAAATCAGGCATAAACAGACGGGTGCAACGGGCAAATGCAACAGAGAGACACAGAGCGGATGCTACTCGTCGGACTTCCAGTTGCCGCTCTGGCCTCCGGTTTTAGCGAGCAGGTGCACATCGTTGACGCGGATCTCTTTCGTCACGGATTTGCACATGTCGTACACCGTAAGCGCAGCAATCGACACCGCCGTCATCGCTTCCATCTCCACACCGGTCAGTCCGTTCGATTTTGTGAACGCCCGAATCTCGATCGCGTGGCGCTCCGCATCCAACGAAAACTCGACCTCCACTCCGTCAAGCTGCACGTCGCGGCAGAAGGGAAGCAGCTTGCTCGTTTGTTTTGATCCCATAATACCGGCAATCTGTGCCACGCTCAGCACATCGCCCTTACGAATCGTACCACTTTGCACGCGTTCAAACGCCTCAGGGCCAATAACAACCGTGCCCTTGGCGACAGCAGTGCGAACAGAATCAGGTTGATCCGAAACATCGGCCATACGAATACCACCTTGTAAGTCAGCGCGTGTGAGTGGGGGCGAGTCGGTCATGGAAACAGGGTACCGGGAGGGCAGGTAGTGGAGCCAGTAGCCTAAAGCGATAGGCTACACAGCAAATCATACGGCACACGATACGGTGAACCGATCCCATGTGTTTTGGGGGGATGCAACAGCTTCGAATAATTTCCGAGGCGATATCGCAGCTTCACGGGGCGGTGCACCATGCTACACGGCGTCTTGCGAGGTCAAGGGGCGCGGTCTCACCAGCGTCCCGATGCAGTGCGACAGGCGCGTACTGAGTCGGCCCGATCCCGCTACAGCGAACGCCATCTTCTGGAACTGCATCTTCTGGGAGCCGGTTCACGCGCATCCCATCGCTCCACACGCTCTACTCGGTAGCCTGCCCCGCGTCTGTGACGTTTCTCAACCCGCTGCTCCTCGTGGCCCTGGCCGCCGTTGGCGTTCCGCTGATGCTGCACCTGCTCAACGTGCGCCAGCCCACGCAGGTCGACTTTAGCTCGCTGGCCTTCGTGAAAACGATCGAGAAGGCCGCCGTGCAGAAGATCAAGGTAAAGCGCTGGCTGCTCCTGGCGCTGCGGATGCTGGCGGTGGCGCTCCTCGTGATGGCGTTTGCGCGTCCACACTGGGGAGATGGCACCGGCACGCTCTTCGGCCCCGATGCCCGCTCGGCGCTCGGGATCGTGGTCGACAACAGTCCCTCCATGCAGCAAGACGGTCCCAGCGGGCCGTACCTCGACCAGGCGATACAGCGTGCGCAGGGCGTGCTGCAGACGCTGCGCCCGGGCGATCAGGCCGGCATCTGGCCCACTGTGCCGGGCCCCGACTCCCCCGAGGCGCTCGTGCGCACCCGCGAGGCGGCGCGCGCCGACCTCGATGCCGTAGCGCACCGTGGCGGCACCCCGTCCCTGGCCGCTCGTGCCCTCGATGCCGCCCAGGCCGTAGCCGGGACGAGTCAGCCTCGCAAGGTGGTGTACATGGCATCGGACTTCCAGCGCACGCGCCTGGGCGATTCGCTACGCACTGCTTGGCCCGATGAGGTCGCGCTGGCGCTGCTTCCGGTAGATACCCAGCCGCGCTCCAACACCGGCATCACGGGGCTGCGCGTAGCCAGTCCCATTGTGGAGGCGGGGCAGCCCGCGCGCATCGAAGCCACCATCGCCCAGACGGGTCCGCCGCCCGAAGAGGTCGTTGCCTCGCTCTATTTCAACGATGAGCGCGTCGCACAAACCACCGTATCCCCGAGTCCCGACGAGCCCGTAACCGCCTCTTTTACCGCAACGCCTGCCACGCGCGGCTGGGTGAATGCACGCGTCGAGTTGGAGGGCGATGCCTTTGCCCCCGACGACGTGCGCCGCGTCACGTTCTTCGTGCCAGACACGCGCGAGGTGCTCGTGGTACGCGGCCCCGGGCAGTCTACGCGTTTCGTAGAACTGGCCCTGTCGCAAGAGGTCACGGGCGAGGCCGTAACGTTTAACACCACGGTGGTCGAGCGCGCCGCGCTGGCGCAGACCGAACTGAGCGCATACGACGCGGTGCTGCTCGTGGGCCCCGAGCGCATCGCCTCGGGTGAGCGTACGCGCCTCCAGCAGTATGTGCAAAGCGGCGGTGGGGTGCTTCTCTTTCCGCATCCGACCGCCGACACCGACAGCTACACCGCACTGTTTGAAGCATGGGGCGGCGGGCAGGTGCGCGGCATAAGCGGCGCCCCCCGCGCAGAGGCCTCGGTGGCTACGCTGGAGCGGGCCGCGTTCGACCATCCCCTGTTCGACAGCATGTTCGATGCCCGCGGCCAAGCCAGCGAACCGTCGCTGGAGCGCCCCGCCATCTGGGCCGCCCTCGACTGGCGTCCTCGCGGAGGCGGCCAAACGCTTATCGAGCTCTCTACGGGGGCGCCGTTTTTATACGAATGGCCCCTCGGACAGGGCCGCGCGCTGGCCACAGCGGTAGCACCTACCCTCGATTGGAGCGAACTGCCCACGCGGGGCCTGTTTGTGCCCCTGCTGTACCGATCCATCTTCTACGCAACCGCGGGCGAATCGGTAGAGGGGCCGTCTGTGGCGACAGGGCAGCCCAGCACGCGCACCGTGCAGGGCCTGGCGCCCGAGGCCGATCTTGTGCTGCAGGGGCCCGACGCTGCGGCGCCGTTCCGTATTGAAGCCGCACCGCGTCCGGGAGGCGCAAGCATCACCGTCCCCGCCCTGTCGGCGCCTGGGGTGTACACGCTGCAAGCAAGCGGAGCGCCGGTACTGCACATGGCTGCCAATCATAACGCATCGCTGACGCAGCTAACGCCCGCTGCACCGGATGAGGCAGTGGCACACTACGAAGCAATCGGCATTCCCCGCGTGCAAGCCCTGTCGGTTGAAGCCCGTCCTGATGCCGTGGCGCAGGCGCTCGAACAGCAGCAAGCAGGGGGGGCGCTCTGGAACGTCTTTTTGATGTTGGCGTTGGTTTGCCTGATTGCGGAAATGGTCGTTGCTCGGCTCTGGACGCCTGAATCAGCCACGCCACCAGCGTGAAACGCGGCGTCGCAATGGAGGTCTGTGCAGACAGGCCCCGCCCTCCCCGCCTGATACCTGTTTGCTTCTGTGTTCGCCACTGCACATCATATTGGTATCGTCGTCACCACGCTGCTCATGATTGGAGCCGCCGCCGTTGCCGTGGTGGCTCGTCTGCGCATCCGCCGCCCGCTGTTGGCAGTACGTACAGGTCCCCTGGGCAGTCTACCGCTCACCCCGCTTCTCTTTCTGGGCGCCGTAGCCGTTGGACTGACGGCAGCATGGACCACATCGTATGCCGTCCACCCAATTCCTGCACTCGGCTATCCTACGATTGGAGGACTCTGTGGAGCATACAGCCTACGGTTGTTACCGAGTATGGTCTTGTGCCCAACGTGCAGCGCATGGAACGTGCTGTGCCGTGGGGGCGCATCGTGGATTACAGCGTATCGCGCGGCACCGACGATAGCGCACACTTCATTTTCTTCTACCGAAACAGTGCCAAGGCGTCCCCGGCTCGGATGGACGTGCATGTACCGGCCACACAGCACGACGCGTTGATGCACATCGTAGAACGCAAACTGGACGCACGTTTTGCTGTAGCCGTACAGAAGGCCTACCGTACCCATTCCTCTGCGGAATGAACGTCCTGCGCAACGCGTGAAGCGGTCCATCGAGCACTGGTTTTTGCAGTGATAAACTGGTTTTTGCAGTGATAAAGGAGCTGTGCAACAGCATGTGCAACACCCCCTTCGTCTATTCGTAAAACCTCTGTACATTGAATACCACAGGCCGGGCCTGTGTTCGCATGCTTCGTACTAACGCCCTGTTGCCTCTTTGATTGCAACGTCTCCCGATACCACCGAAACCGCCATCATCGTGGGCGTCATTACGCCCGATACCTCGCGCTGGGCGGTGCGCGATAACCTTAACGAACTGGAGCAGCTCGCTCGTACCGCCGGTGCCCACGTCGTAGAGCGCGTCACACAGTCGCGCACACGCATCGATTCAGCCACGTTTATCGGATCCGGCAAGGTGAACGAAGTCAAGCGGCTGGTCAAACAGCACAACGCCGACCTCGTGATCTTCGATGACGACCTGGCTCCGGTGCAGGTACGTAACATTGAGCGCAAAATGGATGCGAAGCTGCTCGACCGGTCGGGGCTCATCCTCGATATCTTTGCAGGACGGGCCCAGACGGCCGCTGCGAAGACGCAGGTCGAACTGGCGCAGTTGCAGTACTTGCGCACGCGCCTTACGCGGCGATGGACGCACCTCTCTCGGCAGAAAGGCGGCATTGGCACGAAGGGACCCGGTGAAACGCAGATCGAAACCGACCGCCGCCTTATCGACAAGCGCATTGCTACGCTGCGCGAGAAGCTCGAAAAGATCGACCAGCAGCGTACCACACAGCGCAAAGCGCGGCACGGCTACACCCAGGTGTCGCTCGTAGGCTACACCAACGCGGGTAAGTCGACCCTCATGAACGCGATGGCCGACGAATCCGTCTTGGCGGAGGATCAGCTCTTTGCCACGCTCGACGCCACCACGCGCAACATCACACTCGGCGGCACCGAAGAGGTGCTGCTGTCGGATACGGTCGGCTTCATCCGCAAGCTGCCACACCGGCTCATCGAAAGCTTTAAGAGCACGCTCGATGAGGTGCGTACCAGCGACCTGCTGCTGCACGTCATTGATGTAACACACCCGCGCTTCGAAGATCATATGCGTGTGGTCGATGAAACACTCGACGAGCTCGATGCACAGGATATCCCACGACTGCTGGTCTTCAACAAGGTAGATGCGCTCGACGATACGCATCTGCTACGTGCGCTGCGCCGCGACTATCCTGATGCCGAGTTCGTGTCGGCGTTGCGGGGCATTGGTGTCGAGTCGCTCAAAGAAGAACTGCTTGCCTGTATCCGGGCTGATTACGTGGAGCGCACCGCCGTGCTTCCCGTGACCGAGCCCGCTCTCATTGCGCAGATCCACCGCGACGCTGATGTGCTCACCGAAGAGTACACCTACACCGATGAGAAAGACGGCGCTGCCCCCCAAGCGATCGCGCGCATTCAGTACCGGTCGTCCCAGAAGTACGATCAGCGCCTGGCCGAGCGTATTGAAGCGCTTGACTTTGGCCACACCAAGCGTGAAGAGTCGGATTCAGAGCCGGTTGCGGCCCGTGCAGATGGAATACCCTCATAGCGCCGCCGCCTCACGCCGGACCCGGCGCACATGTGCCGAGCCTGCAATATGATGTAGGAGACGGCACAACGGCACAGGCTTTGCGGTACATACATACCCACTGTCCGCTCACAGACCCGCCGGTTCGTCCGAGCGAGCGTTATGAAAGTTCGCGACGCTATCCATACCGATACGCCCGCTCTGCATACCACCGATACGGTGGGCGAAGCGTTAGGGGCGCTTATGGAGCATCATGTGCGCCATCTCCCGGTTATCGATGCTGACGAACAGCTGATCGGCATCATGTCGGAAGAAGCGCTGATGACAGCCGACACGCACGAGGCCACGATCGAGGCGCTGGTGGCGCGTCAGCCCATCGCGGTGTATCCGTCCGACCACGTGTTCGACGCGGCCCGTACCATGGTGCGCCACGGGCTAAGCACCGTGCCTGTCGTTGATAGCGAGCGGCAGTACATAGGGCTCATCCGCCGCCACGACATTTTCGACACCTTCGCCCAGATGCTGTCCACGCAGGCGCCCGGTGCCATTTTGGCGCTCGAAGTGGATCCGCGCGACTATGCGCTTGCGAAGCTGGTGCATCTCATTGAGCAGAATGATGCCAAAGTGCTGGCTGTGGCCTCCGAAACACCATCGCAGACTAACGCAAGTAAGCTGCGTGTCACGCTGAAGTTGAATGTGGTAGATACGACACGCCTGCGCCATGTCCTGCAACACAACGGCTACGATGTAGTCGCATCGTTTGGCGATGAGGATGATGAGCTGCTCGACCGCATCGAAGCCTTCATGCACTACCTCGACGTGTGATCGAACACACAACAAGGCAACCCCTTGCTTTTTGAACTGTCCATTGCGGCACGTACGCCAAGGTCCGAACGCTTGCCCACCGTTCGTGCGTAGTTTGGCGTCCGTGCCGCGTCTATGTCTGCCTACCCCATAGGGCGCTACGTGTAGCATCCGCTACAGCACGGCCCCCGTCCGGTTCTCGTTGCTCTTCATCCAACAAGCCTCGCCTGCCTGTGTCCGACGCCACGCCCTCGTCTGCTGCCGTTCTCGAATCGCTCACGCTGCTGGCTACGCTCTCCACCGCCTCCGACGTGCGGCACGCGGTGGCTGAGCGCCGGGCCGGGCAGGATCCCAGCGCGCAAGAACCGGTGGCACGTGCCCAGACCCGCATTCGCGACGCCTGTACGCCACTCACCAATACCGCGCTCTACCTGCTCCGCAGCGCCGTGCCCGCAGCGTCCGACGACGTCCCCATGGCCGCGGTGGTGCGCCACTTCGACGAGCGCATGCTGGTGTACCGCATGGGGCAGTGGGCCCACGACATCCACCAGGCGCTCTTGAGCCTCTACCCGCGCGTATCCGAGGCGCTGGTGGAAGAGGCCCGCGCCGTGTCGAATCTGGCCGACGCGCTGGCTGAAGCCCCCGCCGATGTGTTTGTTGACGAGCTACACACGGTCGCCCAGCAAGCGCTCAGCCTATCGGCATGGGCCCATCGTGAGATTGATAATGTGTTGTAGAAGGTGTTGTGGAGGATGCACACAGCACTTCGTGACACACCGCCTAAATTAGGACCAAAACGGGTAGCGGTTCAATGGTAAGTGATTGTCATATGGCCGACATCATCGGAGCCAGACAACCCCCTCTGTCTATCGACATCTCCCCCTTGGAAAAGGGGGAGAAACCCGAAGGGAGAGGGGGTTCGAATAAGACAAACCTACATTCTACGATAGCCTTATCACTTAGCGTCTACCCACTACCCAAAAACATAAAGAGCGTTGACAGCAACGCACATCTGCAGGAGATGCTACTGCGAACCGCCCACCAAGGTGTGAAGGGCGGCAGTAGGATCAGATTTTTGCGCCCAACTCATACCAAATACAACGACTGCGTACAGAAGATATAGCGCTCCGGGAAGCATGAATCCATACAAGATCACCATAAAAGCTACCAAGTCGCCATACCCGGCAGGACCGTCGAGCGTAAGCCGCTTAATCAAGACATACAACATGACAATCGCTTCGATACAGAACCACCCTGTAAAGAGGAAATCCACTTGGGCACTTCGGTACACGGGCCTTTGGCTTAGCTGGTTGAGAAGCTGAATCATTCACTACGGCCAATCACAGAAGGGGCTCCTGCGCAGTCCAAGACGGCTATGATAGCAACTCAGGTCAGTTACCTCATGCCATCGAAGTACTGATTGACATCATGCCCTCTCCATTTTTTAAAAATGGTATACACCTCTTCTTGAGACGCGGAAATATACTGACGCCAAGCCTCGTTTTCTTGATGCGGGTAGCCAAGTAAGTTGTTCAGCGCGTTGTTTATTGCCAGGGCCGCAGTCTCATCGGATGTGTCGTCTACTGGCCATTTTTGAATTACGCTACGAACCTCCTCCTGTGATAGCCCAAAGAGCGTACTGAATTCCCAGTCTGGAAAGAAGGGCCCCTCGACAGAGGCGTTTAGACAATCCAGCACAATCTTTTGCTCGTCCGATGCCAAGTCTTGTAACGCCATACAAGGAGAGCTTGATTTCTATCAGTGCAGAAATGACTGGAGCAACTCACAAAAGTACTCCCGCTGCCATTCAATCTTGTGTGGCCCGAGAAGCATTATCAGGAAAACACTAAATCAGCTTTCTGTATCACGGATATTGGAGCGAGCTTCTGACAACTTGTTAGCGTAATCCGGTTGAAACGGTTCGTCCAATTCTGATTCAAGAGCAGCCAGTATGTCCCAAAGCACACGAGCTTCTGCCTGGTCTTCGATTGCGAGAGTTTCTTGGTCTGAGAAGCGTGAGAGAAACTCGAATAGAACAAGGGCTTCTTCGCGAGAGAGCGTGACCTCCATAATTCATTTTCGTTTGTTAAAGGCTACCACGATTTTCAACGTTTGCTGCTTGGTCAGGGTTAAGTCTCCACCCAGAAAGAAATTCGCCGTTAGGTCTTTGAATGACATTTAAGCCAGAACTTTGATCATAATGATGATACACGGGATTTCCTCTGTAAGTACCAACGACAGTCTCCGAATTTTGGATGTGCTGGTTGAGTGCATTGCGAAATCGTTCGCGGTTTGTGCTATTCCAGTTACCGTCTACGCCGAAGTCAGAGGCATGCTTGAACTTGCTTTGTAGCTGAGAATCTGCGATGTCGAACGCATCCTTAACGTTGTCAAAGATACCCGGAAAGCGTTGCGTTGCGATCCGGCTGGCGTCGAGTCCGGTATCAGTGGCCGACTTCAGCAACGAATGAAGCGAACCGAGATCATCGATTCCCCTCATCGCGTCAGTCATCGCCCCCATCACATCGTCATACCAACCGAGTCCGAGCCGATCTGCGATCTTGAGCCCGCTAAGAAGTTCGAAAAAGCTGAAACCGAGTAACTGATCCGCCG
>CAZBTM010000094.1:0-10525 GCA_964494425.1 uncultured Rhodothermales bacterium | reverse complement strand
TTTCCCTGGTGGTCGAGCTGGGTGATGCGGCGTCCATCGCCATGCAGCGGATGGTATTGATCGATTGGCGATCGAGCTCAGACGGCTCAATAAGCGGTTCAGTTGACACAGAAGCGGTGGGCATAAGACGGTAGTAAAACAGAGGGATACGAAAGGTAAGGTGCACAAGCGGAGGCCAGGGCGCAAGTATAGACGCCGTGCCGCGTCCACGGAGGGTCGCGCAGGAGCAGGCGCCCGGCAGCAAGCCCCGTGTGTAGATTCCGGGCGCTCCGGGCCGTGCCTGCTTGCGCTTACAACACAGCTACGACGCGTCCGTGTTGGCTTCATGGGCCGCGTCAATGAACGCGCTGAAGCACTCCGGCGAGCGCGAATCGGGCGCTACAAAGTGCCCGTTGATGAGGATACTGGGCGTGCTCGATACGCCTGCTGCAATGCCCTGCTGACGCTGATACATAATGCGCTGGCGGTGGCGGTCGTCCTCCAGATGGGTTGACACGATATCGGGATCCATCTCAATACGCTCGGCAATGGTGCGCAACTGCGCTTCCGCGAGCCCGCCGCGGCGCTGGTTATCGTACTGCATAGCAAGCATCTCGTGGAACTTGTCTGCCTCAGCGGCGGCATAGAGCGCCTGAATCTGCGGAATGGAGTACTCCCAGAGCGGGAACGGCTTCGGCACGAAGCGGGCGCGGTCGCTGTTCTCAGCCTTCACGGTCTCCATCACGTCGTGCATGGTCGCGCAGTGCGGACAGTTCGGATCGAAGAACTCGATCACCGTCACCGGCGCCTCGGGATTGCCTTCGATGGGGTCGTCGTCGCGCACGAGCCCTTGCCAGTTCTGCACCGGCTGTTTCTCCGCATCAAACTGGCACTCCTCGGGCACATCGACGGTGTCGCTGGCAAAGGACGCCGGCAAGTGCGATTCGGGCGCAGTTTGCGTGAAGTACGCAACATCGGCCCCGGCAAACAGGAGGGCGGCGGCAACGAGCGCGCCGAGCAGCTTGTATTCGGAGCGGCGAGAGGTATCAGACATAGCAGACGAAGACGACGATGAGGAAGAAAGCAACGGAACGGCAATAACGCCCGCCAGCGTGGTTACGATGACGGCGGAGGTCAGGCAGAGCGCGCAGAACGCATCGAGTTCAACGAACTGCACATACATCAGGTAGCCGGTGTAGAGCAGGCCCGTACCGATGAGTCCGGCACGCAGCTTCGCCACAGTAGGGCGCTGCATCCGCGAGGCGCGCACTACCAGAAACGTGAGCACAGCAACAGCTGCGTAAAACGCAAAGCCCCACACCACATTTGAGAAGCCCAAGAAGGTGCCGGCTGCACTGCCCACGACCGCGGCGCAGTCGAATGAAGACGACATACCGCCGTCAGCCATGCCCAAACAGCCGCGGTCGAACCCGCGCTGGGCCTGTAAGCCCAGATGCACCACCACAAGCATACCAAGCAGCGAAAAGCCAAAGATCGTCCGCTCCATCCACGGACGGTACGTATTCCAGGTAGACATAGCAACAGTGTAATTACGAAGAGCACGGCACCGCAACACGCTACCGAAGCCGTGCCCATTGGTTTCTTTTTCGTAACGAGGCGAAGCGGACTGGGTTGCCCCGCATAGGTAGTCTCGGAAGCGGTTTTGCCAGGGCTTGATGCAGCGCAACGGGTACGCTGTCGCAGTTTGTTGTCGCTCTACTCCCTGAGGCAGAAAGCTCCCCGCTGTATCTGGTTAATCTGTTTAGCTCCCTCGTCGCATGGCACAAGAAGCATGACCTTCGGACCCCTCTGCCCCGCTAACTTGGCCTAAACGCCGACCGGGACGTCCTTCCGACCGCTGTCGGAATACCAGTCCCGGGCTACAAGTTACTAAAAACGTCTCTCCCCTTCTGCAAACCTGCCTGCACGCTATCACGTACGCCGATCCGCTTCGCATTCCCCCACAACGCCTAACTGCTATGCAACACAACTCCATGCAGCCTGCCCGCATGCCGCAGTCGGCGGTGCCGTACGTCTACACCGCCATTGCGCCCACGCACGACTGGCTGGCGGTGTGGGTGGAGGCCAAGGCCCGCGCGTTCGGACTCCACCAGCTCGCAGTGCAGAACGGCGAGCATGTGCTGGAGGTGGCTGTAGGCACCGGGCTCTCGTTCACCGAGTTGGTGGCCGCCAACCCCGACGGCTGGACCGAGGGTCTCGACCGCACACCTGCTATGCTGCGACAGACGGCCCGCCGCATGCAGGGGGCGCCGCACCAGCGGTTCGGACTGCGCCTGGGGGATGCGTACGCCCTGCCGTATCCCGATAACACCTTCGACGCCGTGCTCAACAGCTACATGTTCGACATGCTACCGGTGGCGGACTTCACGACCGTGCTACGCGAGTTTCGGCGCGTGTTGAAGCCGGGCGGGCGGTGCGTCTGCATCAACATGACGGTGCCCACGCACTGGACCGAGCGGCTGTGGGACACCCTCTACGCCCTCTTTCCCCCGCTTCTGGGCGGATGTCGCGGTATCACGCTGGCCCCATCCATGCGCAAGGCTGGATTCGCCAGTGTGCAGCGCACCCGCATTGTGCAACGTACGTTTCCCTCCGAAATCGTGGTGGGGTTCTGTTGAAAACAGCGCATAGCTATCGTCTCAGCCCAATATAACCGTGAATTCATTGCAATCCGAGTGCAGGGTGTGTACACTTCCTGTGTTACACATTTTGCTTACTTTGGGCTTTACCGCAGTCTATGCATACTTCCTCTGCCTCCCCGGTTGCCTCGCCCTTTGCCACCGACGACCCCGTACTGAGCCTGATTGGCAACACGCCGATGGTGGCCTACCCGGGCGTTGAGAACGAGCGCGTGCTCTGCAAGATGGAGTCGATGAATCCCACCGGCTCCATGAAAGACCGCATTGCCATGGGCATCCTCACAGAGGCAGTACGCACGCACAACATCGATACGGTGGTGGAGGCCAGCTCGGGCAACACGGCGGGGGCCGTGGCGCTGGTCGCGAATCGGCTCGGACTACGCTGCATCTTGACGTGTCCCGAGGGCAGCAGCCGCCAGAAGTTTGGGTACATGAAGGCGTTTGGCGCCGAGGTGCACGAATGCCCGCGCGTCTCCTCCGACGATCCCAACCACTACCGCGCCACCGCCCAGCGCCTGGCCGAGGAGAACGACGGCTTCCTGATGAACCAGTACTACAACCAGTCGAATCCGGGCGTGCATGCGCAGTGGACAGGGCCGGAGGTGTGGGCGCAGGCGGGCGATCGTATGACGCACCTGGTCTGTGCTATGGGCACGGGCGGACTCATCAGCGGCACCGCGCGCCACGTCAAGGAGCAGGCTGCCGAAGCCGGGCGACCCGTTACCGTTGTCGGGGTGGATGCCGAATGCTCGAACATCGCCACCGCATTTTACGACGAGCCCGAGCGTCCATACGACACCTCGGTCGAGGGCCTTGGCAAAGGCGGCAAACTGCCGACCATGTGGTTCGAGCACCTCGACGAGATGCGCCGCGTGACCGACGACGAGGCGTTCGACCAGGCCCGCCGCTCGGCCCGCGAAAACGGCATGCTCATCGGACCCAGCGCCGGGGCCGCCCTCAAGATTGCGTGCGACATCAGCCAGTCCGATCCTGCTGCCACGGTCGTTACCATCATCTGCGACGGCGGCGACCAGTACTTCGATACGCTGTTTGGGGTCTGAGCGTCACTTCTGCGCCTCCATTCAGCCATTCAGCCGCGCCCGCAATGAAGCAGGAGACGAACACAGGATCTATCTTGTCTGCCGCGCTGTTCCTGTTCTCAGACTAAGGAAGTGGCGACTTGCTTTTACGCAACAACAAAATGATATGGACTGGCGCAATCGTATCACCAGTGATCCTGAGGTGCTAACCGGAAAGCCCGTCATCAGCGGTACGCGGCTTTCAGTTGAGCATGTCCTCGGACTGTTGGAGAATGGATGGAGCGAAACCGATATTCTGGAAAGTTACCCCCATCTGGAATCAGAAGGCGTGCGCGCGTGCCTCGCACATGCTCGCGAAGTGCTCTCCGAAGAACGTCTCTACCACGCACCACAGTCGTGAAGCAGCGTGTGCTTGCAAAGTCCCTGAGTTTCAACTGTCGGGGAGATCCCTCGGCTGCGCTCGGGATGACTGCATAAGAGAACCGTCGACACTCCATCCTTCCCTCCCCCCCAAATCACATCCCAAACAAGATCTTCAACCCACCCGTTTGCAACCCCCGCAAGTCACTCGTATATACATACCATGATGTACGCACACTCCCAACACATTGCTGCATGGTGGTGGTGCACCCGGGCTTCTGGGCACACCTCCCCGCAAGGGTAGCGCACCTGGTGCGCCCCATATTTGTGCTCGATGACCCGCTGTCGCCCCTGCAGGCAGTGGGTTTTTTTCGTTTGTAGCCTCTCGCTCCCTATGTGCTCATGACGTTCGACGACTTTGCCGCACGCATCGAAACAGCCCGTGCTGACACCGACGGTCCACTCGTGGTGCCGGTACACCGCCGCCGCAGTGCCGACCTGCTCACGCCCGTGTCTGCGTTTCTGGCACTGCGTGAACGTGCGGACTTCCCGTTCCTGCTCGAAAGCGTAGAGGGCGGCGAGAAGCTGGCGCGTTACTCATTCTTGGGCGGCAACCCGTATCGCATGGTGCGCGCCACCGAGCACGGCGCCGACGTATCCATTACCACTCGACGGGATGCGGACGGCCTGGGCACGCCCGATAGCTCCGGCACCATCTTCGACGTGCTGACGCGTCTCACCGAGCCGTTTACTGAACTCCCTACCCCTGAACTCCCGCGTCTGCGAGGCGGCGCGGTCGGCTACATGGGATACGACACCGTGCGTCTCATTGAAGACCTGCCCGATGCGCCCCCTGACACGCTCGGACTGCCCGATGCGGTGTGGGGCTTCTACGACACCCTGGCGGCCTTTGACCACGTGCGGCATCAGCTGGTGGTGATGGCGAGCGCGTTCGTCTCCCCCGAGACCGATCTGCGCAGCGCCTACGACGATGCGGTGCAGCGGCTCGATCAGTTGGAGACGCTGCTCAACGCCTCGGCTCCGCACCCCGACCCCCTCGAACTGCCATCCCCCGATGTCACGTCCAACTTCGAGCGCGACGCCTTCGAGCAGGCCGTTCGCGATGCCAAGCAGCATATCGTGGATGGCAACATCTTCCAGGTGGTGCTCTCGCAGCGCTTCGAATCCACCTTTCGCGGCGACCGCTTCAACCTGTACCGCGCCCTCCGGCAGGTAAACCCGTCGCCGTATCTCTTCTACCTGGACTTCGACGATGTGGCGCTGGTGGGCTCCTCGCCCGAGGTGCTCGTGCGCGTAGAAGACGACCGCGCCGAGGTGTTGCCCATTGCCGGCACGCGTCCGCGCGGCGACACCGAGACCGAAGACCAGGCCTTGGCCGACGAACTGGCCGCGGATCCCAAAGAGCGCGCTGAGCACCTGATGCTCGTAGACCTGGGCCGCAACGATTTGGGCCGCGTATGCACCTATCAGTCGATTAACGTGGACCGGTATGCCTTCATCGAGCGCTACTCGCATGTGATGCACATCGTGTCGTCGGTGTCGGGTGCAGTGGCCGAAGGGCGCACGCCCATGGAGGTGCTGGCCGCCTGCTTTCCGGCAGGCACCGTGAGCGGCGCGCCCAAAGTGCGCGCCATGGAGCTGATCGACGCCTTTGAGCCTACGCGGCGCGGCGTGTATGCCGGTGCGGTGGGCTACCTCGACTTTTCGGGTACGCTCGACACGTGCATCGCTATTCGCACGATGGTCGTGCGCGAGAACACGGTGTACGTGCAGGCCGGCGCCGGAATTGTAGCCGACAGCGATCCGGCCTCTGAGTACGAAGAAACCCGCAACAAAGCCGCAGCGCTCCACGAAGCGCTGCAAGTAGCCACCGACGACCTGCTGTAGCGCACGATCGCATGCCCGCTGAAAACCCACCCGCCTGATTGTGGGTACGTACCTTCGCATCCTGTATTCTTACCGCTGCATCCCATAGACCGCTATGCCAAACCGCTTACAAGAGGCCCTGCTCGGACGCGGGTGGGCCGGACGCACCATTAGCCGTGAAGAAACGGTCGAGCATTTGAATCCGCTCGTAGAAGCCCACATTAAGCTGAACCACGCCTACCGCGCCGTCTCGCGCGTGGCGGACAATCCACGCGTAGAAGGGGCGCTCGAATCGCTCCTGAAGACCGCCCGCGCCGATGTGGGGAAACTCTCGGAGACGATTTTCAGCGCCGGAGGCTCGGCCTACAACGGCACCGACCTGGAGCCGGAAGATTTCGATCTGGGGCCTGATCTGGATACTGCGCTCCCCAATCTCATCGAACAGGAGGAGGCGTTTCAGGACGCTGTCAAGACCGAGCGTAACGACGTTGAGCATCAGATGCGTACGCGTGCAATCTTGGAACTGGTGCGCGATAACAGCCAGGAGCGCCTCAGCGTGCTCAAGCGCATCCACAAGCGCCGCTAACCCGCGGTGCCTGCCGCGTCCCTCTGCATCCCCACCGATTTTCTGACTGCTCCCAACCGTATGACCGACGCCACTCCTTCGAACGCCGATTCTGTTGTTGTATCAGGCATTCAGCCCTCGGGCCGCCTGCACAATCCCGAGAAGCAATGCCTGGTGGGCTCCTCCGCCACAATGGTCGCGTGCATGAAGTTGTTGGCCGCCGCGACGGGGCCGCCTGCACATTGGCAACTACTTTGGTGCGCTGCGCCAGCACCTCGATCTGCACACGCAGCACGAGGCGTACTACTTCATCGTGAACTACCACGCGCTTACGTCGCTGCACGACGCCGATAAGATGCGCCAGTACACCATGGATGTGGCGCTCGACTACCTGGCGCTCGGCTTCGATCCCGACGAGGCGGCGCTCTTCATCCAGAGCGATGTGCCTGAAGTCACCGAACTCGCCTGGATCTTCTACAACCTGATGCCAGTGTCGCGTCTGGAGCGCGGGGTGTCCTACAAAGAGAAGGTGGCGCAGGGGCTGAATCCGAATGCCGGACTGCTGAACTATCCGGTCTTGCAGGCCGCCGACATCCTCATCTACGGCGGCACGCAAGTGCCCGTGGGAGCCGACCAGAAGCAGCACATCGAGATCACGCGCGACCTTGCCCAGCGCTTCAACAACACGTTCTGCCCCGACGACGACCCGCTCTTTACGCTGCCCGAGCCGTACATCCTCGACGACGTGTCGGTGGTGCCGGGCATCGACGGGCAGAAGATGTCGAAGAGCTACGGCAACACCATCGGCATCTTCGACGAGGGCAAAGCGCTCAAGAAAAAAGTCATGAGCATCGTCACGGATTCAACGCCGCTCGACGAGCCCAAAGACCCCGAGCAGTGCAACGTGTTTGCGCTCATCAAGCTGTTTGCGGAGGCGGAGCAGCGCGCTGAGATCGCCGAACAGTACCGGGCCGGCGGATACGGATACGGCCATGCCAAGAAGGAACTCTTGGGGCTGATCCAGGACTTCTTCGCCGAAGCCCGCGCGCGGCGCCACGAACTGGAGCAGCGCCCCGACTACGTCCGCGATGTGCTGCGCAACGGCGCCAAGCGCGCTCGCGCTAAGACTGAATCCCTCATGGCGAACGTCCGCGACGCCACTGGGCTAATGACGACGGTGTGAGATTGGCGCTGGCTTGGGTCGTGCTCGCAACGACGCAGGGCGCTGCGTCGCCAGGGGAGAAGGCAACTCGCCCGGTGAATTGGTAAAAATGATGTCCAACCCCGAAAGCTGGTGCGGACCTGCCAACCACGCACGGGAGGCTGACGTATTCTATGACCCTGCCTCTTAATCCTCCGTACGTCCATCCCTCCATACGTCCATCCCTAACAGGCTATGATCTTCGTCCTCGACAACTACGACAGCTTCACGTATAACCTGGTGCACCTGCTGGGCGAGCACACCGACGACATTGTGGTGGAGCGCAACGACGCGCTGACGGTGGAGGAGGTGCAGGCGCTGAACCCAGATGGCATCGTGATCTCGCCAGGGCCCGGACGCCCGGCCGATGCCGGCATCACCGAGCCGATTATCGAACAGATGGGCGCCACCACGCCGATCCTGGGCGTGTGCCTGGGCCATCAGGCCATGGGCGAGGTGTTTGGCGCCACCGTCGTCAACGCGCCATCGCTCATGCACGGCAAAACGAGCGAGGTCACGCACGACGGACAGTCCATCTTCGACGGCGTTGACGCGCCCTTCACTGCCACGCGCTACCACTCGCTCATCCTGGACCGCGCTACGATTCCCGACGAACTCACCATCACCGCCACCACCGACGACGACATTGTGATGGGCGTACGCCACGTCGAATGGCCCATCGAGGGCATTCAGTTTCATCCCGAAAGCGTCAAAACCGCTGCCGGACCCACCCTTATTGCGAACTGGATGCGCCAGCTGGCCGCCCGCTCCGCTGCGTAATCCGTTCCCCGCTTGTTTTCCACCACTCCCACTCCCGTTCTATGCACGAACACATCGCCGCCATTGCCGAGGGCCGCGCCCTCACCGAAGACGAAGCCGCCGACGCCATGCACCAGATGATGTCGGGCGAAGCCGAGCCCGAGCACATCGCTGCGCTGCTGATTGGGATGCGTGCCCGCGGCGAGCAGCTTGACGAGCTGGTCGGCTTCACCCGCGTGATGCGCGAGTTTGCGGTCTCGGTCGACTGCGCCGACGAGCATGCCATCGACGTCTGCGGCACTGGCGGCGACGGCGCCAACACCTTCAACATCTCGACCACCGCGTCTTTCGTGTGCGCGGGCGCCGGGGTCACTGTGGCCAAACACGGCAACCGCTCCGTCTCCTCGAAGTCGGGCTCGGCAGATGTGCTGGAAACACTCGGCATCGAGATTGAGCTGGAGAAGGCCGGCGTAGAGTACTGCCTGGAAGAGGCAGGCATCGCGTTTCTGTTTGCGCCGTACTTTCACCCGGCCATGAAGCACGTGATGCCGGTGCGCACATCGCTGAGCGTGCGCACCTGCTTCAACATTCTGGGCCCGCTCTGCAATCCGGCAAACGTGTCGCGGCAGCTGGTGGGGGCGTTCGACATGAACACCGCCCAGCTCATGGTGCAGATTCTGCGCCGCCTGGGCAGCGAGCACGTCATTACCGTGCACTCGAACGACGGCATGGACGAGTTCTCGGTGGCCGATGCGAACACGCTCTTTGAGTACGATGCCGACAGCCGCCACGACATGCCCATCGGACGCGAGGTGGGGCCCGAAAAGCACGGCTTCGATCGCGCCGCCAACAAGATGCTACGCGGCGGCGATGCGCACGAAAATGCTGAAATCCTGCGTGGCATTTTGGCGGGCACCGACCAGTCGCCGCGCCGCGACGTGGTGCTCCTGAATGCGGGCTATGCCCTGCACACCAGCGGGCAGTTCGACGACCTCGACGCTGCGTTCGACGCGGCCCGTGCCAGCATCAAATCAGGACGCGCGCTCAACGCCCTCAACACGCTGATCGAAGCCTCGAACGATGCGCCCAAATAGTGTGGGAGCGCCTGCCCTTCGCATCCTCCTGTAATCTTATACCGCACCCCCGTGAGCATCTTAGACGATATTGTTGCCGACACGCGCGAACTGATCGCCAAACGCAAGCAGCAAACGCCGCTGGCCGAACTGAAGAAGCGCCCGCTCTTTAGCGACCACGAGCCGCTTTCGCTGGCAAAGGCTCTCAAGCAGCGGGGCATGTCGTTCATTGCAGAGGTGAAGAAGGCCTCGCCCTCGAAAGGCGTGATTCGCGATCCGTTCAAGCCCGCGCAGATTGCGCAGTCGTACGCCAACCATGGCGCAGCTGCGATTTCGGTACTGACCGAACCACTCCACTTTCAGGGCTCGCTGGAGAGCCTGGCCTGGATTCGCGCCCATGTGCCCGATACGCCGCTTCTGCGGAAGGACTTCATCGTAGATCCGTATCAGCTTGTGGAGGCGAAAGCCGTAGGGGCCGATGCGGTGCTGCTCATTGCTACAGCGCTGGAGGCCGGTGCGCTCTATGACTTGCATGCGCAGGCAGAGGAGCTTGGGCTGTCGTGCCTGGTAGAGGTCTACACGCACGAGGATCTCGACAAGATCGACTTCGACCAGATCAGTCTGCTGGGCGTCAACAACCGCAACCTGCACACGTTTGAAGTCGACATCGAAAACTCGCTCGACATCTTTCAGCACGTGCCGCGCAGCGTGGGCTGGGTGTCAGAGAGCGGGCTTAGCGCCCCGGAAACGCTGGTACGCCTCCGCCAGAACGGCGTGAACGGCGTGCTCATTGGCGAGCACTTTATGCGGGCCGGTGACCCCGGCCAAGCGCTCACCGACCTGCGCGACGCCGCCCGCGAAATCGCCATCGCCCAACAGCAGTAAGTGTGGACGTATGGATGTGGGGATGTGTGAACGTATGCATGTCCCGTCCGACCCTCCAACCTTCGGTAGCGGTTCAATGCTAAGTGATGGAGGAAACATGACGGTAGCCGGAGACT
>CAZBTM010000093.1:1391-10554 GCA_964494425.1 uncultured Rhodothermales bacterium | reverse complement strand
GTTAGTCAAGGATTTCGGTGACGACGCCGGCGCCGACGGTGTGCCCGCCTTCGCGGATCGCAAACCGCAGGCCTTCCTCCAGCGCAACCGGCTGGATCAGCTTCACCGTGAACGTCGCGTTGTCTCCCGGCATCACCATCTCTACCCCCTCTTCCAGCTCAATGTCGCCGGTCACGTCCGTCGTGCGGAAGTAAAACTGCGGACGGTAGCCCGGGAAGAACGGCGTGTGGCGCCCGCCCTCGTCTTTCGACAGCACGTACACCTCGCACTCAAATTCCTTGTGCGGCGTCACCGAACCCGGCTCCGCTACTACCATTCCCCGCGAGACGTCTTCCTTCTTGATCCCGCGCAAGAGCAGCCCCGCGTTGTCGCCGGCCTCCCCTTCGTCCAAGGTCTTGTTGAACATCTCAATCCCCGTCACCGTCGAGGTCAGCTTCTCCTCTTCGATCCCGACAATGTCGACTTCGTCTCCGGTCTCAATCCGGCCCCGCTCAATCCGGCCCGTCACCACCGTGCCTCGGCCCGTGATCGAGAAAATGTCTTCGACCGGCATCAAAAACGGCTTGTCGATGTCCCGCTCCGGCGTCGGAATGTACTCGTCAACCGCGTCCATCAACTCCATGATCTTCGCTTCCGCGTCCGCGTCGGACTCCAGCGCCTTCAGCGCCGACCCCCGGATCACCGGAATCTCGTCGCCGGGAAACTCGTAGCTGGACAGCAGGTCGCGCACCTCCATGTCGACCAGCTCCAAGAGCTCCTCGTCGTCAACGAGGTCAACCTTGTTCATGAACACCACCAGAAACGGCACGCCCACCTGCCGCGCCAGCAAAATGTGCTCGCGCGTCTGCGGCATCGGGCCGTCGGTGGCCGCCACCACGAGAATCGCTCCGTCCATCTGCGCCGCCCCCGTCACCATGTTCTTGACGTAGTCGGCGTGGCCGGGGCAGTCCACGTGGGCGTAGTGCCGCGCCTCCGTCTCGTACTCGACGTGGGAGGTCGCAATCGTAATTCCGCGCTCACGCTCCTCCGGCGCGTTGTCAATCGAGTCAAACGTCCGCTCGGCCGCGCCGCCAACCTGCTCGGCCAGCACCTTCGTGATCGCCGCCGTCAGCGTCGTCTTCCCGTGATCAACGTGCCCAATCGTCCCAATGTTGATGTGCGGCTTCTTCCGCTCAAATGCCTCCTTCGCCATAACTGGTTACCTTGGTGTTTCGTGTCAGTGTGTTGATCGGTGTGCCGGTTGCTTAGCCGTTTGGGCTTATGCAGCGGCATCGACGGTGTCTTCGTCCGTAATCTCCTTTGCGATGTCTTTCGGAACCGGATCGTAGGTTTCGAACTGCATCGTGTAGATAGCGCGCCCCTGCGTAATCGAACGCAGGTCGGTCGAGTAGCCAAACATTTCGGAAAGCGGTACAAGCGCGTTGATGACTTGGGCATCGTTACGCTGCCCCATCTTGCCAATCTGGCCACGCCGACTGTTGAGGTCGCCAATCACATCGCCCATGTATTCGTCGGGCGTGATGACTTCCACCTTCATGATCGGCTCCATGAGCACCGGGTTCGCACGGCGGGCCGCTTCACGGAAGCCCATGCGTCCGGCAATCTCAAACGAGTTCTGGTCGGAGTCGACATCGTGATACTCCCCATCATAGAGACGCACCTTCACGCCCTCCATCGGATACCCAGCAATTGGGCCCTGATCGAGCGAGCTCTTGATGCCTTTCTCGACCGACGGGATGAACTCACGCGGGATCGCACCGCCTACGATTTCGTCTTCAAACTCAAAGCCGGTCCCATCTTCGTTGGGTCCAACCTCCATGTAAACTTCCGCAAACTGACCGCGTCCACCCGTCTGCTTTTTGAGCACATAGTGTTCGTCGACCGTCGCGGTGATGGCTTCGCGATAGGCCACCTGTGGGCGCCCCACGTTTGCCTCCACCTTAAACTCACGCTTCAGGCGATCCACAATAATTTCGAGGTGCAGCTCGCCCATCCCCGCAATCAGCGTCTGACCGGTCTCTTCGTCGGTCGATACATTGAATGTCGGGTCTTCTTCAGCGAGCTTCACCAGGCCGCTCGTCAGCTTGTCGCGGTCGGCTTTAGTCTTCGGCTCAATAGCAATCCGAATTACGGGCTCAGGGAAGTCCATTGACTCCAGCACAACGGGGTTGTCTGGATCGCAGATGGTGTCTCCCGTTTTCAGGTTCTTCGGACCCACTGCAGCAGCGATGTCTCCTGCCCGCACCATGTCCACGTCCTCGCGGTCGTTGGAGTGCATGAACATCAGGCGCCCAACGCGCTCCATCTCGTCGGAAGTTGCGTTGTACACCTTGGTTCCGGTTTCAAGCGTGCCGCTGTATACGCGAATGAATGTGATTTTCCCGACGTACGGGTCGGTAGCAATCTTGAAGGCGACCGCGCTGAACGGGTCATCCTCGTTCGGTCCCCGCATCAGCTTCTCGTCCTTGTCGCGCGGGTGGAATCCTTCCACCGGCGGCACATCTTGCGGACTCGGAAGGTAGTTCAACACGCCATCGAGCAGGCGCTGTACGCCTTTGTTTTTGAGCGCGGTGCCTGCAAAGACAGGCGTGATGTCGCGCTCCAGCGTGGCAGTACGCACCACCTTGCGGATCTCTTCAGCAGAAATCTCTTCGCCGTCGAGATACTTCATGAGGAGCTCGTCGTCATATTCAGCGACGGCCTCCAGCATGCGGATGCGCCACTTCTCGGCTTCCCCTTTCAGGTCGTCCGGAATCTCAATGACGTCCCAGTCCATCCCCTGCGACTCTTCGTCGTAGATGACGGCTTTGTTCTCGATCAGGTCGATCACGCCGCGGAACGTCTCGCCCGCGCCGATTGGGTACTGCAGCGGGATGGGGTTCGCGCTCAGGCGATCCTCCATCATGCCAACAACATTTTCGAAGTCGGCACCGGTGCGGTCCATCTTGTTGACGAACGCAATGCGCGGCACATTATACTTGTCCATCTGGCGCCACACGGTTTCCGACTGCGGCTCTACGCCGCCGACCGCGCAGAAGAGCGCGATGGCACCGTCAAGCACACGCAGGGAACGCTCCACCTCAATAGTGAAGTCAACGTGGCCTGGCGTATCAATGATGTTAATGCGGTGATCGTCCCAGTAACAGGTTGTAGCAGCACTGGTAATCGTGATGCCCCGCTCCTTCTCCTGATCCATCCAGTCCATCTGCGACGCCCCCTCGTGGGTCTCCCCCATACGATGGATGCGCCCCGTGTAGAACAGGACACGCTCAGTGAGCGTGGTTTTGCCCGCATCAATGTGCGCGGCAATACCAATGTTGCGAGTTTTGTCGAGCGGAAAGCTCTCGTTGCTTCGGGTAGCCATAACAGATCTATTGTTGCGTACTCGGGGGCCGCACAGGCCCAGTGCGTGAGCCAGTGGGCATGCCACGGTGGGCAGCCAGCTGGCGGCGGAAATATCCGCGGTTAGTTAGAAGCGGAAGTGGGCAAAAGCCTTGTTGGACTCGGCCATCCGGTGCGTGTCGTCTTTCTTCTTTACGGCGCCGCCTTCACCACGAGCTGCATTCACCAGCTCGCTGGCCAGGCGGTTCACCATGCTTTTCTCTTTTCGGGCTCGCGCATACTGTATGATCCAGCGAAACGCCAGCGTAACGCGCCGCTCAGGGCGCACTTCAATGGGTACCTGGTATGTGGCGCCCCCAACACGGCGGCTGCGCACTTCAACCAGTGGCGCTACGTTGTTTACCGCCTTCTTGAAGACCTCAATGCCTTCTTCGCCAGCGCGCTCTTCAATCACGTCAAACGTGTCATACACGATGCGCTGCGCCAGGCTTTTCTTGCCATCGCGCATGATCGAGTTCACAAACCGCGACACCAGATCATCGCTGTAGATTGGGTCGGGGGTAGTCGTGCGTTTCTTTGCGGCCTTGTCGCGAGCCATAACACCTATGCATTGTTGAACAAACGAGCCGACACACGCCCCTGTGGGGCACGGGTTGCTCTTCTACAGTTAGCTACGGGGCTTTTTCGCACCGTACTTCGAACGACCCTGACGCCGATCTTCTACGCCAGCGGCGTCGAGCGCACCACGCACAATGTGGTATTTTACGCCCGGCAAGTCCTTTACACGCCCTCCACGCACCAGCACAATTGAGTGCTCTTGCAGGTTATGTCCCTCACCCGGGATGTAGGCCGTCACTTCGTTTCCGTTCGTGAGGCGCACACGCGCCACTTTACGGAGCGCCGAGTTCGGCTTCTTGGGCGTGGTGGTGTACACGCGAGTGCACACGCCACGACGCTGCGGCGAATTTTCGAGAGCAGGCGCGGTCTTCTTCTTCGGCTTTGAAGAACGCCCTTTACGAATCAGTTGCTGTATTGTAGGCACGGTACCGTCGCGGTTAGTCGATCACATCAGCGCATGCCGCGCAAAGGCGGCCCACCTGTCTTCACAGGCTAAAGGTATAAGGAGGCAGGCTTCCGGTGTTCATAAACGACCGCAAAGAGATCGTTAAAAGAACCGTGTCCGGGCAGATCGCCTCTGCTTCCTTCTTGGAAACCTTTCTATCGATACATACCAGTGTATCAACTTGTCTTTTCGGTACGTTCACAAAAAAAGGCGAGAAACCCTCGCCTACTGTCTTTCGGCAACGTACCTGACACAAGCAGTGCGTTCGCCTGTGCCATTTTCACATCTTGTCGTAACTTGCCGCTACGTGTTGGGTTTCGTGGTTTTGTGTGCTCCGTGTGCATTCCTGCTCCGCATGCATCCGCGTCCGTTCAGCTTGAGATGCGACTCCTCAGCAAGGACTCAACGTGTGGGATCGTCTTGCTGTCCGCCAGGCTGCGGCTCGGCCAGAGGTTCAGGCGCAGTGTCTCCCTCGCTTTGCATGGGCACGTAGGTGCCGTGTGGACGCTCTCCGAGCAGGTCGACCAGTTCATTCGGACCGAGCACCTCCTGTTCAAGAAGCGCCTCGGCCATTGTATCCAAAAGCGACCGCTTACGCATGAGAAGAGCATGGGCGCGGTCGTGCACTTCTGCGATCAGGGCGCGCACCTCCTCGTCCACCATCTCGGCGGTGGATTCGGCATAAGGACGTTCGAACATAGGGGTGTCGCTCTGGCCCGACTGGTTGAAGCTAACCTGCCCCACACGCGCACTCATGCCATAGTCTACAACCATTGCATAGGCCATTTTGGTGATGCGCTCCAGGTCGTTCTGTGCTCCAGTGGTGACGTCGCCAAACACAATCTCTTCAGCTACGCGCCCGCCAATGGTCATCGTCATGCGGTCGAGCAGCGCATTACGCGAGTAGAGATACCGTTCTTCGGGGAGATGCTGTGCGTATCCCAACGCCGAAAGTCCACGCGGCACAATCGACACCTTGACGACCGGATCGGTGTGTTCTAAGAACCACCCCGTGATCGCATGCCCGGCTTCGTGGAATGCAATGACCTCGCGCTCCTCGGGGGCAATGATCTTGTTCTTCTTCTCAAGCCCGGCAACGACCCGGTCGATCGCCTGGGCAAAGTCATCCATCTCCACGCATTCCTTTTCCTTGCGGGCGGCCAGAAGAGCGGCTTCATTACACACATTCGCGATTTCGGCCCCGGCAAAGCCCGGTGTTTGGCGGGCCAGCACGTCTACATCAACGTCGTTGCCCAGAAGAAGCGCTTGCACATGCACGGCGAAGATCTGGGCGCGTGCGTGCCGATCCGGTTTATCGACCATGATCTGCCGGTCAAAGCGGCCCGGTCGCAAGAGCGCCGAGTCGAGCACATCGGGCCGGTTGGTGGCGGCAATGATGATGACGCCTTGATCCGAGTCGAACCCGTCCATCTCCCCCAGCAACTGGTTGAGCGTGTTCTCGCGCTCGTCGTTGCCGCCCGGCATGCTGTTTCCCCCACGCGTGCGCCCTACCGCATCCATCTCATCAATAAAGATGATGCATGGGGCTTTTTCCTTCGCACTCTTGAACAGATCACGCACACGCGACGCCCCGACGCCCACAAACATCTCGACGAAGTCGGAGCCCGATATTGAGAAGAAGGGCACGCCGGCTTCCCCCGCTACGGCTTTGGCCATGAGGGTTTTGCCCGTACCCGGAGGACCAACGAGCAGCACGCCCTTGGGCAAGGTACCGCCCAGACGCGTAAAGCGCTCCGGATCGCGCAGGAAGTGAACGATTTCAGCAACTTCCTCTTTTGCCTCATCCAGACCGGCCACATCGTCGAACGTAATCGACTGCTCTTCGGAGGCGTCGAACAGCTTGGCTTTGCTTTTGCCGATGTTTAGCATCTGCGACCCCGGATTCATGCGCCGGAACAGCAGCAGCCAAACCACGAGGATTCCCCCAAACAGTAGCAGCCAGAACAGCGTGCTGTCGAGCCAGCTCTGCTCGGTGCGGGCCGTAAACTCAACATGGGCCTCTTGCGTGGCCTGGGCGGCATTGTGCGCGCGCAAGAAGTCGGTAAGCTCATGGTCGTCGGGCTTGGTGGTCAAGAAGCGCCGTGCTTCGGCGTCAGGATCCTCCAATGCGCTCTGGTCGGGCACCGGTACGGCCAGCGTTACGGCACTGTCTGCTACGGCTGCCTCTGTGTATCGCCCCTGAATGCGACGGTCATTAACAACCTCAACTCGCTCTACATGGCCGGCTTCCACATAGTCGAGGAACGTGCTGTAGCTAATTTCCGCCGTATTATCCTGTCCCCAGTACAGCAGCAGGTGAATACCGAGCGCCAGAAAGACCGCCGCATAGATGCCATACAGGATGCGCGAGGATGACCCCTCGGCATTGTTTTTCGGGCGGTTCGGGGTGTCGTTTGGCGTATTCATGAAGGGGTGGGAATACACAAGGACTCATACAGCAGAGGCAGGCATACGCCTAAACTACCGGGTTAGGGCAACAGAACTGAACCATAACCTGAGCGCCTCAGTTCCGCTATCTTTGTGCCTATACACCGTCTTCAGACGACGAACGCGGCGTGGGCAGCGCACGCTCGGGCGCTGAGCGCGTAGTGGGGGCGTTATGTCGCGATTCAGCTTCCGGAGAATCTGTCGGGTCCTCTCCAGAAAGCGCCTCAGCCAGCCGTGCTGCGCGTTGGGAATGCGGCGCATCCGGAAACGACGACTGCAGATGCTGTAGTAATTTGCGCAGGGCTGGGTGGTTCTCAGCAGTCTCCTCTGCCGCTCCGCGTGTCGTGTCGGTGGCTGCGCCAGGGGCGGTGACCTGTGGAGGGCCCGCCTGTTGTGCAGGCTCGTTACGAGACGCCGCCTCATCGTCGGGTGTCGTCATTGTGTTGGCACCTTGCTCGTCAAAGCTGAGCGTATCTACAGCGCGGCGCAGCGCCTGCTGGGCTGCCGTGCTGTCGCGGCGATGCCACGATAGGTAGGCTTGCCCCATTGACCAGAGCGCCCGTGGTGCTACGACGATATCAGTGCGGTACGTACGCGCCACTTCAGTGAGACGCTCGAGCCCTGCGCCCCACTGCTCTTCCTCTACCAGCGACCGCGCCTCTTTGTATGCCTCAAACGCTTGATGTGTGCTATCGGGAGAGGTGGAGACAGGCCGTCCGAGACGTGCACGTGCTCGGTCAGCAAACGGCGAATCGGGGTTGGCCTGGATCAGCGACTCGTACTGTCCGTCTGCTGCGTTGGGTTGCCCCGCCGCTTCGAGCGCTTCCGCCCGGGCATAGACGGCCCGCTCGTACACTGGATGGTTCGCCGCCTCAACCAAAACACGCTCGTACCACGCAAGCGCCGAGTCCGGCTGTGCGATGTTCAAAAAGAGCGCATTACCCAGCTCGTACCATGCCCAGGTGCGCTCCTCTCGCATCGCTTCCTGCTCCGCCTCGGTACGAGGCACCGCCTCCACATCCACCAGGGGTTCGCCATCTGACGCAGCCGCACCGGATGGGCTATCCTCTTCAGCAGAGGGAGCCTCGGCGCCTTCTGTGGATTCAATTTGGCCCGCATCGGTGACTGTAGGCGCCTGGGCTTGGTCTGCATCGGGCGTAATGTCGGTGATGCGCCAGAACGGTTCGCGTGGGCGCGCCCCCCACCGCTGCTGGAAGCTGCGCCGCCCCTCTTGTACACGCTGCGGACTCCGATGAAAGAGAAATCCCGCTTCTTCATTGGCAGCCTCAGCAGCTATCGTGGATGCAGGCGTCCTTTCGTCTTGCCCCTGCATTCCGGGACGCCGCGCGGTTCGTGCAAAGCCGTCGTCTTCTGCGTCGGGATCTTCGCGTTCATTGGCTTCTGCTTCCGCCTCGCGCTTCGCCTCTGCAATTTCCTGGATGCGCTGCTGGAACGCCTCTTCGGGCAAGCTGCCCAACGCCAGAAGCGAGTCGTACCGAGCCACGCGTTCTTGCTGCTCAGCAACGGCTCCATAGCGCTCAGCGAGATCCTGGACGTCTGGCAGCGTTGTGGAAGGCTCAGGGTAGCGTTGCTCCTGATTGTCTGGACGCGACGCCGTAGTTGCCGACGAATCAAAGTACGCTGCTGCCTTTCCATAGTCTTGCCACACATCGCGGTACATCACAGCCATCTGGTAGTACGCACGGCTTTGCAGATCTCGCCCAATGGGCTCTTCGCCATGCAACAGCTCTCGGTAAGACTGCCGCGCTTCCGCAGGACGTTGTTGCAAGACATGCAGATAGGCCTCAAGCAGACGCAGAGCATCGCGCTGCTCCAGGTTGCGGTCGTCTCGCGCGAGCAGGTCAGCCTGCTCCACGAGATCAGGATCGGTACTGGTTTGAGCTTGTGCACGCAGCGCTCCCATCTCTCCTGCAAGGGCGACCTCAAACTCGCGCGATTCTGTAGCCGCCCGGTAGGCCCGAACAGCAGCGGCATAATCGCTCCGCTTCTCAAAGATCTGGCCGCGTAGCAGCTGAGCACGCGTCTCCTCTTTACGGTCGAGTCCGCCCTGTAAGGCATGGTCCAGAGCCGCAAGGGCCTCTGGCCAGACCGCTTGCTCAGTACGCAGTTCGGCTGCAACGAGCCAGAGTTGGCTACGCCATGGGTCTTGCACATCGTCGCGCTCCAGACTCAAACGCACGTGTTCGGCAGCGCGCTCAGCATCCCCCTGACTGACCAGCGTGCGAGCCAGCCAGAACCGCGCTTCATCGGCTCGTTCGTTACCTAACGCAATGATTTCGTTGAACTTTT
>CAZBTM010000093.1:0-1381 GCA_964494425.1 uncultured Rhodothermales bacterium | reverse complement strand
ACTCGCTTGTGTAGAAGTACGACTGCCCGATGAGCATGAGAGCATCGTCAACCCACTTCGACTGTGGGTGCTCGCGCAAGACATCGGCGCTGCGATCGATAGCCGACTCGAACGCGGCCTCGTCAACGCCCCCCGATGGATCAGGGAAAATGGATGCAAAGCGGTTTGGGTCGAGGGCATAGCTCTGCGCTTCTACCGACTCCATGCCCCGGGCAAAGTCTTCTTCAGCGTTGTAGAATGTGTTGTAAAACGCCCGGAAGTTGTCAACACGGCTTCCCACCATGGAAGTGGACGAGCAGCTGGCGAGCACGCAGGCTACGACAACTGCTCCGATTCCTGCAGTAAGCCAATGCCATTTCGACATAGAACGCGGCCCGGCCTGCACCGGGGCTCCTCAGCATAAAGCAAACCAGAACGGGGCGGCCCCTTAAGGGTGGAAGCAAATTTGCTGCAGGCTACTTGATGCGGCCCACATGCACCATGTTGGTGCGCCCTCGTGCGGGAAGTGGCATGCCCGCCGTCATCACAACCAGATCGCCCGGCTCAACAAGTTCGCGATCGCGCAATACGCTGTGTACGCGAGCGATCCCTCGATCGGTATCTTCTTGGAAGGGAATGTAAAAACTCTTTGTTCCCCATAATACCCCCAGTTGGCCGACTACGCGCTCGTTGTCAGTGAAGGCATAAATAGGCATGCTGGGCCGGTGGCGGGCAATTGAGCGTGCTGTAGCCCCTGAGTTGGTGAGACACGCAATTGCTTTAGCACCGACCTGCTCGGCCAGCCGACATGCCGTAAAGCTGACCGAGTTCGTAACGCTCTCGGTATGCTCCAGATGGTCGGGGACTTGCGAAAGCGACTGCCGCGAGGTTTGCCAGTGCGATTCTGCTTCTCGGATGATCTTGTTCATCGACTCGACCACCCGCACAGGGTCATTTCCTACGGCTGTTTCGCCGGAGAGCATGACCGCATCAGCGCCGTGGCTGTGAACCCGACCAGCGGCGGGACTGTCGCCAGAAGAATCGGGTCGTACCAACGCAGGGGATGGTAGTCGGTTTTAGTTCCCGGAGCCATTTGTTTCCTCCTGTGAAAGGAAGGATATTAGGTTATTGCAGATATAAAGGCAAGCCTTGCTGAAACGGCCTTGATCCTGAATCCACCATCGAATTCCTCCAGGAGAAAGATCAAAGTTGGATCAGGGTTGATCCACGGGCGACTGGGTGGTATAGAGTCAGAAAACAACGATCCCCGCCGACTGAGGTTGATGGGGCTTTTTCCAATTGCCGTACGAATGGAGGATATAAGGGATGGAAAAACGAAGTGAACTGATGACCAAGGGGCCCGAGCGGGCTCCCCACCGATCCCTGTTGCGGGCTGACGGCT
>CAZBTM010000092.1:886-10693 GCA_964494425.1 uncultured Rhodothermales bacterium | reverse complement strand
CTCGTCGGAGCTGCGCCCAGCGGCACGACGCAACCTTGACGATCTTTCCGCCAGTGTACGCGACTTCGAAGAGACTGAGCTCATGGTCGTAGGCCATACCGATTCGCAAGGCAGCGCCTCGTACAACCAGGACCTGTCGGAGCGCCGGGCCGACGCCGCCTACCAGTACTTGGCCCGCCAGGGCGTACGGCCCAGCCGCATTACCGCACTGGGGCGAGGTGAAGATGAGCCTGTAGCCTCCAACGAGACCGAAGCCGGACGTCAGCAGAACCGGCGCGTTGAAGTTGCCATCTATGCCAGCGAGGAATATCGCCAACAGGTACAGCGTGAACAACAGTAACAATTTGCACCTGTTGGAAGCATGCGCTGTTGTTCGGCGTTCTATATGAAACATCAAAAGATCCATCGTCCTATGAACGTTCGGTTGACGCCGAAAAACTCCGCGATCGTATTTTTCCCACGAACTCTTCTATCCATGGCTACTTCTGTTTCTTTTTCATACCGTAGTGCGCTGCGCAGCTTGTCGGTTGCCAGCCTTGCGTTCCTCATGATGGCCGCATTTACGGCCCTTCCGTCGCTTGCGCAGAGTGAAGGCGGCGACAACGCAATGCAGCAGTTGGAGCAGTCATACCGACAGGGCATGCAGGCTGGCCAGCAAGGGAACCACGAGGTGGCTTACAACAACCTGTCTGAAGCTATCCAACTGGCGGAGCAGGAAGAGCAAGAAAATGCCCGTCGCCAAATTCAGGATAACCTGACGCGCATGGCGAAGAATTGGGGCAACAATGCGCTCGAAAATGAAAACTATGAGGACGCGCTCATGCACTTTGAGACCGGCGTCGAGTATGCCCCCGATGATGCTTACTTCTACTATGGCATGGGCGTGGCGCAACTGCGTCTTGAGAATGAGGAGGAGGCCATGCAGCATATGCAAGACGCCATCCGCACTGGCGAGGAAACCGGCGACCAGCGCACAGTGAGTCTTGCCACTGATCGGGTTCGTGATGAGTACGTGGCTCGTGCATCCGCCTCGCTCAGCAAAGACAACGTCACGTCGAGCGACATCGAAGCGGCGCTCGAAGCGCTCGACACGCTCGAAGAGTACGTAGACCCAAGCGACCGTTCCTACTTCTACCGCGCCGTAGCCCTGTTCGAAAGCAGCGACTATCAAGGGGCAATCGAGAACGCCCGCCAGGGGCTCGAGCTGCACAGCGGAAGCCGGTCGGATGCGGCACGGTACCACTTCGTGATTGCGGAGTCGCAGTTTCAGAGCGGTGATACGGAAGCGGCCTGCTCTACCTTTGAGGATGCCGCGTACGGCGATTACCGAGCCCGTGCCCAGCACTACCTTGAAAACGAGTGCGAATAACCGCACGGGTATTACGGACTGTGCTGCTCGCACGCGCCGTTCGTGCGTAGCGCACCTGCCCAACATAAGAGACATACCAAAAAGCCGCCCGGTGGAGACAACTCCTGCCGGGCGGCTTTTGATGTTGTACTGTGGGAGTTGGGGCTACTGGAGTTACTCCTCGCGCTCGTAGACGGGCGTGCCGCCCAGATAGGTGGCAACGACCTCTGCGTTCAGCATCTCCGTTGCCGGCATCTGCATAATGTCGTCAGACAGAATAATGAAGTCTGCATAGTAGCCAGGGGCCAGCTGGCCGCGGTCGTTTTCTTGGAAGGCCGCGTACGCTGCACCGTGCGTAAAGCCGCGCAACGCCTGAAAGCGCGCCATGCGTTCCAGCGGCTGCCATCCGCCTGCCGGTTCGTTATCGGCATCCTGGCGCGTTACGGCGGCGTGGAAGCCTTGAATTGGGTCGGCCGGCTCAACGGGAAAGTCGGAGCCGAAGGCCAACGGCACGCCGCGCTCCTTGAGCGACTGCCAGGCGTAGGCGCCCTGCACGCGGTCCTCGCCCAACCGATCGGCGGCCCAGCCCTTGTCGCTGGTGGCGTGCTTCGGTTGCATCGACGCAATGATGTTGAGTTCGGACAGGCGGTTCATGTCCGACCACGTTAGGACCTGTGCATGCTCAATGCGGTGGCGCCCCGGCCCCGTGCCCTGTTCGGACTGTGCATTGGCGTAGGCGTCAAGCACTTCGTGGTTACCACGGTCGCCAATGGCGTGCGTATTGACCTGGTATCCGCAGGCCAGCGCCGCCGCTACATCCTCCTGAAGCCCTTCGGGGGAACGCATGAGCAACCCCCGGTTGCCGGGATCGTCGTGGTAGTCCTCAAGCAGCGCGGCGCCCCGGCTGCCAAGCGCGCCATCCATGTAGAACTTCACGCTGCGCACGCTCAGGCGGCCTTTGTAGTCGTGCATCAAGCCATTTTCGCAGAAGTAGTCGAACATATCGCCGCGTCCGCCCACCATGGCATACAGGCGCAGGGGAAAGCGGTCGGTGTCGATGAACCGCTGGAACCGCTCGATGTCGGCGCGGCTCGCTCCAGCGTCGTGCACGCCCGTCAGGCCCAGGCGGGCGGTGGTGGCAAGCGCTTCTTCGAGCGCGCCATCGAGCTGGGCATCGGTGGGTTCGGGGATATCGGAGCTTACAATCTCCATGGCGGCATCAATCAGGATGCCCGTGGGTTGGCCGCCTTCATCGCGGCGGATCGTGCCGCCCTCGGGATCTTCCATCTCGGCAATCGTATCCATCCCCACAGCGTTGAGCGCTGCGGTGTTGACCCATGCCGCATGCCCGTCAACGCGGACCAGATAGACGGGCCGATCGGGAAACGCCTCGTCCAGGTCTTGGCGGGTGGGGAAGTCGCCCTCACCCGGCCACTCGTTCTGATCCCAGCCCCGGCCTTCGAGCCAGGCATCGTCGGGCAGGGTCTCGGCAAACGCCTCCAGCCGCTCCACGACCGCATCAACCGATTCAGTGCCCACCAGATCAGCCTGCAGGAAGGTTTCCGCCAGCCCCATGAGGTGGCCGTGTGCGTCAATGAGCCCCGGCACAATGGCGCGGCCTTCAGCATCCAACGTAGCTGCTTCGGGGTAGGCGTTGCGGACCTGGTTGGTAGTGCCCACCATGAGAATGCGTTCGCCCTGAATGGCCATCGCTTCGGCGGTGGGCTGCGCTGATGTCATCGTGTAGATAGTCGCGTTGTGTACGACCAAGTCGGCTTGCGCCGCCGCCACACGCGGCCCTGCCAGCAGACCCAGCAGAAAAACAGCACTGAACGCGGCATAGAAGGATGTTATCAAACGATTCATAAAGTACGGTGGGAGATGATCGGGGAAAGCGCTTTTTTCTAAGATAGGTGTTGCCACGGGCAGATGCGAACTCGGCTGCAGAGCAAGTCCGCAAGCGGCCAATTACCGCAGCACAAATGCCATATTCTTCAACATTCTGACACCGCTTCACTGCCTGCAGAATGAACCCGGCATTTGTCGGTTCGTTTGCATCGGTGTCGATTGCTACTACCTCTTCTCCCGGCCACTGCCACGTATCCCCATGCCTATTGACCTCCGTTCGACCGATGTTTTCGCCCACCGCCACATTGGGCCGTCGGCGCACGACCGCTCAGCGCTGCTCCATGCCATCGGCGCCGACTCGCTCGATGCGCTGATCGACGAAGCCATTCCGGCTGCAATCCGCAGCGACCGTCCGCTCGACCTGCCCGAGGCCGTCACCGAGCGCGACCTGCTTGCACAGGCGAACGCCTACGCATCCGACAACGACGTGCACCGCTCGTTCATTGGGCTGGGCTACCACGAAACCGTGACGCCGCCGGTCATCCAGCGCGACATTCTGGAGAATCCGTCGTGGTACACGCAGTATACGCCGTATCAGGCCGAGATTTCGCAGGGCCGCCTGCAGGCGCTGCTGAACTTCCAGACGATGACGATCGACCTGACGGGGATGGAGATCGCCAATGCCTCGCTCTTGGATGAGGCCACCGCTGCCGCCGAGGCCATGATGATGCTGAACCGCGTGACGCGTCGTCAGGACGCCAACCGGTTCTTTGTGGCTGAAGACTGCCACCCGCAGACCATTGAGGTCGTGGAGGCGCGCGCCGAGCCGCTGGGTATTGAGGTGGTTGTGGGGGATGCCGAGGCGTTCGACTTCTCCGACGATTTCTTTGGCGGACTCGTACAGTACCCGACCACCGACGGCGCCATCTGCGACTACGAGGCGTTCTGCGACGATGCCCACGCCCACGACGCCTACGTAGCCGTTGCTGCCGACCTGATGAGTCTCACACTGCTCGAAGCACCGGGCTCCTGGGGCGCCGATGTAGTACTCGGCAGCACGCAGCGCTTTGGCGTGCCCATGGGCTATGGCGGTCCGCACGCGGCCTTTGCGACCAAAGAAGACCATAAGCGTCAGATGCCGGGCCGCATGATCGGCGTCTCGAAGGATGCAGAGGGCAACCTCGCGTTGCGCATGGCACTGCAGACGCGCGAGCAGCACATCCGCCGCGGGCGTGCCACCTCAAACATCTGCACCGCCCAGGTACTGCTTGCGGTCATGGCCAGCATGTACGCCGTCTACCACGGGCCCGATGGACTCACCCAGATCGCCACGCGCATTCACGACGCAACCAAGACGCTGGCCGAGGGGCTGCGCCGCCTGGGGCATACGCTGCGGCACACCGCGTTCTTCGACACGCTCCGCATCGACCCCGACGGTCTGTCGGCTGACGACATCCGCCGCACCGCGCAGGGTGAGGCAATCAACCTGCGCTACTACGACGACGGTTCGGTCGGCGTCGCGCTCGACGAAGCCATCACAACCGACGAACTCAACGCGCTGCTCCGTATCTTTGGGGCCCAGAACGGACGCTCGCTCGATGCCGAAACGCTGGCCTCCGAGCTCGACAGTGGTTACGGCGGTCCCCTGCCCCGCACCACCGACTTCCTCACGCATCCGGTCTTCAACAGCTACCACTCTGAGTCGGAGCTGACGCGCTACATCCACCGGCTGGCGGCGAAAGACCTGTCGCTGACCACGAGCATGATTCCGCTCGGATCGTGCACCATGAAGCTGAATCCGACAGCGTCGCTCATGCCGATTTCGGATGCGCGCTTTAGCACCATGCATCCGTTTGTGCCCGCCGAGCAGGCCGAAGGCTACCATAAGGTGATCGACGAACTGTCGACGTGGCTGGCCGAGATTACGGGCTTCGATGATGTGTCGCTGCAGCCGAATTCGGGCGCATCGGGCGAGTACACGGGCCTCTTGCTCATCCGGGCGTACCATGAGCACCGGGGCGAAGGCCACCGCGACGTGTGCCTGATCCCGGAGTCGGCCCACGGCACCAATCCTGCAAGTGCCTCGATGGCGGGCATGAAGGTCGTTACGGTGGACTGCGCCGAAAATGGCGACATCGACCTGGACGACCTGACCGCCAAGGCCGAGAAGTACAGCGACAATCTGTCGGCGCTAATGGTTACGTATCCATCTACGCACGGCGTCTTCGAGATCCACATCCGCGAGGTGTGCGATGTGGTGCACGAGCATGGCGGGCAGGTCTACATGGACGGGGCCAACATGAACGCGATGGTGGGCGTGTGCCGTCCGGGCGAAATCGGGATGGACGTGTGCCACCTGAATCTGCACAAGACGTTCAGCATCCCGCACGGCGGCGGCGGACCCGGCGTGGGCCCTGTCTGCGTGGCGGAGCATCTGGCGCCGTTCCTACCCGGCCATCCGCTTGCAGATGTTGGCGGTGAGCATGCGATTTCGCCTGTTTCTGCCGCGCCATACGGCAGCGCGCTCATCCTGCTGATCTCGTGGGGCTACATCAAGATGCTGGGCGCGGACGGACTTACCGCATCCACCAAGCACGCTATTCTGAATGCGAACTATGTGGCGCGGCGCCTGAGTGCGCACTACGACATCGTATATACCGGCGCGAATAATCGCGTGGCACACGAGTTTATCCTGGATCTGCGCACCTTCCGCAAGGAGCTGGACATTAGCGAGCAAGACGTGGCCAAGCGGCTGATGGATTACGGCTTCCACGCCCCCACAATGAGCTGGCCGGTGGTGGGCACCCTCATGATTGAGCCGACTGAGAGCGAGGCGAAAGACGAACTCGACCGGTTCTGCGAGGCGATGATCGCCATCCGCTCCGAGATTCAGTCGGTGGAGCTGGGTATGGCAGATGCAGAGCACAACGTGCTTACCGAAGCGCCCCACACCGCCGCAAGCGTAGCAGCGAACGAGTGGACGCAGCCGTACACGCGCGAGCAGGCAGCCTTTCCGGTGGAGCGCCTTCGCACCGACAAGTTCTGGCCCACGGTGCGCCGCGTTGACGATGCCTACGGCGATCGCAACCTCATCTGTGCCTGCCCGCCCATGGAGGCGTACAAAGAAGGTGTGGAGCGCGTAGCGTAGATCCGCGACGCTCCCTTATTAAACACAAAGGTGGCGGTTTAACGCTAAGCGATAGAAGAAATATGCAGTAGCCGGAGACTGGAAGCGCCACCCGGTGCGGACGTCTTCGGTGGGGGCGAACGGGGGACCGTTCGCCCCAGGAAAGATTGTATCAGGTGAGTTATCATTTAACGTGTATCCACTACCAACAAATGTAGGGACACGGCGTGCCGTGTCCCTACTGTTGTTTAGAAGGGATCTGATGCGGTACAACCTTCACCCTTCCTGTTCGTGCTCCGGATCGGCAGATTCGGAATCAGCAGCCTCATCATCGCCCGAGAGCGCCCCCGGTGCGCCGTCGCCCTGGGCTTCGGTGATGGCTTCGACCTTGAAGTCGTCGAGCGCCAGCCCGTCGATGATACGGTCGTAGCGCGTCAGGTCGGTGGGCAGCAAGATCTGGTTTTCTTTGCGTCCGAGGTGGGCCAGCGCGTGCAGATATTGCTCGGCCAGCTGTAGCTTCACGGCCTCCTCGCCGCCCGGCGTGTTCACCGCACGTGCCACCTGCTCGATGGCCTCGGCAGTGGCATCGGCAATCGCCTTGATCTCTTCGGCGCGGCCCTCGGCCTCGTTGATACGCTTCTCGCGCTCGCCTTCCGACTCGTTGATGAGTTCTTGCTTCTCACCTTCGGCGTCGTTAATGCTCGACTCCTGGCGGCCTTCAGAGCGCGCGACCGTAGCGCGGCGTTCGCGCTCCGCCGTCATCTGGCGTTCCATAGCCTTCTGCACAGTCCGCGGCGTGTCGATATTCTTGATCTCGTAGCGATGGACCTTCATGCCCCAGGTCTGCTCAACTTCGCTGAGCACCTCGACCACGCGAGAACTGATAAGGGCCCGTTCTTGAAACGTGGTATCCAGTTCCATCCGTCCAATGACGGAGCGCGTGGTGGTCTGCGCAAGCTGAATGGCCGCCTGTCGGTAGTCGGTGACGCCGTAGCTCGCGTTTACCGGGTCCATCACGCTCAGGTAGATCACGCCATCCACACGGACGCGCACGTTGTCTTTGGTGAAGCAGTCTTGCGGCTCCACAGGAATGGCCTGCTCGCGCAAGTCTTGCTTGTAGCGCACCCGGTCGATGAACGGCACGAGCGCGTGGAATCCGGCTTCAATCGTCTTGTGGTAGTTGCCCAGGCGCTCTACAATGTAGGCTTCCTGTTGCGGCACCAGCCGAATGGCTTTCAGGAACTGGAACAGCACGTACACAGCCAGCAGCGCCAGGATGGTGCCGCTTATCATCTCAATGGAGTTGTACATAGCACAGTAGGGTCAAAAGCTCAAAGGTAGTGGGCAGGAGGTGCCAACCCGTTACGACGGATTCGTTTGATTGCTAATTTGCGCAGCGCCCTCAAAGAACGTCTTCAGATTGGCCGCCTCAACCGGAAGCACCGACACATTCGCGCTCTCCACGATACCCTCAAACTCGTCGATGTACTGCTCGGTGAGGCGCATCTTCACGGCAAGCGAGCCGCCGGGCTGTGCAATGGCATCGGCAATACGCTCGATGCCGTAAGCTGTCGCTTCGGCCAGCAGCTCCATCTCGCGCGCCTGGCCGTCGGCCTCGTTGATGCGCTTCTCACGCTCGCCCTCCGACAGCAGGATGGCGCCCTGCCGCTTCCCGGCCGACACGTTGATGCGAGCATCGCGCTCGCCGGTCGATTCGGTGATTTCGGCGCGCTTCTCGCGCTCGGCCTCCATCTGCTTCTCCATCGTCAGCACAATGTCCTCCGACGGCTGGATGTCTTTGATCTCGTAGCGCATCACCTTCACGCCCCAGGGATCCGACGCTTTATCAAGCTCCTCGACGATCGCTTCGTTCATCTTATCGCGCTCGCTGAAGGTGTCATCGAGCGTAATTTTTCCGACCTCGCTCCGCATGGTCGTCTGCGCCAGGTTAATGGAGGCCAGTTTGTAGTCGTTGATGCCATAGCTGGCTTTGTACGCGTCCATCACCTTCACGTAGATGATGCCGTCTACCTCCACTTCGATGTTATCGCTTGTGATGCACTTCTGATGCGGCACGTCGATCACCTGTTCGCGAATCTCCTGGCGATACGCGACGCGATCTACAAACGGAATGAGGAAGTGGAGGCCGGGTTTGAGCGTCTCACGGTACTTGCCGAAGCGCTCCAGGATCACCTCTTCGCGCATCTCCACCACAATAAACATCTTGTAGAGGATGAAGAGCGCAAGCCCAACCAGAACAAGGATAATGGTCCACATAGCAGCAACAGGAAGTCAGGAAAGTAAAAGCGGAGGCCTCATACGTCCTCACCTATCAGGTGCGTATAGCAGACGTTGAGGCGGACAGTGCGATGCAGCGGGGGGATGCAAGCGTGAGACGCGGATGCGTCATGACGTGCGAGAGGCGCTGGAGGAACGCGTCGACCCGCTGTCTTCGCCCGATGAATCTGCCTCGGAGTTGGAGCGCTCGGTGTTGATGGCATCAGAGAACTCCTCGTCGAGCGCGGCATGGTCAACGGGTTCTACGATCCAAGTCAGGTTGTCGCGATAGAGGATGCGCGCCTCAGCCCCCTTGGGCAGGCGGCCCTCGGTGGTGCGCGCATCCCAGGTAGCGCCCCGAAAGCGAATGCGGCCTGCGCTTTCGTCATCGACGGGTTCGACCACGGTTACCGTTTGGCCCATGGCCTCGGCATCCTCGTCCGTCATGGCAAACGAAAAGTCGCCTCCCAGATAGCGCACAGCCAGCGGACGCAGCGCAATGGTGAGACCGGTAGAGACAAACATCCACAGAATCACGGACGCCACCGGATCCGACACGAGTCCGAGTAGGCGCAGCCCGCCGGTGAGGAGTCCGCCCACGCCCAGAAAGAAGGCCACGCCACCGGGCAGCACGGTTTCGAGGATCATCAGCAGTACGCCGCCGAGCAGGAAGATCCACGTGAGTAGTTCAGCATCCATCGCAGTATCCAGCACTTGCATTCGGCATGATAGAGGAATCTACAAGGCTGTACGCCTAAGTCGCACGGTCGTGCCTTCATGCTCGTAAATAAGCGTACGCCAACACGATTATCGTTTTCCCCACAAAATCTACACACGCGTAAGATAGGTGTCGGCTCGGAGAACGTCCACTCAGATTTAAGAGCGGTTCCGATGGGAGAGGCCGAGTGGAGGCGCTACGCAGAAGGCGTGGGCGCGGCCAGTTCAAGATGGGTGTCGGTACGCGCAAGCAGATCGTCGGTAAGATGGCTGGCCACAATGGCGAGGCCGCCCTCATCGCGAAAGGCGGTGAGGGCATCGAGCGTGGCGGTGCGGGCATGAGCATCCAAGCTGCGCAGCGGCTCGTTGTCCTCCAACGGATCGCGGAAGTTGCCGGGCAGCTCGACCTCCCGGGGATTGTGCTCGTCGTCCAGCGGTCCGAGCGGATCGATGCCGTCGATGGCAAGCTGGACACGCAGCTCGCCGAGGC
>CAZBTM010000092.1:0-876 GCA_964494425.1 uncultured Rhodothermales bacterium | reverse complement strand
CGCGATGCGTTGTTCGCGGCGCTCGTCGAGGGCTACGCGGTCGAGCCACCGGCGCACGGTGGCTGCGCCAGTGTCATCGGTCCATGCGCCCCGCGATCGCATCACCCACTGAAGCAGTTCTACCGCCGTAAGCTGTTCGGGCAGCACGGCCTCGGCATGCACAATACCTACGTGGCGCAGGTAGCGGTGCGGCGCGTCGTGGATAACCTGCGTACCGTAGTGAATAGTACCTTCTGACGGCGTAGCCAGGACCGAGAGCAGCCGCATAAGCGTGGTCTTGCCGGATCCGTTGGGCCCGGTGAGCACGGTAAGCGTGCCAGGCGCAAAGCGGTGCGAGAAGTCGCGCAGGACCGGCGCCTGGCGTCCGTATCGTTTGGTGACGGCGTCGGCAGTGAGCGCATCGGCCATGGCAAGCAAAGAGAATGAGGGAGGCAAAGACAACGAATGTGAATAGCAGAATGGCGCGCTTGTTATGCCAGCTGGCGGCGGTGGGCCCATTCGACGCGCGCAGTGGCCCACAGCGCAATGCCCACCGCTACCGCAGCATAGACCCCAGTCCACACCAGCATGTCGGTGGTGGTGTACGAGCGGCTGGCCCAGGCCACCAGGCCCAGGCTTCCCGCAAACGGCCCGAGCCAGCGGGCAGCCACAAACCAGCGGGTGATGATCCAGTCGAGCGGACGCTGAAGCGACAGGTGCAGCGCCGCCGGGGCCAACTCAGGACGCGTAAGCAGCAGCACGGTGCCGTTCTGCACGAGCACAAACAGCGCCAGGTAGCCGCTTACTACGACCGGAGCCACGCCCTGATAGACGAGTGCCCAAAACAGGACGTGCCCCAGCGCCACAAATCGCCCCAGCGGCAGCCGTCGGTCGAGC
>CAZBTM010000091.1:7393-10734 GCA_964494425.1 uncultured Rhodothermales bacterium | reverse complement strand
CCCGCCGAGATGAACACCATCTGCGGTTTGAACGCGTCGAGTTCGGGCAGCATCACGAGTGGAATCATGACCATTCGATTCAGTGGCACCTGCAAGAGAAGCCGCTGCACGCTGGCCTCCAACAGTGGGTGGCCGACCTGAACGCGCTCTACCGTAGCCGTCCGGCCCTCTGGCACGACGACCGTGATAGCTTCCAGTGGATCCATTACGGCGACCGTGAGCAGAGCGTGCTCAGCTACCTGCGACAGCACGGCGACCAAGTACTGGTGTTCGTCCTTAACATGACGCCCGTGGCCCGCACCGATTACCGCGTGGGCCTGCCGCAGGCGGGCCTGTGGACCGAGCGCCTCAACAGCGATGCCGATGTGTACGGCGGCAGCGGCGTGGGCAATGCCGGACGCGTGGAGGCAACCGAGAACCCATACTTGGGCCAGCCCGCCTCGGCCTCACTCGTGGTGCCGCCACTGGGCGCACTGATCCTCTCCCCCGAAGACCAGTCCGATTGCGATGCAACGCCGAAAACTCCGGCAGGATGATCGAGAGCGCGAGCTTCTGATGAGAAGGATCTGACAGGTCTCCAAAAGACCTGTCAGATCTATTTGAGGCCTGATAGGGTAGGCTGAACGCCTATTTTGATTTCTGGTAGTGTGTAGAGTTAAGTGATCGCTCTCCCTCTGATAAAAACTTCTCTTGGGGCAAATGGTTCTCCGCTCGCTCCCGTCAACTCCACCGGAGACGTCCGCGCCGGGCGGCGCTCTCAGCACCGATAGCATTCGGTGCAAGTTCTCCGGCTACTGGTACGTTTTCTCTATCACTTAGCATTGAACCGCTACCTGATTTCTTAATTTGACACCTCCAGAGCACTTCCTCTACCGACGGCTGTCGGTATCAGGGCGCTGCCATACCTTAGCCAAGGATGTTACCTATGTTGCCGGTCTATTCTGTTACCGATCTGCCCGGCCCCTACAGGGATCACCAATAGGCTGGATCATTGAATTCTTTAACACATGTAGGACGTTCGTTAATAGTCGGAATGGGCTCTCCCGTTAAGGATTGCCCCAGCCAACCTTCTGGCATTGAAAGCTTAAGCGGAGCCTGAATGACATTTTCTGACAGTGGGCGAAACCCCACTTTAGAGTAAAAAGATGGATCACCATATGTGATTGCTACAGCTACGGATCTATTTTTTAGTTCATCAAGGCCATGGTTGATAAGCGCTTGTCCCACGCCCTTTCCTTGATGCTCTGTGCCAACTGCAACAGGCGCAAGCATGTAAACCTCGATAGCGCCGTTGAATCGAAGCCGAGTAAAGAAAATCGCCCCAATGATAGATTCTCCTTCGTATGTTCCGAAGCAGACTATTTCTCGATTGTCGATTCCTGAAGATAGTTCTGAGGCAAGATTGCCTATCAGCCTACCTTCTTTATCTCCCTCAGATGAGGTGAAGACAGACGCAAAAAGACTTGTCACTGCGTCTTGGCTGTTCTTGTCGATAATCTTGTGGATCATACCTTATCTTTCGGGTCGTTTTCATGCAGCGGATTGGTATATAACGATTGAACCCTGCCGCGTGCGCAGCACGTCGGCAGCAGTGTGGTGTTACGCGGCGGTTAGACGTTGGGTTGGTGCCACTCCTCAGGAAGCGCGTCTCGAAGGCGATCCGCGTCGCGCGCCAGTTGCTCATCCGAACGAGTGCCCACATGCTTGAGCGGCTCCAAAACGACGCTCGGATCGTCATGGGGGACCAAATGAAGATGGGCGTGCGGTAGACCGCTTCCAAATGCGAGGTAGGCTACCGATTTGCATTCTATGGATTGCTCGAGCGTGCTTGCAAGGCGTTGCGCAAGAGAGAGCACGTTAGCATGTTGAGGAGGGGCAAGGTCGTAGAGCTTCACCACATGCCGTTTAGGCACGACCATGCAGTGCCCGAAGCTCAACGGTTTACGGTCGAGAATGACGAAGGTATCGTCGCCTTCGAATAGCCCGTGAGGCGGTAATCCGCCTGATACAATGTCGCAGAATGGGCAGTCTTGACGGCTCATTTGCATCTGCTTTAGATCTGGAATTTACCTTCTCCCACGCCGCGTAGCCTATACTTATATCAACTGAGTTGACATAGCACACGGTGCGACAGGATTGGGATGCGTGAAGTGGGTGTCATCGTGCGAGTGTAGTATATCCAGCGGGCCGTCCAAGCGCAAGAGCGGGCTGGAACGAACGGTTTAGGCGTCGGGGCCCATGAGGGTGAGCATGAGCGTGCGGGGGCCGCCGTGGTTGCGGTGTTCGCACAGGTAGAGGCCTTGCCATGTGCCCAGCGCCAGCGCGCCGTCTTGCACAGGCAGCCACAGGCCCGGACCGATGAGCACGGCTTTGATGTGGGCGGGCATGTCGTCGGGGCCCTCAAGGGTGTGCTGGTAGTAGGGCTGATCCTCGGGCACCATCTTGTTAAGGTGACGCTCCAGGTCGCCGCGCACGTTGGGGCTGGCGGCTTCGTTGAGGGCGAGCGAGGCGGAGGTGTGCTGGATGAAGATGTGCAGCATCCCCTGAGAGCACGTCTCCAGTTCGGGCACGGCCCCGGTCACGGTGTCGGTGATGAGGTGGACGCCGCGAGGGTGCGGGTCGAGCGTAAGCGTGCGTTGCGTCCAGTGCATGCGAGTACTGTCGAGAATGTGGAATGAGAGTGCGCAATGGGCCTGCGGGAGCCCGCACGAAACGAGCCGAAGGCGCGGGCACGGGGCACGCGCTGGGCGCGCTGCATCGGGATGATGGAAGCGGAGCCGCCGACCGTTGGTTTCTTCTGACTACATGTGAGATGGCCTGCCGCACGTCGAACGGGGGACCGTTCGACGCAGGGGAAGCAGGGTGGAGCGATGCTGTTACTCGGTGCCGGGGGGGCGGATGTCGATCCAGACGGGGAAGTGGTCGCTGGCGCGAACGGCGCCGGGGTCGAGCGGGCGCCAGATGCCGCTGTCTTCGACATCGAGCGAGCGGGCGGGCAGCACGTAGTCCACGCGGCGCTCCCACTCGGCGGTGTGGCCGGGCGAGAGATCGGGGAAGGCGCGCTGCCCCTCGGGCGTAGCCATGGGCGTAACGGCGTTGATGCGCACGTGATCGAGCACCTGTTCGATGGCGCCGTCGACACTGCCACCGCCATCGGGGTCGGCGTTCGCCTGTTCGACACGGCCTTCGGCGGCATGGGCGGCTGCCCCTTCATCAAGGGGGCCACCGGCAACATCGCCACCGAGGACCTGGCGACCATGGCCCACCAGATGGGCTTCGACACGGGTATCGACGTCAGGGCGGTGGCGGCGATCAGCCGCGAGCTGGAGACCTTCTTCGAC
>CAZBTM010000091.1:4838-7383 GCA_964494425.1 uncultured Rhodothermales bacterium | reverse complement strand
CGCCGCCATCGGGATCGGCGTTCTGGTCGCCCATGAGTACGAAGTGGGCATCGCTGGAGAGGCCGCCGGTCTGGGTGGAGTCGTCGTAGATGTAGGGCGCCTGGTCGAGGTAGTCGGCCCAGAAGCGAATCTCGTCGTAGTTGCGGAGTCCGTTGCGGTCTTCGGGGCCGTCGAAGCCGGGCGGCGTGGGGTGGCTGGCCAAGACGTGGAGCACGCTGCTGTCGGGCAGCATGACGGGGACATCCCAGTGGCTTTTGGAGCTGAGGCGCATGTCGGCCCAGGTGGCGTCGTCGTACCACGAGAGGCCCGTTTCGGGCGTGGTGGGGCGCCGCGCGCCCGGCATGTCGCTCCACTTGAAGAGGCGGAAGGTGCGCACGTCATCGGTCTGGATGTGCAGATCGCTCCGCACGAGCAGGGCCATGCCGTACTGCCCAGGGAAGGTGCCAAAGCCCCAGGCATCTCCGCCGTAGGCGCGTCCGGCGTCGTTCTGCGGGGGCATGGCGGTATCGGAGGGCGCGGGCGGAATGTCGGGGACCGTGGTGACCGCGGTGCCGTCGTTGTTGAGATCGCGTCCGCTGGCAATACCGGTGTTGGTGGGCGCCATGAACGCGGTCATCGGAAGCGCTTCGAGCGAGTCTGCTTGCGGAACGGCCAGGTAGTTTTCGGCGAAGCGACGTGCGTTCTGTCCAGAGGCATCGCCATCGCTGTAGCCAGGATCGCCGGGCTGGTCGTAGGTGATCTCTTGCAGCATCAGGATGTCGGGCTGCAGATGCTGAATGATGGCAGCAGCGCGCTGCATGCGAGCGTGGTCGGCGCGCTTCAGATCGCTGGTGCGAATGTCTTCGACGTTGTAGGTCATTACCCGGATGGGCTCCGGAGACTCAGGCGAACTGGAGCAGCCGCCCAGGGCGAGCAGTCCAAAGCAGAACAAGCACAGGCCGGCGAGACGAAGCGGAGAGCACATAGGCGGTGGAAACCAAGAGACTACAATGAGCAACGGCGCAGGGCCACTGCGTAGCGGAATACGCGGCATAGCAGAATACGCGATTAGGCCGTGGCGCGGGCGGATTCGGTGCGCTCGCTGGTGTACCAGAGTCCCACGAAGCCAAGCAGGATGAGGCCCACGGAGATCACCTCGGTATCGGCGGACAGTTGCGTGACGATGAGGCCCAGCAGGTCGAACTCTACGTTCACGCGAATCTGCTCAATAAGCAGTCGCTCAGCACCGCTAAACACGAGGTAGAGCGAGAACAGCCATCCGGCCTGGAACGGGTGCTTGCGCAGCATCCAGAGCACGGCGGCGAGCACGCTGGCCATGGCCAACTCGTAGAGCGGAGTGGGATGCACCGGCTGTGGTGGGGATCCGATAATGGCGTTTGGATACGTCTCGGCCCAGAGCCACATCGGAAGCCACTCGGGCTTAGCCGCAAGGTCGGCGGCAATGCCCCAGTCGCCATCGCCCGCAAGGTGGCAGCCGATGCGTCCGATGCCATAGGCCGCCATCAGGCCGGGAGCACCGGCATCAGCGAAACGGGCAGGCGGCAGGTCGTAGCGCCGCAGGTACCACACAATGGCCGCACCCGCCACGATGAATCCGCCGTAGAAGGTGAGTCCGCCTGTGGCGAAGAGCATCCCACTCGGATCCATCCAGAAGCGGTCCAGGTTTTCGAGGATGTGGAAGATCTTTGCCCCCACAATTCCCGCCACGACCACGATAATTGCAATGGTGCCGAGCAGGACCGACGGGGAGACTTCTTTGCTACGGCGTCGCCCTTCCTGAGGCATCTGCACGCCGGGGATGATGCCTGTGTTGTACAGGCGATCGATTTCGCGTCCAGTCAGCCAAATGGCGAAGAGCACCGCCACGGCGACCATGGCGCCAAACGAGTAGATGGGGAACGGGAGTTGGATCCCGAACAGATCAGCAAAGAGGTCGCTGAGGCGAGGGTACATACCGGCAGAGACGTTGGAGACACAAATGCGGGGTTATGCAGCAGGCGGAGTCGACAGGTAGTCGGCCAGGTCCTGGAATGACACGGCGGTTTGCTCGCCAGTGGTCATGGTTTTGACCTGGGCAGCGCCGTCGGCCAGTTCGTTGCCGCCAATGATGACGGTGTAGGGCGCGTCCTGGCGGTTGGCCTCGCGCATCTGGGCTTTCAGCGAGCGGCCCTTCAGGTCGTGGGCGGCGTGAATGCCCTGCTGGCGCAGGTCGTGTACCGTTTTGAAGACCCAGGCTTCGGCGTCTTCACCCAGGGCCGCAAAGAACACGCGGGGCATTTCGGGAACCGGATAGTCGTAGTCAATCGCATCGAGCGCAAGGAAGAGCCGCTCCATGCCCGCGGCAAATCCGCACGCAGGCAGCGGGCCGTCGTGGCCGAGCCGGTTGAGCCCGCGTTCCTGGCCGTCCCCCTGGCCGGCCGGCACCACGGAGCTGTCGGAGGCCCGGGCGTCCTTGACGTGGATGTAGTCGGTGTACGGGCGGACCTCCGGGAGGGCCTCGTCGAAGGCCTTGGCGGTGTTCGCCGCGTCCTGACCGGTCATGGCG
>CAZBTM010000091.1:4324-4828 GCA_964494425.1 uncultured Rhodothermales bacterium | reverse complement strand
GCAGCAAATCCGCACGCCGGCAGCGGACCGTCGTGGCCGAGGGCCGGGGCGAGGCCGTCGTAGCGTCCGCCTCCGGCCAGGGCACTCTGCGCACCGAGCGCGTCGTGCTCCAGTTCAAAGGCGGTGTGCGAGTAATAGTCGAGTCCGCGCACGAGCATCGGGTCCTCTTCGAACGCAATGTCGAGGCTACTCAGGAGCTGCTTTACGGCGTCGTAGTGCGCGAGGGCGTCGGCATCCACATGATCGAGCAGGGTGGGCGCATCGTTGAGCAGGGCACGCTCGTGTTCGACTTTGGTGTCGAGGATGCGGAGCGGATTCGTGTCGAGGCGGCGCTGGCTCGTTTCTGAGAGTTCGTCCTTATACGGAGTGAGGTAGTCAACGAGCGCATCGCGGAAGGCAGCGCGGTGCTCCGGTTCGCCAAGCGTGTTGATACGCAGGCGTGCGCCGGTGAGCCCGAACGCCCGATACACCGCAATCATGGTGGCGATGGTCTCCGCATCCGCC
>CAZBTM010000091.1:0-4261 GCA_964494425.1 uncultured Rhodothermales bacterium | reverse complement strand
GCACGGTCCGATGTAGAAGAGCTTCTGCACGCCGCCGCGCTGCTCCAGGTGGTGCTCCAAGAAGGCACGCGTAACGGGGGCGGTGATTTCGGGACGCAGCACATAGTTCGTGCCGCGCCGCTCGAAGGCGAACATCTCCTTGCTCACAATGTCGGTGTGCTCACCTACGCCGCGCGCGACCAGCTCGGTGGGCTCCAGCATGGGTGTGCGAATCTCCTCCAGGTTGTGCCGGGTCATCACCTCGTGTAGCACCGTTTCAACATGACGCCACTCGTGCGAGGCCGCAATGCGCGTGTCGCCGATGGTGTATGCATCGGGCAGGATGTCGAAGGTGCCTTTAATGTGTTGAAAAGTGCTCACAGGAGAAAACGGAGGATTCGGAAACGAACGAGAATGTAGCAGAGCGCGAATCACGTCTGCCTATGTGCCAACAACGCGTACAGTTGGCGATGTATGGCAGGTGCACGAGCGCGAGCCCGTCACAACCAGCGCATGTGGTCAGATATCGTCAGATGTCGGAAGCGAGATATACGAGCATCGGTCGTTACAGAGTCGCTTCTGCACGCTGCAGGGTGTCAACGACGGCTGCGGGCGTATCGGCACGGGTGAGGGCCTCGCGCAGGGGAACCTGGTGCACCAGCCGCGAAATGCGGCCCAGCACCTTGATATGCAGCGAGGCCTCCGACTCGGGCCCCACGAGCAGGAGCAGCAGTTCGACGGGACTGCTATCAATGGCATCGAATTCGACCGGCGGATGCAGCGTTGCAAACGCAGCTATCGTCTCCGTTGCGGCATCCGTTTTCGCGTGCGGCAGTCCCAGCCCGTGCCCCACGCCCGTCGACATGGTCGACTCGCGTTCAAAGACGGCGCTGCGCACGTCGGGGAGGGAGGTAATTGCGCGGTGGCTGGCCAGGAGGTCGACCATCGTGTTGATCGCATCGGCTTTACTCGAACTCGACAGCCGAAGCCGGATGCGATCGGGATGCAGTAACGTGTGCAAGGTGGGGGTAGGCACGAAACGGAGCGAACGCGTGGGAAAAAGGAGACCATGAACGAAGGAGCGCAACACCCTCCTATGCGTCGACCCGCGTCGGGTTCAACGGGTGGGTGCCGCAACACACGGCCAGTGCGTGTCGCTATGCGGTTTGAAAGGTAGCCAGGCGCGGGGGGAGCGGTTTCAGGTGGTTGGGATGCACGGCGTTGATTAGCGCCCGGGCCAGGATCTCGGCGGGATCAATGAGGGGCACCAGATCCATGTCGGCAGCGAGCGGAGCCAGCGGAAGCTCGGTGCAGCCCAGCACGACTGCGTCGGCGCCCTGATCGATGAGGTGCTGAATGGCATCCAGCAGATTCTGCTTGGCCTGCGGCGTAGCCGGATGGCTCTGCGCTTTGAGCCCGAACGAGGCGTCAAAGATCGTGGTGTTCACCAGTTCGCGCATCACTGGGCTGGGCGTAACGACCGAGAATCCCGCCTCTTCGAGCGGAGTGCGGTGCAATTGCAGTTCGTACACGGCCTGTGTAGAAAGCGTGCCCACGGTTTGGATATGCGGCATGGTTGCCTGCATAAACTGGACCGTCTCGTCGATCATGTGCAAGAGCCGCACCTGGTGGCCGGTGCGGGCGGTTTCCTGCACAATGGTGTCGAATATCGATGGCGCGTGGGCTGTGTTGCATGGCATGCCTGCGACCACGGCCCCAACATCGTCGAGGCGGCGCAGGATATCGGCCAGAGCGTATGCCGGATTGGTATCGATCTCCCCAAACAAAAATGTGCTTCGATCGACAAGACGCTCCGGATATGAAAGCAGCGCCACCGGCAGATGCTCCTGATCGGTAGACGCGTCGGTCTGCGCAATGATTTTGTCGACCAGGTCGACGCCAGCATGAGGGCCCATCCCCCCGAGAACGCCGATGACTTGCTTTTCAGAAACAGGCATGCACAGGTAAGGTCGTACGAACGTACTGCGAACGCGCGCTCATACGGGGGCTTGGAGCGAATGTGCCAGACCGGCGCACAGCCCTTGCATCTCACCTTGTACACAGCCCCTTACAGACAGCCCGGAGCAGGGAGGCTGTGCTGCAGGATCTTGGATGTGCGGTTCAATCTGATTTACGTAAAACGTGGGCTGATTGTGATAAGACCCGTGCTCTACTGAGATTCACTCTGTGTGGGGGCGCGCAGCGATTCAAGGGCCGATATGTCTATGGCCTGGAGCGCCTGGTCGAGCGCTTCATTTGATGTATTTTGCCCTGACACTTTAACCACGAACCGGTTATCCACGAGCACCACCTTTTCGCCATTTCCGTTTGATCGGTCGAACTTTTCGTAGATCCGATGCCCTTGGTAGGTGCCCGTCCGCTCAAACCCTGTTGACGACTCTCGGTCGATCTCGATTGCGACCATGCCCAGGCCCAGAACCGACAGGCCGGGGGCCCCGCCAATATCGATAAGCTCAAGCTCCACACGCTCTCCGCTGGGGCCTTCGAATTGGGCTGAAGCCTGTACGAGTGTAAACCCGCCCATGGCATTGCGAGCGCCCTCACGGTTGGTTTCCTCCAGTCCGCTAAGGCGTGACGGAATCAAGTCGCGCAGTGCCCGAAAGTCGACCGGCTCAACGGGCTCCGCGTTGTTGTTCTGCATGGCCTGTAGGGAGCGCCCCAACTCGCCAGCACCTTGTTGCATCTGCTCAGCATTCTGTGCGAGCTCGGAGATCGACTGCTTTGTGCTTTCATCCAGGCAACCGGCAGTCAGAAGCGCACAGGCAAGCATAACCGCAGGAATTAATCGATGGACTGTTGTTGTGGTGAGGGTCATCACGTCAAAGGGGAAAGCCAAGGAGAGCACGAAGGAAGGCATTGCAAGCACGGATGCGCGCGCAAGGAGCGTTTGGACACTATCCGTTCCTGTTTTTTAAGCGTGCGGCAGGCCCTACACCGGCCATTTTGACATCATTTCTTCACAGGGTGTCCACTGTCGGATGTCCTTACTTTGTTCAGCTACACAAGTTGCTATCTGTTAGGACCCGAAGCTACACACTTGCCCCCAATGTTCGCTACTCCGCTGTAGTGAACGCGACAGCTGGTCCGTCATGAGCATGTAAATCCTACTTGAAAGAAATAGAAGAACTGCTGAACAGCGAACTACGGTCTGCTCTCCAAGTTGCTTTTTACCGACGAGCGCACTACCATACGAAGCACACAATTCTGCTGCGCTTCTCTTACATATTGCCCGGTCGTCTAATGGCAGGACAGCGGTTTTTGGGGCCGTGAGTGGGGGTTCGAATCCTCCCCGGGCAACTTGCGCTTTGCTACAGCGCCTCGCATCCTGCACATACCTTCTGTGCAGGATGTTTGTATGTGGTCCTACCCGGCAGTGCATAGCCTCGTCTGCTCCTGTGTGCTCCCACCTGTGCTCACCTGTTTCCTCTCGCACTCCCAATTACATGACCACCGCTCCCCAGGAAAACCCCGTCGCCATCTACGGCGGTCGTTCCAATCCCGCTCTGGCTCGCAGCATCGCCGAAAGCTACGGCACGTCGCTGGGTGAACTCACTATCCAAGAGTTTGCCGATGGCGAGATCTACGTGCGTTACGAGTCTTCGATTCGCGGTGCGGACCTATTCATCATTCAGAGCACCTGCCCCAGCGCCGAGAACTGGATCGAGCTGCTGATGCTCATCGACGCTGCGCAGCGCGCTTCGGCAGCCCGCGTCACGGCGGCCGCGCGGGCCTGCTGCCGGGCCGCTGCGGCGGTCATTCCGTACTTCGGCTACGCCCGCCAGGACCGCAAAGACCAGCCGCGCGTGTCCATTGCTTCCAAGCTCATGGCAAACGTGCTCACCACCGCTGGGGTCGACCGCATCCTAACGATGGAACTGCACGCCCCACAGATCCAGGGCTTTTTCGATGTGCCCGTTGATCACCTGTACGGCTCCGGCGTGCTCATCGACCATCTGGAGGCGCTCAACATGGACAACTACATGCTTGTAGCGCCCGATGTCGGTGCGCTGAAGATGGTGCGTGCCTACGCCAAGAAGCTGGGCACAAGCATCGCGCTGATCGACAAGCGGCGCCCGCGCCCGAACGAGGCGCGCGTGATGAACATCATCGGGGATGTGGAAGATAAAAATGTGATTCTAATCGACGACATCGTTGACACTGCGGGAACGCTGACCCGCGCTGCTGAGGCGCTTCGCGAAGAGGGCGCGCTCGACGTGATGGCCGCCTGCACACACGGGTTGCTCTCTGGGCCGGCATACGA
>CAZBTM010000090.1:10581-10744 GCA_964494425.1 uncultured Rhodothermales bacterium | reverse complement strand
CCAGACAGATAAGCGAATACGAGCCCTCTTGTCACGCTTAGTGCTCTGCCCACCCTCATTGTGATGGTTGCTCTGCAATCAATCTCCCCAACGAAGCCTGTCATGGTGAGCGGACGGCGAAGCCGGGAGCCGAACCATCTCCTTGGCGTTCGGCGGGAACTGT
>CAZBTM010000090.1:0-10423 GCA_964494425.1 uncultured Rhodothermales bacterium | reverse complement strand
CGTAGGGTATGGATCGGTCCCAACGCATCCCAACAAGCCTGTAGCAGGGCCGCCGTGGGCGGACATCCCGTCTTGGGCGCGGACAATTGGTGCGGTACGTTCACATGTATACGTCAGCGCATGCGAATCCATACGCGCAGGCAGCCGTCTAATTTCATGTTGCTGTTTAGATTCCATTTGTCGCTTGCCCCGCCTCCCGTATGGCCGTTTCTGCTCCTGCCGATGCCACCGCTGTCGACCGTCCGGCAGCGCGCCCCATGACCGACCACCTGCGCAGTACGCTGGCCGAAAACCTGCGTCCGCGCCTGCAAGGCGACCTGCGCACCGATGCGATGTCGCGCGCGCTCTACGCCACCGACGCCAGCATGTACCAGATGGAGCCGGTGGCCATCTGCATCCCCAAAACCGTAGCGGATGTGCAGGCGACGCTCGAAGAGGCCCATGCGCTCAGCATTCCCGTGCTGCCGCGCGGGGGCGGGTCGTCGCTGGCCGGGCAGGGCGTAAACACCGCCGTGGTGCTCGACTTCACACGTCACCTGGATGCGATCGTTGATCTCGATCCCGCAGCCCAGCAGGCCACCGTGCAGCCGGGCCTGGTGCTCGACCATTTGAACGCGGCTGCAGCGGAGCACGGCCTCATGGTGGGGCCCGATCCCGCCAGCAGCAGTCGCGCTACCCTCGGCGGAATGGTCGCCAACAACTCCACGGGCACGCACTCCATTCGCTACGGCAACATGATTCATCATGTGCGCCGCGCCAAGGGCTTTCTCGCCGACGGCACGCCCGTCACGTTCGAGCCGCTCTCGCATGGCGGCTGGCAGCGCAAAATGCGACAGGATGATCGCGAGGGCACCATCTACCGGAGCCTCGAAGCGCTGCTCAGCCAGCACGCCGATACCATCCGCCACGACACGTCCGACCACTGGCGCCGCAACAACGGCTACCGCATCGAGCACCTGCTGGATACGAAGGAGCGCAACGTGGCGCAGCTCATGGCAGGCAGCGAGGGCACGCTGGCGGTGCTGACCGAAGTCACAGTCGACCTGGTTGCCAAGCCCACCACCACGGTGCTGGGCATCGCATCGTACGACACACGGCAGCAGGCCCTCGAAGCGGTGACCACGATTCTCGACACCGATCCCGACGCCGTGGAGCTCTTCGACGGCGTGGCCATTGAGCGGATTCGCGCCACGCCGGGCTATGCCGAGCGCCTCACCTTCATCGACGGCACGCCCGGCGGTGTGCTCATTGTGGAGTACGGCGGCGCCTCTAAAGACGACCTCGCCCGCAAACTCGACACGCTCGACGCGGTGCTGCCGGAAACCAACGCCCGGGGGCCGGCCCAGCGCATCCAGCACGACGACGCGATTGCCAACGTGTGGAGCATCCGCAAGGAGGGGCTTGGCCTGGTGATGGGCGTGGAGGGCGAATACAAGCCGTGGGCGCTCATCGAAGATGCCTCGGTGCCGGTGGAGCATCTGCCCGCCTACATCGACGAGTTGAGCACGCTGATTGACGAGTTGGATGTGCGCGCCGCCTACTACGCCCACGCGTCGGCAGGCTGCCTGCATGTGCGTCCGTTTGTGAACACGAAGACCGACGAAGGACTGGAGCAGCTGGATACGATTGCTCGCGGCTCGCTGGAGCTGGTGAAGCGCTACGGCGGCGTGACCTCCTCGGAGCACGGCGACGGCATTGTACGCGGCGCGTTGAACCGCGACATGCTGGGGGACGACCTCTACGCCGTCAATCAGCAGATCAAATCCATCTTCGACCCCGAGGGTCTGCTGAATCCGGGAAAGGTGGTGGATGCCCCGCCGCTAACCGAGAACCTCCGCATGGGACCCGATTACAGCACGCGTCCGCTGCACACGGCGATGAACTTTGAGAGCGAAGGCGGCTTTTCGCATCTCCTGGAAAAATGCAACGGCAACGGCGCCTGCCGCAAGCGCGACCACGGCACCATGTGCCCCAGCTTCATGGCTACGCGCGAGGAGGAAGACTCCACCCGCGGACGCGCCAACGCGCTGCGTTCGGCTCTGGCGGGCGATCTGCCCGAAGGCGCACTGACGAGTGAGCGCATGTACGAGGTGATGGATCTGTGCATCCAGTGCAAGGCGTGCAAAACCGAATGCCCGTCGAACGTGGACATGGCGAAGATCAAGACCGAGTGGCTGCATCAGTACTGGCAGGAGCACCGCATGCCGTGGCGCACGTGGCTCTTTGCACATCAGCCCGAATTTGTGCGCAAGCTGGCCGGCACGCCGCTGGCCTCGGCTATCAACTGGTCGGGCGAGCAGAAGTGGATGCGCAAGATGGGCGAGTGGATGCTGGGCATTAGTGCCGAGCGCGAGCTGCCGCCGTTTGCGCGAGAGACCGCCTTTCAGATGGATCTGGAGGCTGCGAATCCGCCTGAGGGGCCTGAAGTCGTGTTCTTTGCGGATACGTTCAACGCCTACCACACGCCCGAGGTCGTGCGCGCTGCCGTCCGGTTCCTGCAGCGCACGGGCCACCGTGTGCACCTGGCCCCCGAAGGCGCGTGCTGCGGACGTCCGCTCCTGTCGAAGGGGCTCGTGACCAAGGCGCAACACACCGCGCTGCACACGCTGGAGGCGTTGTATCCGTATGTGGAGCAGGGCATGCCGGTGGTGGGGCTGGAGCCGAGTTGCATCCACACGCTCGGCGACGAGTTTCTGTCGCTGCTGCCGGGCGAACTGCGCGCGCAAGAGCTGGCCGATCAGGTGCATCCGTTTGAGGGATTCGTAGCGGAGCGGCTGCGCAGCGGCGCACTGGACGCATCCGAGTGGCATGCCGCTGAACACAATGACCTGATTCTGCACGGCCACTGTCACCAAAAAGCGCTGGTGGGTACCTCAGATACCGAAGCGCTTCTATCGGCAGCCGGATACGACGTGACGACGCTTGATACCAGCTGCTGCGGCATGGCGGGCTCGTTTGGCTACGAGGCCGAGCACCTTGACATCTCGAAGCAGATGGCGGAGCGCCGCCTGGCCCCCACCGTGCGCAGCGCCCCCGCATCTACTCACGTGGCTGCGCCGGGCTTTTCGTGCCGCTCGCAGATCAAAGACGTGACGCCGCGCACGGCAGAGCATCCGGCGGTGCTTCTGAATGAGGCGCTGCGTGGATAAGCCCTGCTTCTCTGGCGCATGATGTAGGGCAGGCGGTGTAGACGCACGCGTGGCATGCTCCCTACCCATGCCCATGGGCAGCCCCGCTGCAGGTTTGATGGCAGCGCTTCCCGACGGTTCGCCTCAAGATGCTTCACTGCGTTCAGCATGATGTGTGCGGGGCTGGACTTCCACCATGTCAGCGCACGGGCTCGTCGCCGAGTTGAAAGCTGGACACCTGCATCCCCGTCGATTCGGGAAGCGTGCCAATGGGTGTTACACGAGGCGGCTGGTACGCATCGGGGTACGCGTCAGAGTATGTGTTTAAAGACGAGTCGGGCGGAGGGGTAGAGGCTTCGCGGTCATGAATCGCATGATGGGTGTCAGTAGAGCCAGGGGAGCGCATAGGCAGAGGAGGTAGAATGTGAGCAATTGAGCGCTATCCCCACCCGCTCAAGCGCCGACACAGGCTGCCTGGCAGTCGGGGATGGGGAGTGAAGTCAGCGGATGACGGTGAGGCGCTTTGTGGCGGATGTACCACCGGCCACCAGCCGCACGAAGTACGTGCCCGCTGCCAGGTCGCGAACCGACGTTTGCAGTTCGTGGCGCCCGGCCTCGGCCCGTGTGCGGGTGAGCGTGGTGACCCGGCGCCCCAGCAGGTCGTAGATCTGAAGCTGCACGTCAGACGGCTCGGCCAGCGTGTAGCGCAGGGTAATGGCGCCTTGGGTCGGATTCGGGAATGGAGTGCGTAGCGTCGTGGACTGTGGTGCCGGCACGTCCATCACGAACGGATCGCTGAAATGCTCGGTGCCGTCGGTATCCACCTGGCGCAGGCGATACGTGAGCTGTGTTGCTGCGAACGGCAGGCTGGTATCTTGGAAGCGATAGGTCTGCGGCGTATCGGTGGTGCCCGCACCTTCTACGAAGCCTATGGATTGCCAGGCCGCGGTACTATCGGCGCGGCGCTGCACCTCGAAGCCGGTGTTATTGGTTTCGGACGCTGTGCGCCACGTCAGGTTGATGGCCGGGCCGGTTCCGGTATCCGAGCGTGTGCCGGAGAAGGTGGTAAGCTCAACAGGAAGCGGCGCGGCGCTTACGCGAAGGCGGAACCGCGCATCGCTCGGCGCCGCAAGGGCATTTCCATCGGCTACCTCGAACGGGTACGCCTCGCCTGTCCGCAGGTCATGAACTACCTCGGACGCTGATCCTGAGGGATTGGTATCAACCAGTTCCACGGTCCAGTCGGCGGGAAGCGACACGTCGGGATCCAGAGCAAGGGAAGCCGATCCGCTCAGCCCCACGCTTTGCACATGCAATGGGACATCGATGTCTACCGCCGTTTCTGCATCATGCGGTAGACTGGCCACGGCACGGAGCGCGACGGTACCGTCGCGATGCGCGGGAAACCCTGCAAGGGCGTATCCATCCGACGAGCTGGGAGGAGCCAGCGCACTGAAGTCGTAGGCGTCCCATCCTGCAGTTGCAACGTCATTCGGGGCCATTAGCAGCTGTGCGGTAGCGCGACTGGTGGTGGGACCGTCGGTCGCTTCCATATCCAGCTTGACGGTCTGAAAGCCCGTAGCGGGGGATGAATGCGGTGCGGCGTTGATCACGATGGGTGCGCCGCTGGGGCTTCCAGGGGCGGTGCCTACAGGCGTTGTCTGACTGCCCGTGCGGCTATCGGCATCAAAAGTAAGCTGGGTATCACCGCTTCCAGGGGTGGTCCGCTGCAGCACAAACGCGTTGTGGGCCGGGATTTCGTCTCCAGCTGCGCCCTGAGTAAAGAACTCGTACGCGCTTCGATTTGGGTTCCAGATGGCTACCGTAGCTCCAAACCCCGCGTCGGCAAGCGTTGCGCCGGGCAGCGTAGCCGGACCGAGTCCTGCAAGGTCGAAGTCCTCGTCGAACGGATTGCCGAGCACCTCGAATTCGTCGTCTGTGTTGAGGGGCGGTGTGGTGAAGTCCTGTGTGAAGTCGATATCGCTGCTGGGTACATCAAGAGGGATCCCACTGGGGCCAACGGGGTCGGCGGCATCGTCAAAGAAATAGAGGATGAAGCCCTGGCCGCGCTCAATCGTGGTGCCAGATGCCGTTACTTCGACCCAGTCTGCGCCGCTGGCGTCGCCCCCCGGGAAGGTCTGTAGGATGGAGCCGCTGGTAGTCGTGAAGTCAAGGTCGTCTTCCAGATTGGCACGAGTGAAGTCGTTCGGGAAGGCCAGCATCCGGAAGCCGGTGTCGTTGCCAGTGCCTTCCTGGCCCGAAACGGGCACGGCAAATGTGGCCGGGCCCGCTGGCACAAATTCGCTGAAGCGGGTGACGGTGGTGGTGAGCAGATCGGTGGCGGGATCGTAGGTCACTGGCGTCGCCTCGGTGAATGGGCCAGTGCCCTCCTCGTCGCGCGAGAAGAGCCGAATTGAGGAGAGATCCGGCAGGCCAAGGCCGAGGGCGTCAATCTGCAGGTCGACGGGGCGTTCATTTTCGAGGATAGGAGGTCCCTCGCCACCGCCGACACTTACGTTGCCAACAGCGGTAATCAGAAACCGCGTGCCGCCGACCGTGAGATCCGAGGGGATATTCGTCTGATCTGCCGGGGCTTCGCCGATGCGCACCACGTTGATTCGCCCCCGGCCCCTGATGTTGTCGAAGTCGATGTTAACACCGGTATTTGGGAAGGGCTGTAGGCCCGTTTTCTCGCGGACCGCTACAGACGCCGATGCCTCAAAGCCACTGACGGCGTTGACGGTCAGGTCGAAGGTGCCGGTGACGGTGGTACTGCCGTCGCTCACCTCGAATGTAAAGCTGTCGGTGCCTGCGGTGCCGTCGTTGAGGTATGTGAGTGCGATGTTCGGGTCGTTAATCAGCGCCTGCGGAAACGGGCCTGGCGCCTCAGACACTTCAAATCCATCTATCAGCAAGACGCCATTGGATGGACCGCTGGTGATCGTGTAGGTCAGATCGAAAGGGCCATCGTTGGCATCGGTGGTCTCCAGCATGGCCTGGGTGATCGTGACCGGGCCCCCTTGATCCACGGTCGCGCCGGTGTTGGTGGTTACCGTCGGCGTCGCATTCGTGCCCGTGCCGTTCAGAGTGACCGTGTAGGGATTTTCATCGGAGTCGTTGTTGCTCACCTCCACATCCAGCGAGACCGTTCCCACAGATGCAGGCGCAAACGTGACGTCGAACGATGTGCTACTGCCGGGAGCAATGGTGGGGGCAGCGCCACTCGCATCCACCGAAAAGCTGGTTGGACTGGTGGGACTGGTGGCCACGCCAGTAAGCGTAAGCGTGGCACTTCCGTTGTTCTCAATGGTGAACGTCTGTGTGGTGCTTCCGCCCACGGGCGTGTCTGCGAACGCGAACGATGCGCCGCTGGCCAGTTCTGTGCGCGGACTGGTTTCAACGAACAGGTCGGCTTCGGGCACACCGGTCGTGGTAAATGTGACTGGAGGAGCCGCGGTTGTGCCCTCTGCGCTGGTCGCTCGCACAAACGTCTGATACTCAACGCCCGGCGAGAGCCCAGTAACGGGGGCCGAAACCGCCTGATCGGTGCTGCCGGTGAGCGGCGATTCGGAGGCTGTCACGTCCTGGGTGTTGCTGGGGGCACTCGTTGGGGCAACTACGAACGTGACATCCGTCGAGACGCCGTTTGGATTCACCGTGCCGCTGAGATCGGCGGTAGTCGTGGTGGTATTTGTGATCGCGCCGGTGGTGGCCGTGGGCGCCGGAAGGTCGTTCACGCTGAGCGTGAGGTCTTGCGTAGCGTCCGGTGAAGCACCCACGCCCGGATCGTCGACGACCACCGTGACGCTGTAGCTGCTCTTCGTCTCAAAGTCTGCGATTTCGGTAAGCTGCAGATTGGTGCCGTCCAGGGCGAAGGCATCGGCATCCACACCACTTAACGAAAGTACATTATTGCTGCCTGCTTCGTTGTCGTCAGCAACCGTAATGGAGGCCACTGTTGCGGGAGTGGTGTTGTTTTCGTTGATCGACGGGGTGGCCGGGTTGAGCGAGAGCGCGGTGGGCGCATCGTTGACCGGATTTACCGTCACGTCGACGTTGAGGAGGTCCTCTTCGGTGCCGTCGAACACGCGAATGGTGAACGCATCGGTGCCTGAAAAGTCGGTGTTGGGCGTGTACGTGACGCCGGTGGGCGTAATGCCGCTTCCGCCCGCCGATGCGTTCGTGGGCAGGCCGCTGATGATGCCATGGGCCGGAGCGGTTTCCACGTCCCACTGCAGCACTTGGTCGGCATCGGGATCGTCGGCGGCAAGGTCGGCATCGAGGCTTGTGGGGGCGGCGTCTTCGTCAATCGTAAAGCCCACCGGGCTGCTCGCCTGAAACTGAACCGGTGTGTTTTCCACCGAGAGCGACAGGTTGTCGAACACAGCATCCGTAAAGCTGCTGCTTCCGCCCTGCTCGCGGGCCAGGAGGCGCACGCGGATGACGTTGGTGCCCGCTGGTGCGGTTCGCGTATCAGAGACGCTTGTAAACGTGCCGCTGGTGCTCTGGTAGCCGCTGTCGTAGCTGCCGAGCACCGTGCCGCTGCCATCGCGGTATTCCACGACGATGCGGCCCTCATCGGGACCGGTGGCTGCGAGGTCGCCTGCGAAGGCATACGTGCGCCCGCCTGCGACATCGCCGCCACTCACGTCCTGCTGCAGGACGAATTCGGTGCTGATGGGGGCTCCTGCATTCGCCGGGCCAAAGGCATTGGCGCCGTCGGTGGTGCCGAGGTCAGCAACGCCGCCCCAGTCGTTGCGCGTGCCGTTGCCTAACGTGTTGGGGATTTCCATCCAATCAGCGATATCGCTCCCCGAGCCGTCATCGTTGGCGGTTGTATTTTCGGCACTTGCGTTCTGCACCAGATTGTCGCCAGTGGCGGGCTGCACGTCTACGGTGACCGTGGCATCGCTCTGTTCGCTTCCGTTCGCCAGCCGATACTGGAAGGTCGCGGTTCCAAGCGTGGTGGGGCTGCTGAGCGTAAAGGAGCCGTCCGCGTTGACGGTGAGGGTGCCGCCCGCAAACGGAACGGATGCGCCTGCGGTGTTGCTGGTGACAGTGCCGCCGAGATCGCCTCCGCCGAAGCTGGCAATGCTCCCCTCGGGGGTGCCGCGGCTGTCGTTGACGAGCACGCCCGGATCGGCCTGGCTCAGTGTGCTATTAGCGGGAACAGTGAAGGGGCCATCGCTGGCTGCATTGAGTGGGGCCGTGCTGGCGAAGAGCTGGAGGTTATCCACGAAGGCGTCGACAAAGTCGGAGGCGTCATTGCTGCCTCCATCTTCGCGCGCCTGCAGCCGGACGCGAATCAGTGCGGTACCGGACGGAGCGGTGCGGGTATCGGTGAGCTCGGTAGTTGCGCCATTCGTGGATAGAAAGCCGCTGTCGTAGCTGTCGAGCACGGTGCCACTGCCATCGCGGTACTCCAGAATGACGCGCACTGCATCGGAGCCAATGCTCTTTGCATCGGCACTGAAGTCAAACGTTGTGCCACCGGTAACGGCGCCGCCCGTTACATCCTGCTGCAGGTTGAACGTGCTGCCGTTGGGCGGGCTGGGGGGCGATGCCGCAAACGACCGGCTGCCGTTGGTTACGCCGTCGTCCTGGAAACCAATCCAGTCGTTGGTTGTGCCATTTGAAAGCACGCCGGGCGCCTCGGTCCAGTCGGCAATGTCGTTGGTTCCTGCAACGGACTCGGCACTGGGGTTGGCGATGAGGTTGTTGGGCGTGACCTCGATCGTGACGGTGCCCTCGCTGCTCTCGCTGCCATTGGAGAGGCGGTACTGGAACGTGTAGGTGCCCACCTGCGAGGGGCTACTGTCGAGCGTAAAGGAGCCATCGGCGTTGACGGTGAGGGTCCCTCCGGCAAGGGATACGGAGCTTCCCGCCGTATTGCTGGTGACGCTGCCGCCGAGACTGCCGCCGCCAAAGCTGGCAATGTCGCCGTTGGGATCGCCCAGCGCATCGTTCTCCAACAGACCAGGGGCGGCCACGCTTAGGTTGTTCGGGATTTCGGCAATGAACACGCCATCGTCTGCCGCCGTGAGCGGAGCGCCCTGGGCCTCCAGACGCAGGTTATCGAAGAACACGTCGTTGAACCCGCTTCCTGAGGCACCGTCGTTCTCTTGGGTCACCAGTCGCACACGGATGCGATTGGTGCCAGCGGGGGCCGTGCGGCTGTCGGTGAGTGTGGTGAACGAGCTGCCGGTGGTCTGGTAGCCGCTATCGTAGCTGTCGAGGACGGTGCCGCTGCCATCGCGGTACTCCACGATGAAGCGACCCGCATCACTGGCGGTTGTCTTGAGGTCGCCCGAGAAGCTGTACGTCACCCCGCCCGACACACTGCCACCGGTAAGGTCCTGCTGCAGGTTGAACTCCGAGCCAACCTCAAGATTTCCCGAGTTTAACGCAAACGCATTGCTTCCAGCGGTTGCGCCTGCAAAGTCAGTGCCCACCCAGTCGTTTTCTTCGTTTGCTGGGCGTGAGAACACGCCGGTTGTCTCGGTCCAGTCGGCAATATCATCGCTACCGCCGATGCTGTTTGCGGGGACTGTACTTTCGGCACTGGGATTGCTGATTAAGTTTTGGGCGGTTGCAGCATGGGGGCCCATGGCACAAGCAAGCGTGAGCATACCAATGACCGCCAACAGGCCGAGGGTATGGGAGCGGGAGATCCGTGAGACAAACATAGCAGCAGGAAATGTGGATTAGCAGACGACAGAGAGAACGAGGATAAAAGACGGGAAGCCCTATTCGTCCTCAACGAACCGCGAAAAGACAGCCTCCATGTACTGCACGTCTGGGCTCATCGTGAGCACTGGGCCCAGGGCGATGTGGTGCGTGCCCAGCGTGTTATGCGCAACGCGGTACGTGTCATGCTCGAACACGTCGTCGGGCGCGCAACGGAAGAGCACCGAAGTGTGCTCGATGTGCGGATGGGCACGCGTCGTGGTCACGTCGGCAAGCTCAAGATCGACGGTTGCATCGTCGAGCTGGACGGTAAACGTCGTCCCTTTGTGTTCAGCGAACACATGAGGGGGCAGCCCCTTAGCAGATGCCTCGGCGCTCTGGCGGAGGGCATGTTCGATACCAAGGTCGGAATGAGGCGGGTACGTCCCGTGGAGCCCAATGCACACGTTAAGCACAAGAAACGGAGGCATATTTTCGTGCGGTTGACTGCCGCCTACGTCAAACGTGATAAAGTCGGATACGCCCATATCGATCTTTGAGCGGCTCGCGTAGATCTTGGTCTCGCCGCTGCGTGTCTTCGTGACGGCCAGATAGTTGTTCTCTGGAGT
>CAZBTM010000089.1:6174-10780 GCA_964494425.1 uncultured Rhodothermales bacterium | reverse complement strand
TGCCCGGGAAAACCTGATTGCCGGGCGCTACCCCGATCCGCTGACCCGCGCAGAGCTCGACGAACTGGGCCTGCCGGCTGCGCATCCCATTGACCGCGAAGAAGATACCTCGATTGCCTCGCGCCTCTTGGGTGAGGGCTACGACAACCTGACGCCGCAAGCGCCCCCGCAGGCCTGGCTCACCGAAGAGCAGGCCAATGCCATCTTGCGCTTGCGCCTGAGCCGCCTTACCGGACTCGAACGCGAGAAGATCGTGGGCGAGTATCGCGACATCATGGAGGAGATCAAGCGCCTGCATATCATCCTGAACGACCGCAGCGAGCGGATGGCGCTGGTGCGCAGTGAGCTGTTGGACGTCAAGGACTCCTTTGACGACGAGCGCCGCACCGAGATCGACTACACCGGCGGCGGCGACATCATCATCGAAGACCTGATTGAGCGCGAGCACGTGGTGGTTACCGTCACGCACCAGGGGCTCACCAAACGCACCAGCGTGGATACGTACCGCGCCCAGGGGCGGGGTGGCGTCGGACTCCGCGCCAGCGGCACCCGCGACGACGACTACATTGAGCACTTGTTCGTGACACATTCGCACGACATGCTGCTCTTCTTTACCGACCACGGCCAATGCTACTGGCTCCGCGTCTTCGAAATCCCCGAAGGCAGCCGCACCGCCAAGGGGCGCTCCATCCGCAACCTCATCGAAATTGCCCCCGACGACCGGATTCGCGCGGTGCTCTCCGTCAGTAAGGAAGACTTCGAAGACGAGGACTTCCTGAACAGCCATTACGTGCTGATGGCCACGCGCAACGGGCAGGTCAAGAAGACCGTGCTGGAAGCGTTTAGCCGTCCGCGCTCGAACGGGATCATCGCGATCTCGATTGACGACGACGATGCGCTCATCGAAGCCGCGCTTACCGGCGGCGAGAACACGGTGGTCGTGGCCTCCTCGGGCGGCAACGCGGTGCACTTCCACGAAAGCGATGTGCGCGACACCGGACGTAACACGCGCGGCGTGCGCGGCATACGCCTTGGCACGGACGAAACGCTCGTGGGCATGATCTCGGTCGATCCCGATCAAGACTCAGCCCCCGATGTGTTTACGCTCTCGGCCAAGGGCTATGGCAAACGCACCGAGCTGGACCGCTACCGCGTGCAGGGACGCGGCGGTAAGGGCCTCATCACGCTTAACAAGACGAAGCGCACGGGCCCGCTGGCTTCCATCAAGGGCGTGCACGATGAGCAGGACCTGATGGTGATTACGGAGAACGGCATTATGATTCGCACGAGTGTCGACGAGATCAGCACGATGGGCCGCAACACGCAGGGCGTGCGCGTCATCAACCTGAAGAAGGATGATACCATTGCAGATGTAACGCGCGTGGCCCTCGACGACCTGGAAGACCCGGAGGCTGACGACGCGGAGACCACCAACGCGGACGACGACGAAACCGACGACGAAGCGCCCGATGCTGCCGCGGCGCCGTCTGCTAATGGGCAAGCGACGGATTAACAGACTATCCGGATGGGACTGCCGCAGGCGTGCCTCGGGCCTGTGCTTCCCTCCATCATACGACAACGAAAAGCACCGCCACGTGCAAGCGTAGCGGTGCTTTTTTGGTTTGATATGTACGTGACGCCGTGTGATTAGCGCACCAGTGCTACGCGGCGCGTTTCCGTGAAGTCGTTGCCGCTAATGCGCACGAAGTAGGTGCCGCTGGCCCACCGGCTGCCATCAATGGTGACGGTGCGGGCCACGTCTTCGCGCAGGCCCACGCGGCTGCTATAGACCCGCTGGCCGATGGTGTTGTAGACCTCTACATCGACCGACTGCGCCGACTCGGCCGTGACGTCGAAGCGAAAGGGGCCGCTGGTTGGATTTGGGTAGGCTTCGGTAAAGACCACAGGCGCATCGAACGGAATCTCGGCCTCGACAGGCTCGCTAAACAGGACGTTGCCTGCGTCATCGGTGGCACGGATGCGATAGAGGTACTGACCTGCGGCCTGGTTCTGAAACTGTGTGTCTGTACCGCTCATGGGCATATCCGAGATGACCTCAAACTCGGCATTGTCGCGGCCTACGCCTGCCGCCCGCTCTACCTCAAAGCGAAAGTTGGAGGCGTCGGGGGGAAGCTGCCAGGTTACAGCGACCGGCGCGCGGCCCTGGCTGTTCGGCGCTCCCTCTACCGCAGCAGCAATGTTATAGGCATTGATTTCGATAGGACCGGTGGTGATCGTGACATCAGAGGGGGTCCCGTCGTTGCGTATCCAGCTCAACTCAAACGTGTAGCGGCCCATTGGCAGGTCCTCTACCGGGAAGACAACCCGCGACCCGGCTGATCCGGCGGTCAGGCGCTCCTCGCCAAAGGCTTCGCCAAAACGGCGGGTGGTGATGATGTACTCGTCGATTTCGCTGGCATTGGGGCCGGTATTCCACGACAACGTGGCATTGCCCGATTCAGAGCGTGCTGCGGCCTGAAAGGCAAAGACCGTGGACCCAACCGACTGCAGGCAGCCCTCATTGAGCGTCCACCCCAGGTCAGCCAGCAGACCACACATATTGGGGCCGGGTACACGCGCCACCTCGTTGAAGCCGACTTGCGGTGTCATGAGCGCATTGGGATCGCCCGCCGGGTACGCTGCCTCGTCGAAGTGAGCAATGCTGGAGCCGCCCTGATACGGGTTGGGCGCGTACAGCTGCGCCGGTACCGGGCCGGTGCTGGTTTGAGCCGCCAGATCGGTGGTTTCTCCGGTGAAGAAGAGCGCGTTGCTGGTCAGTGCATCGCCCAGTGCCGAAGAGGGGTTCGGGTAGAGGGACTCGTTGAGGATCGAATTGAACGTGCCGGGCGGATCTTCATGCACAATGCCGGTTGACAAGATGCCCGGTACACCCGGCAACTGGTCGATTCCAAGCGAGCCCTGCCCACTCTCGACACCGCCCAGATTTATGAAGTTAAGGCCGTGCCCAATTTCGTGCAGGATGACACTGGTGAAGTCGATTTCTGTTGAGCCCGGGTTGCCAGCACCAAAGTGCCAGTCGTTACGCCCGCTGTTTACGTTTACGATGATGTCGGGCTCGCCGGGGTTTTGGTCACTGCCCAGCAGCGCATCAGCCAGCGCATCCCCAATGATAAAGCTATTGTCGTTGGTATCCGTAAGCTCGTACAGGAAGCGCGGTCCGGCAGAGGCAAGCGTGTTGGCGTCCTGGTTCTGGTACGAGGCGTCGATGCGGATCTCAACGGGTGTGCTGATGTGCGTGCGCCACACGTCGATCGCGCGCTGGAAGGCCTCTTGCGCTTGGGGGGTGAAGCCCGACCCATAGTTTACCGTGATGTTGGCCTGCTCATTTTTTGGCACGACGGCGTCGGATACCAGGAAGGTATCCATGTTACGCGGGTCGTTCTCGATACCGCACACGTCGCTGTACGACATGACCTGCTCAAACGGAATCTGGTTTACTACACGCAGGTCGCGATCTGGGGCCAGTTGCGCCTGTGCGCCTACGGGGTAGGTAACAGCCCATACCACAATGAATATGAGGCTGCAAAGCAGCACCTGAACGGCTGAGGCGCGCCTGCGCGGGAAAGTAAACAACGACATCCGACTACGTTTCTGTTCGGGTGGATACTAAAGCACGGTGCTTGCTGCTGACTTTGACATCAACAGAATACAAGCAGTTGTAAAGTATGCGCTGTGCTGTTAAACTGCAATCGGTCTGGAATACCGGTGTTTGCATGCAGCCCCTAACGGGACCGCGTGCCTCACCGTACCCCCAATAAGGTTATCGCACTCGGGTAAACGACTGCTGCGCGGTGAACGTCTCCCCTTCCACGCGCATCATGTACCACCCGCTGGCCATTTCTGAAGGGTTCACCTCCAGTATGGTGGGGCGATCCGCCTGCACCGGTCCCTGATACACCGTGGCAACGCGTTGCCCTAACACATTGTACACCGTGGCCGTTACGTCTTGCAGAGCCCCTACCGTAAGCGTAAAGCGTGTATTCGAAACGCTGGGATTCGGATATGGGGCCGACAGCGAATACGTGCTACGCAGTTGCACGTGTGTGGTAACCGGCGCATGCACGGTTTCAGTACCGTCAAGGTCGATCTGGCGAAGCCGAAACGCATGCGGACCTGCAGGTAGTGCATCGGTCTCGAATTGATAGGTGCGTCGTGCAGCGGTTGTACCGTGCCCTTCCACAACGCCTACTCTGTGAAACGAGGCGGTGCTGTCTGCCCCAGGCCGATGCTCAACAACAAATCCACTGTTATTGGTCTCAGAGAGCGTTTCCCACTGTACCACCACCCGGTCGTTGTGTACCTGTGCGCTGAAGTCGGCCAGCTCAACGGGCAAGGTGCTATCGTCTCCGGCACTTGTAGCAACCTCGGCACGCACCACCAGGTTACCGTCTATGGAATGCCACGTATCGCCTTGCTGACGCTGTGAACGTCCGGTCGCGGCAGAAGCTGTTTCGGCCACCAGCGTAACTGTGTCGCTGGATGCCTCGGGTTGGATAACGACGTGGTAATCGGTATCGCGCGTAACGGGCACGCAGTCTTGTAGGTTTACGTATTCAGGCGTAAAGGGCATCAGCGCATCGGGCGG
>CAZBTM010000089.1:4998-6164 GCA_964494425.1 uncultured Rhodothermales bacterium | reverse complement strand
TATTGCAACGGGTGTGCGAAGCGGCTCCCCTGGCTCCCCGTTGTCATCTGACCATATTTGCACATGCAGCGGGGCCGTTAGCTGATTAGCCTGTGTGCCATGCGCCAGCGTGAGATATACACCGGTCACACATCCGTTCACGCTTGGCGATAGACGAAGCGCAATCGCATCGTTGGCTGTGGCGCCTACCGTTACTCGCTCCATGTCGTTGAATGTCCAGGGCGCTTCGTAGTGCATAAGCATGCGCTCGTTGGCACTCTGGTCGTGCGCCGTGCCTGTTAGAGCTGCCATTGCACGTGCTACATCCAGCTTTCCTGCTCCAAAAGCAACGTTAGGAAGCGCCCCCTCGTCCGCCACTGCAGCATCCACGCGGGCCGTTTCCATAAGCAGGGTTCGCACTGCTTGGGCCGTCAAGGTGGGGTCTTCTTGCAAAAGCAGTGCTATACTTCCTGCTGTTATCGGTGCCGATACGCTCGTGCCCTGCATGAGATGATGCGTACCTCCCGTTATTCGATACGCTTCCAGTGGCATTTCCATATCGGACGACGTTGCCGACATCATGCGCTGGCCAGGAGCAGCCAGTTCTGGTTTGATACGACCATCGCGGGTCGGTCCTCGACTGCTAAACGTAGCAATACGATCGCTTCCGTCGTGACTTCCACTAACGGCACGGCCCGTGCCGTTGAGGTCGGTCCAACGCCAACGATGCGCGTACGCCCCAACGGTGATGGCACTTGTGGCGGTAGCCGGTGCGCCCACCGTCACATTGTTGTTTCCAGTACGGAAGCGCCCTGGTAGCGTCTTCCAGTAGGTCCAGGCATGATATGTGAAAGAGACCTCGTCGTGATTGGCTACAGCAATCGCCCAGGTTCCTGGTACGGGTGGGCGATTTGCTACTCCATCGAATACTTCAATGTTAATTGGACGGTCGCCGTTATCGTATCCCACATACGAATCGATATACACATCGCCATCGGGGGTGCTTTCATATACATACCCGTCCTGATCTGCATCGACTTCCAGTTGAGCTGTGTGCCCACGGGGTGAGGTTACCGTAACAGCTATAGCCGGCTGCCCATCTACCCATGCGTTTACAGCCATCGCATCATCGTAGGTGGAAGGACGTGCCTCGTACGGTTCCAGATCCCAGTTATGGACCTGCTCTG
>CAZBTM010000089.1:0-4988 GCA_964494425.1 uncultured Rhodothermales bacterium | reverse complement strand
GAAACGTGCTGTTTCTGTGCCGGATCGCCTGAATTTCCCGCCGAAACGACGGCCACGCGCCCAGGAGCCGTTCCGGGCGTTCCGCCTTCCGGCGTCGTAAAGTCATCCACGATTTGCGCCATCGTGCTGGTTCCGTCGTGTGGCCCGTAGTCGGTGCCAAAACTAAGGTTAGCCACAACGGGTCGACCCTGCTCAGCACCAACGCGGTCGCAGTATTCAAGTGCATCAGCTACGTTAACGGTCGGGTACCACCCGTCGCCTGCCTTTACGACAATAAGATCGGCCTGTGGTGCAACGCCCTGATGTTGGAGCGTTGTTGCGTACCCGGCCTCTACGAGCGCCTGTCCGGTGCCTGCGAGCGTACCAGCGATATGCGTGCCATGGCCTATTGTATCCATCTGCTCAACTCCACCTGCAGCAAGTTCGGCAGCCGTGTACTCACGTCCAAAGTTGAGCCCGTTCATCGTGCCCGACCGATCTGCAGGAGTCCTGCCTGTTGACTGGTCGGTCTGATCCCACAGGTACGCGATCCGAACATTGCCATCTGCGTCGTAAAAATCTCGGTGCGTTACATCAATGCCGGAGTCGATAATGCATGCCATTACCCCCTCTCCCTGATAGGCCGTCTCGTTTAGGCCGCCATGGTTCAGGAAGCGGGCGCCGACCTCTGCTGCTGCTCCGTCGTTATGCGGGTAGAGCCGTGGGGCAATCTCAACACGATCAACAACTGGTGACTCAGCTAACTGTCGAAGCTCCTCCCGAGATAGTCGAGCAGTGGCAACTTGCCCATGAACTGACTGCACAGAGATACCCATGCGGCGCAATGAATCAGCGTTTGTTGTACGTATAAAAGCCTGATATGCCACCGTGCCGTTCGCACGCTCCACCTGGGCTTGCTCCAACAATAAGGGCATAGCCCCCGACCCGGCCTGCGTGTCGGGACCGTCTTGAGCCAACAGATACTGAAAGGCGGTCTCTAAACGATTCATGTTCTGCGGTTGTGCGAAGATGATTTCAGGCATCAATCCACCGAAAACCAGTATCAAAAAAGCAGAAGTCAGGTAGTACGATATAGCTTTTTTTATCAACATAGCGACACACGGAATAATAAATAAGTACCCGCAAATTGCCTTCTGATAAGCACCTAAAACGTGTTTGCCAACTGACTTCTTGAGACTAAAAATCAGCTGGTGCAAGACGTTCGCTTTCAATTGCGCTTCACAGCAAACAGCATTCCGATGTGAAAAATCAGCAACCTGTTCTAACGAAAAACCCGCTGGATGGGATTGTGCCCATTCAGCGGGTTTATAGTCGTACGATGATGTATTTTACACAATCACGTCCTACGTAAAAAGTCGACTATGGATTATTTTTACTACCCTACATTTCATATTTTCGCACTTATGCCACGGCTTTTAGTGCCCGGTCGAGCCGACTGACGCCTTCGTCAATCTCGTCGGGAGTGATCGTCAGGGGCGAGCGGAAGCGAATGGAGGCGTCGCCGCATCCCAGAATAATGACGCCTTCCTCGAAGCAATGCTCCAGCACCGCATCCCGGTGTGCCTTGGTGGGCAGATCGAACGCACACATCAGGCCCCGTCCGCGCACGTTTGTGATCGCTTCGTGGGTCGCTGCAAGTTCGTGTAGCCGGTCTTGCAGGTGATCGCCCGCGTGGGCTGCGTGATAGACCAGTTCGTCTTCCTCGATGATTTCGAGGATGCGGTCGAAGCGCACCATATCCACCAGGTTGCCGCCCCAGGTGGAGTTGATACGACTCGGCGTCTGAAAGACATGGCCGTCCACCTCGTCGAGTTTGCGTCCGGCCAAGATGCCGCACACCTGCGTCTTCTTGCCGAAGGCCATGATGTCGGGCGCTACGCCAATGGCCTGATGCGCCCAGAACTTGCCCGTGATGCCGACGCCGCTCTGCACCTCGTCAAAAATGAAGAGGGCGTCGTTCTCGTGTGCAATGTCTTTCAGGTCGCGCAGGAACGAGGTACGAAAGTGGTTATCGCCGCCCTCGCCCTGAATCGGCTCCAGGATGACCGCGGCAATCTCGTCGGGGTGCTCATGGAAGGCGCGCTTGGCCTGCTGCAACGCCTCTTGCTCCTTGTGCGCCAGGCGCTCTTCCTCCGCTTCGTCGATAGGAAAGTGCACCTTAGGATTGGTGATGCGCGGCCAGTCGAACTTGGGGTAGTACATTGTTTTCCGCGGATCCGCCGTGTTGGTAAGCGACATGGTGTATCCGCTACGCCCATGAAAGGCCTGGTCGAGATGCAGCACCTTGTGGCCAACCTCGCGCCGATACCCCTTCTGGAAATTCTTCCGCACCTTCCAGTCGAAGGCCGCCTTCAGCGCATTCTCAATCGCGAGGGCACCGCCCGAAATGAAAAATGTGTATGGCAGGTAATTCGGGATGCCCACACGGCTAAACGTGTCTACAAACCGCGCCATGTGCTCGGTCATCACGTCCGAGTTGGTAATTTTGTTGAGCGCCGCATCCATGATGCGCTTCCGAAACGACTCATCGTGCGCCAGTTTTGGATGGTTCATTCCCAGCGGACTGGAGGCATAGAAGCCAAACAAATCGATGAACGAGGCATCGCCCGATTTGTCTTTGAGGCGGACGCCCTGGCTTTCGTCCATGTCGAGCACCATGCGCATCATGCCCTTAGTGAGCATATGGCGCGAAAGCACGTCGCGCACGTCCTTCGGTCCAATGGGGTGTACAGCGGTTGCTACGTCTGCTTCAGTCATACAGGAAGGGGCAATACGTCAAGCGAAATCGGTGAACACTGGAAGGGCTTTTCCTTCGGCAGTAGCCGTTGCATGCAGAGGAACGCCCTGTTCGGTGTTTCGTTACGTGCAAGGCAGCAATTCTTTCCCTGCTGCGTTCCGCAAAGCCTCGCGCAAACCCCGCCCTTAGTGCATGTCGGATTCCGGCGCAACGTCTCCCAAAACTCCTGACGACCTTCAGCTTCGCTCTGTTGAGAAAGAAGAACTCGCCTCCTCGGGCGATGGCGACCCCGGCTTTTTCGAGTTGCCGGTTGTCGAAGACACCAATAAGAACAAGCAAGGCAAACGGCCTGACTGGCTACGTGTAAAGCTGCCGCAAGGCAAGGAATTCAAAAAAGTGCGTAGCATCATCGACGAGCACGACCTGCACACGGTCTGCGAAAGCGCCAACTGCCCCAACATGGGCGAGTGCTGGAGTGCCGGCACGGCTACGTTCATGATTCTGGGCAACATCTGCACGCGCTCGTGCGGGTTCTGCGCCATCAAGACGGGGCGCCCGCAAGACGGCCTTGACTGGGACGAACCCCGCCGCGTGGCCGAAGCCGCCGACTTGATGGGCGTACAGCACGCGGTCGTAACCAGCGTAAACCGCGATGAGCGCAAGGATGGCGGCGCGCCCATCTTTGCCGACACCATCAACCGCTTGCATGAACTGGGCTGCACCGTTGAGGTGCTCACGCCCGACTTCCGCGGCATCCGCGAGGCGTGCCAAACGGTATTTGATGCACGCCCTGACATCTTCAACCATAACATGGAGACCGTGCCGCGCCTCTACCGCCGCGTGCGTCCGCAAGCCGACTACCAGCGCTCCCTCGATGTGCTGCAGTGGGCCAAAGAAGATGGCCTGCGCACCAAGAGCGGCATCATGGTGGGCCTGGGCGAAGACCCCGAAGAAGTCTTGGAACTGATGGACGACTTCGTGGAGATCGGCCTCGATGTAATGACCATCGGCCAGTACATGCAGCCGACCAAGATGCACCTGCCCGTTGAGGATTGGGTGGAGCCGCAGACCTTTGCCTGGTACAAAGAGGTGGGCGAGGCGAAGGGCATCGAACACGTCGAGAGCAGTCCGCTCACACGCTCGTCGTATCATGCCGAGAAGCACGTGTAACTGCATAAAGGTCCCGCCCTTCTGCCATGCCCGTTTCCGCCCCCGCCACCCTGCCGGAGCCAACGCTCTATCGCTTTTCGGTGAGCGACTATCATCGGATGGGAGAAGCCGGTGTGCTGGGGCCGGACCGTAATGTCGAACTGCTGAACGGCCATATCTACGAACTGTCGCCTATCGGAAGCCCGCACGCTGCGTGCGTGGATCGCCTGACCCGTTTTTTTGTGCGTGCTGTTGATGATCACGCCATCGTGCGGGTTCAAAACCCGATTGTGCTCCCACCTAATTCAGAGCCAGAGCCCGATGTGGTGCTGCTCAAACCGCGCGATGACGACTACACATCCCGCCACCCGCGCCCCAGGGAGGTACTGCTCGTGGTCGAAGTGGTCGATTCCTCGCTCACGTTCGACCAAGAGGTAAAGGTACCGCTCTGTGCGCAGGCGGGTATCTCCGATGTGTGGGTTGTAGCACTCGATGAGGACCGCGTGCACACATATCGCAATCCCGAATCGGGACGCTACCGTGAGTGCACGACGTACGAGCGGGGCGACGAGATGGCCCTTCCGCTCAAGGCGGCTCCTGCTGTGCTGGCGGTGGATGATGTGCTGGGCACATAGCGATTGTATCCGCCCGAATACACCAGAGCGGACGCCCTTCACACAACTTCGCCCAGCGATTCATCGGACATCAACACCGCATGGAGCAACCCGTCGTACGGAATGCGTGATTTGGGGTGGGCATCGTCAACATTGGCACGCCCACTGCGCTACGTTATTTCTTTCGTACTAACCTGCTCCGCTACATGGCTACCGAACGCACCCTTGCCATCCTCAAGCCCGACTGCGTCCGTAAGGAACTGGTCGGCACCGTACTTGCTCGCATCCAGAACGCTGGATTCGCCGTGCGCGCGCTGAAAATGATCACCCTTTCGAAGCGGGAAGCCGAGGGCTTCTACGCGGTCCACGAAGACAAGCCGTTCTTCGACGAGCTGACCGACTTCATGTCAAGCGGTCCGTGCGTGCCGATCGTGCTTGAAAAAGAAAATGCAATTCTATAAAGAATTGCATTAATCTACCTAAAATTA
>CAZBTM010000088.1:7457-11135 GCA_964494425.1 uncultured Rhodothermales bacterium | reverse complement strand
GACTTGAGGCGGTCGCGATTCAGGTTGATGCGAATCTCTCGGTTGATATTACCGCTTAGCTCGATGGTCCCCACGCCGGGCACCTGCTCGAAGCGGGTTGAAATGTCGCGGTCCAGGATGCGCGTGAGCGTCTCCAGGTCGTGGCTCGACGCCACCGCAATGCTCACAATCGACGTCTGGTTCGGGTCGAAGCGCCAGATACGAGGCGGCTCAATCTCTTCGGGCAGCGACTCGCGCACGTCGCCCATCGCATCGCGCACATCGTTGATGGCCACGTTGAGGTCGGTGCCCTGGGCAAACTCCAGGCTCACCCGGCTGCCGCCCTGATCCGACCACGAGGTGAGGCGCTCCACCCCCGCCACGCCCGACATCGCGTTCTCCATCGGGTCGGTCACGAGTAGTTCCATCTCCTCGGGCCCCACCTCGCCATAGTCGGTCGCCACGATGAGCCGTGGATACTCAATCTTGGGAAGCAGGTCCACCGGTAGGAATCGAAAGCTCACGATGCCCAGCGTGATGATCACCAGAAAGAACATGCTGGTGGCCACAGGGCGCCGGATGGATACGTTCGTCAGAGAGGCCATAAGGCGGAGTCGGTTGGATCAGCGGGGGAGGAGCACGGAGGTCTGGCAGCGGCAAGCTACGCGTGCAGCGCCTTGCCGGAGGCCAGCTGGCGAAGCCGTCGGGGTTAGCCAGCGGTCGACGGCGTCGTGGTGCGTGCCGTACGCAGCGTCGAGGAGGCCCCCTCGCTCTGGTCGTCGGTGGCAGAGTCGGCGGGCGGGCTGGTGTCTTGCCCGAAGCGTTCTTGCGCCATGCGCTGCTGGCGTTCCAGGAAGTCGCGCAGCACATCTTGGTCTTGGAGGCGCTGCAGGCTCATGATGCGCTCCCACTCCATAGCGCGCACTCGCGCATCCACATCGCCGCCGCGCTGCATGAGCAGCTCCTGGCCCACGGTTATGACCCATGTGCCCGAGTCAATGCCGCGCACGCCCGCTACCTCGCTGCCTTCTGCAATGACCTCTACAGGCTGAAACTGCATGGGTGTGGGCTCGGTGAGGGCCGGTTTGGTGGCGCTCGAATCGCCTTGCCCCGATGTCATCTCAATCGACATCTCTTCGCCCAGAGCCGACGCTACGAAGACTCCTTTTTCTCCCGTGCGCGGGTTGTCATACAGCGCGCTTCGGGGGATGAGGGTAGCTTGCTCACTCTCGCCGTAGAAAATGTCTACCTGAACGAACATACCGGGTAGCAGACGCTGATCGCTATTTTCGACATCAATCTCGGCGCGAGCGCTGTAGCTATCTGAATCCAGAAAAGGGGAGATGCGGCTGACCTCGGCGCGCACTGGGTTGGTTGCATTGCCACCAGGCAGGATCTCAACGGTCTGGCCTGTACGAATCTGGCTGTAGATGCGATCGGAAACAGGCACTTGCACCCGCACCTGGCCCAGATCGGCCAGCGTGAACAGCGCAGCGTTCGTCTCTACGCGCTGCCCCACCTGCACGTTACGCTCCCCCACATATCCGCTGAATGGGGCGCGCACAACGGTCTCTTCGAGCTCAGCCCGGCGCTCTTCAACGGTGGCTTCGGCCTGGGCCACTTGGCCCTCCGCCTGGTCGACCGCGGCCTCGGCAGACTCAACTTCTGCTTGTACGCCTTCCAGCGTCTGCGTGCTCTCAAATTCCTGGTCGACCAAGCGTTGCGTACGAGCAAGCCGAGCCTCGGCCTCCGACAGTGTGGCCTGCGCTGCACGCACATCGGCCTGGGCCACGCGGAGCGATGCCTCGGCCTGACGCAAGCGGTCACGGTACGAACGGTTATTGAGCTGCACCAGCGGCTCATCCGCCTCCACGTAGTCTCCACTTTCAACGTACACATTGGTCACACGCTCGCTAACCTCCGGGTACACCTGCACCTGATTGCGCGCCTGTACCGTTCCGCTTACGCGGGCTTCCAGCGGCAGCCCGCCCAACTCGGACAGCACCGCCTCGACCGACGGCGGTTCGCGGTCGCCCCCCATTCTGTTGGAACGCTCTGCGTCCGCTCCGCTTTCGCCACTACACCCTACAGCCAGCAGGGCAAGCCCGAGCAGGGGTATCAATGCAATGTATTTCGCAATATCTGTCATGGAAACGGATTGGGTTTGTCGGTTAAGCAGCAGGTGCAGCCCGCCCCCGCAACACCTGCGAGCACCACAGGTTAATGTGCGTCAGCGAGACCGAAAGGGGCTGCTTGTGAAGTATGTACAGTGCTTATGTGTAGCGCCCTTTACCCGCTCATCGTAAGCGAAGATTATAACGATGTTGGTGGCAAGCCAGCCAGTCGGAAACGTTGCATTTGCGGCATTTGCGCAGGCGCATTCGATGGCCGCGCGGCGTGCAAATCGCGTCGGTACGCGGGATACTGTATGACGGACCCTGCCCTCGGTTACGGATGCTGTTACCAACCTTGCATGCCGCGTAACGAACAGACCCAATGACGGGAATATTGCATTGGTGTATCAAGTATGATACATTCCGATAGCTCATTGCATACGCTCGTGGTTTTGGAGGCCCATGTTACCCATGTCTGATTCGGTGGCATCTACATATCGCCAGCGCTCTACCTGGATGGAGTTTGCCGTCATCATGGCGGTGTGGTTTGTCTTTGCCTCGCTGGTCGTGGGCCGTCTCTTTATTGACCCCGACCGTACGGCCCGCCCGCCGATTACAGGATTCTCAGATGTTGCGTGGCGGATGTCTATTTACCTGCTGTGGGCGCTATTTACGCCGCTTATCTTCTGGCTGTCAAGCCGAACCGGACTCGGGCCCGCACGCTCGCCGGGGCGCATCACGCTGCACCTGCTTTCGGCAGTCACGATCGCGACCGCTATGGATGCCTACAGCGATGTGGTGTATCGCCACGCCCTGAAGTCTCCAGAGGAACGCGAGGCGCTGATGAATGTGATCAGCGGTTCATTCTACGACGTGCTCCGCCTCGGCTTTCTGTGGGAGCTCATTATCTATGCCGCCATCCTGGCCGTGGGCTTCGCTCGCGACTACTATCGGCGCTTTCAAGAGCGCCAGATGCAAGCGGCCCGCTTGCAAGCGCAGCTTACCGAAGCCCGGCTGGATGCGCTACGTATGCAGATTAACCCGCACTTCCTCTTCAATACGCTCCACGCCATTTCAAGCATGGTAGAACGCAACCCGTCGGGCGTGCGCAAAATGGTGGCTCGCCTCAGTGCCTTACTCCGCCACACACTCGACCACGACGGTGCCCAAGAGGTTGCCCTCGCTCGCGAACTCGATGTGCTCGACGACTACCTCGCGATTATGCAGGTGCGCTTCGAGCATCGCCTCACCGTCCGTAAAGACATCGCCCCCGATGTGCGCGACGCCATGGTCCCCGACATGATTTTGCAGCCCATCGTCGAAAACGCCATCAAGCACGGCGTCACGCAGCGCTCCAGTCCCGGCTGGGTCGAGATTACGGCGACCCACACCGACGATCAGCTCACACTTGCCGTTGAAGATAACGGCCCCGGCGCGGCCCTCGACGATGAACTCCCCAAAGGCGTAGGCCTGAGTAACGTGCGCTCGCGCCTCGACCAGATGTACGGCGACGCGGCCTCGCTCACGCTTACCACCGGACGCGAAGGCGGCGTGCGCGCTACGCTCACGCTCCCGTATCACACCC
>CAZBTM010000088.1:0-7371 GCA_964494425.1 uncultured Rhodothermales bacterium | reverse complement strand
TCAGCGCCGCCTAACGGATCTGCTGGACGCACGCGACGACATCAAGCAGGTCGATGTCTGCGATAACGGGAGCGACGCCATCAATGCCATCCGATCCAACCGGCCCGATGTCGTCTTTCTGGATGTGCAGATGCCTGATTGCACTGGCATTGAGGTCGTCAACGAAGTAGGGGCCGAGAACATGCCCATCGTGATCTTTGTGACCGCGTACGACCAGCACGCCCTGAAAGCGTTCGAACTCGCCGCGCTCGACTACCTGCTGAAGCCGTTCGAAGACGAGCGCTTCCACGAGGCCCTCGACCGTGCGGCCCGCCAGGTCGAAATGCGGTCGGCTGACCAGTTGGAGCATCAACTGGAGCGGCTCCTTGACGTGGCCCGCCCCGATCTTGCCGAAAACGAAAACGAGTACCTGCAACGCATCCCGGTGCGCACGCGCAACGAGGTCCGCATCGTCACAGTCAACGACATCATGTACTGCGCCGCCGACGGGCCGTACGTGCGCCTGCACCTGCACAACGAAGACACCTACCTCATCCGCGAGCGCATGAAAGTGCTCGAAGAGCAGCTCGACCCGAAGCAGTTCTGCCGCATCCACCGCTCCACCATTGTCAACCTCGACGACGTCGAGGCCGTGCTGCCCAACCACGACGATCGCTACATGGTGCGCCTGGCCTCGGGGAAGCGCCTACGTGTGAGCCGCAGCCGCCGCGACGCCTTCGAGGAGCGCTTCGGCCTCACCACCTGATCCCACCCACATCGTGCGCTTCTGCTCCCACTGCCCTGCCGCTGCCTTGCTATGGTGGATACGTACCGTACGCTCGCTTCGCCCGGACGCGCCGAACTCAAGCGAAACGGCTCGCGATTTCTTGCCCAGGCGTGCTCGGTCGATACGGCAGAAGCGGCCGAATCCTATATCGATGCAGTGCGCGCCGAGCGCCATCAGGCCACGCACCACTGCACCGCTTACCGCATCCACCCAAGCGGCGATGTCTTTCGCTACAACGACGACGGCGAGCCCACCGGCACCGCCGGGCCGCCCATCCTGCAACAGATTGACGGACGCGACCTCACCAACACGCTCGTTGTCGTAACGCGCTACTACGGGGGCACCAATCTGGGCACCGGCGGGCTGGTGCGCGCCTATGGAGATGCCGCTGCTGCTGCGCTTGAGGCCGCATCCATCATGGAAGCGGTCGTACGCACCCCCGTCGCGGTCACGTTCAACTACAACGACACCGCTGCTGCCGAACAGGTGCTTCGCCAGTTCGACACTGCCCGCCTCGACGATGCGTACACCGACGTAACCCGCTGGGTCGTAGGGATACGCCCCTCACAGGTCGACGCGTTTGTAGAGACCATGACCAACGCCCTGGGCGGACGCGCCACCATTGAGCGCGATCCATGAATGGGGCATGGGTAGGCTCATAGGTCCCTGACATCTGTCGGCACGTGTACCACATTTGCCGCTCGCCAGAGACGTTCGTGTTGGGCTCCCCCTGATTGCCGCGGGCCGGACCGTGCGCATTCAGCTTGGCAGCCTCCTTCGTAAGACGCTTCCAATCATATCCAACCGTCGGGCAAAACCCCACACGACATTGGTCGGCCTCCCGGCATGGAAATCCGCTTGTTTATCCCTTGCACCGCACCGACATATCTTGTAGGATGTAAGGCAAATCACTGACCGCCGACTCTCTCTCAATCAACGCACTGCTATGTCTGACCTCAAGCTGGATGCGTACGGCATCGACGTCGATGTTGTCTTACGCAACGCCGATCCGGCCCGCCTCTACGAAGAAGCCATCCGCCGCGACCCGACGGCTGCCATCGCCGACACCGGGGCACTTACCATTCGCTCCGGCGAAAAAACCGGGCGCAGTCCTGCTGATAAGCGCATCGTGGAGCACCCCGACAGCGCCAACGACATCTGGTGGGGCCCCATCAACATGGAGATCGACGCGCATACCTTCGAGATCAACCGGGAGCGCGCGCAAGACTACCTTAATACCCGCGAGCGGCTCTACGTGATTGACGGATTTGCCGGATGGGATCCGGCGCATCGGCTCAAGGTGCGCATTGTGTGTTCGCGTCCGTACCACGCGCTGTTCATGCACAACATGCTCATCCGCCCTACCGAGGAGGAACTGGCGGACTTTGGCGAGCCGGATTTCGTGATCTTCAACGCGGGCGAGTTCCCGGCCAACCGCCAGACCAAGCACATGAGCTCGAAAACGAGCGTCGATCTCTCGTTCGAGGACAACGAGATGGTCATCTTGGGCACCGAGTATGCCGGCGAGATGAAGAAGGGCGTCTTTACGGTTATGCACTACCTGATGCCCAAGCGCGATGTCCTCTCCATGCACTGCTCGGCCAACGAAGGCATGGACGATGAAGACGTGACCCTTTTCTTTGGCCTGAGTGGCACCGGCAAAACCACGCTCTCTGCCGATGCGAACCGCCGCCTCATCGGCGACGATGAGCACTGCTGGAGCAACGACGGCGTGTTCAACATTGAGGGCGGCTGCTACGCCAAGGCTATTGGCCTGACCGAAGAGAGCGAGCCCGAGATCTACAACGCCATCCGTTACGGCACGCTGCTGGAGAACGTCGTCTACGACGAAAAAACGCGCACCGTCGACTACGACGACACCTCCATCACCCAGAATACGCGCGCCTCGTATCCGCTGGAGTACATCCCCAACGTCAAGACGCCGGCAACGGGCGGCCACCCCGACAACATTATCTTCCTGACGTACGACGCGTTCGGCGTGATGCCGCCGGTGAGCAAGCTCACGCCCGAGCAGGCCATGTACCACTTTATCAGTGGATACACGGCCAAGGTCGCTGGCACCGAAATGGGAGTCACCGAGCCCAAGGCCACCTTCAGCGCATGCTTCGGCGCCGCGTTCCTGGTGTGGCACCCGAGCAAGTACGCCGAGCTCCTGGCCGAGAAGATTCGTGCCCACGATGCCGACGTATGGCTCGTGAACACCGGCATTACCGGCGGCCCTTACGGCACCGGCCACCGCGTTCCGCTGAAGTACACGCGCTCCATCATCGACGCCATCCACGACGGCTCGCTCGCCCAGGCGGATACGCAGACCGACCCCACCTTCGGGTTCAGCGTGCCCACAAGCTGCCCCAGCGTACCCGACGAGATTCTCATCCCGCGTAACACGTGGGATGACCCCGACGCCTACGATGCACAGGCGCAGAAGCTGACGGGCCTTTTCGCTGAGCACTTTGAACAGTATGCCGATGTAGCAGGCGCAGAGATTGCCGCCGCCGGCCCCAGCCCTGAAGGCGTCGCGCAGTAACGTGCGTTCTTCCTCGGAACCGCTTACGAGAACGCGACACCGCGCAGCTGGAGTCTGTCCACCAGGCTTCGGCTGCGTTCGGTTTGGGCCGAGCTGCAATTTGGGAGTTTGGGCTTGCGAAGATATTCTGTAGTGCCAATGCTGATGCTTTGGTGGAGATATGATGGAAGAATAGAGAGATGGATAAATACAAATCCGCACTGCACTGCAGCACGCGTTATGCCCTGATGATACATCCTGGTCTACGCATGTGCAAGGGCCGCCGATATTCGATTGCGGGTGTCGGAGTGTTTGCACCTACTTGCTACTCTCCACCCCCAATCTTCAGGACAAACCGTGAGCATGCCCCTCTGTCTTGGGGATGCCCAATCGCCCATCCCCCAATAAGAAATCAGGTAGTGGATAGACCTTAAGTGATGGCCTTCTGATAAAAACGTTGACCGGGGCGAACGGTCCTCCGTTCGTCTGCGCCGGAGACGTCCGCGCCGGGTGGCACTCCCAGCACCGATAGCATTCGGTGCACGTTCTCCGGCTACGGTCATGTTTCCTCCATCACTTAGCATTGAACCGCTACCAGAAATCAAAACAGGTTCTTATATGCAGAGATTGAGCTCCAGGGAATCAGTTGAGGCAATGCATGTATTCACCATGTCTGCACTTATGCCGTCATGGGTTCATACTGATCAGGCAGATCGTTTTCGTAAAGCACGATGTCGCCGGGCTGTAGCCGCGTGGAGAGGGTATCTTGGGCATCGAAGAGCGTGTCGTGAACGTGAATGCAATCGTGCGGGAAGCCGCCCTCTTTCAGACCGCGCTGCAGCGCTTGGGTCTGGGCATCGCCTACGAGGTAGACGGCGTCGGTAGCACTTTTGGCGATGTGTAGGCCCAGTTCGTAGTTAGCGGTGTCCTCGTGCGCGCCCATTTCGACCATGCCCGGCGTTACGATGAAGCGCTGCCCGCCCTCGATCTCGCCAAGCAGATCGACCGCGTTGCGTGCGCCTACGGGATTGCTGTTGAAGGCGTCGTCGATGATGGTAATGCCGTTTTCGGTACGCAGCTTCAGGCGGTGCTCCACCGGCTGTAGGCGGCGGGCCGCATGGGCCATGGCGCGCAGGCGCATCCCCATAGAGCGGCCCAGCGCTACGGCCAGCAGCAGATTCGTGACGTTGTGCTTGCCCAAGAGGTGCGTCTCAAAGACAGCAGCGCGTCCCTCCTCGTCGCGAATGGTGCAGGCGAGTCCGTTTGTGCTGTAGCGGATGTTGGTGGCTGCGATGTCGGCATCGGGATGGCCCTCGGCTGAGATGCGCCATACGGGCCCGTTTGCGCGGCCTGCCATCGCCTCTACGTGTTCGTTATCGACGTTGAGCACGACGGGGCCGCCGGGGGCAGTGTGATTGATGATCGAGGCTTTCTCCTCGGCAATCGCCGCAACGGAGCCCATCGTTTCGAGGTGAGCCACGCCCACAGTTGTCACCATGCTGGCATCGGGCGTGGCGATGTCGCAGAGCTCGGCGATGTCGCCGGGGTAGCGCATGCCCATCTCCAGCACCAGCACCTGATGCTCGGGCCGCAGCTTCTCGTTGACCACGATGCAGATGCCCATCGGCGTGTTGTACGAGCCGGGGGTGGCCAGCACGTTGTAGGACTGCCCCAACAGTTCGGCCACGATGTGCTTGGTGCTGGTTTTGCCGTACGACCCGGTGATCCCGACGACGTGCAGGTGGTCCAGTTCACGCAGCCGGGCGCGGGCCTGCCGTTTGAATCCCTCTTGGATTGCGTTCTCGACGGGAGTCATGATGAGCGCTGCGAGCGCCACCCAGAGCGGACCGCCCAGATCGGCCAGGTAGAGTGCGGTTATACCTCCCAGAATGGCGGCAGGCAGGTCCCACGCGTACCCGAGTCCCACGCCTGCACCCACGAGTAGCGCCATGAGCATGCCGGCGGTGGTGGCCAGGCGCGTCATGCGATCGGTGAAGGCCAGCGGCTTTTTCTCTTTGTTGCGGCGGTAGCGGCGCGAGGAGATAAAGAGCAGCGGCCAGAGGGCGAGCAGCGTTCCTGCTGCCGCCCATGCCGCGCCTATGCCGTACGCAAGGAAGCCACCGGTTAAGGCCAGGGCGCCCAGGGCGTGAGACCATCCCATGGCCACTGGACGCATAGCCGAACTCCGGCACCAGTTGGTGTAGCGATCGAGCTTGTACGTCTCCAGCTGAAATACGTGCAAGAAGAACCGCAGGCGGCGCCATGCCCGCCATCCGGCAAAACCAGTCGTGAGCAGCAGGCCAGCGGCAAGGAGCAGAGTGTACACAGGAACAGCAGGCGATGGTGGGGGCGAGGCTTACGAAGAGGCAGGCCCGGCAGGAGACGCCGCATCAGACGGGGCCGTTTTGGGCGATTCGCGTTGGGGATGCGCCAGGAAGTGCCGCACCGCCGCCACTACCGTATCGAGCGCATGCAGATGCGCATAGTGGTCGCCAGGCAGATCGATGCGTCCGGCATCGGGAATGTGGTCCACGAGGTACTGTACCTGCTGTTCAGAGATCGCTGTGTCGTCCTCACCCCGAAAAACGAGCGTCGGCACCGTAATGCGATGCACATCGTCGTTGAGGTGGTGGGTGACGGTGCGCACGAAGGTGCTACGCATCACGCCCGAGAGCGCGTTATAATCGGAGGAGCCCAGTGTCTGCCAGAGCAGCGAGTGATGCAGCCAGTCGAGCGCGGGCGATTGCAGCGGTTCGGGCAGCCACGTAAACGGGGCTTTGATGGTGCGCGCCAAGGTGCCTTTGAGCTGCGTGGAGAGCGCCCGCTCGGGCTCGATGCCTGAGGGCGCAAGCAAGATCAGCTGCTTTACGAGGTTGGCATAGGCGGCATGACTGGCCATGTAGAGCGCGATGCGTCCGCCATTCGAGTGCCCAATAATTGGCAGCGGCGCCGTGGCCTCCGCATCAATGTAGTCAGCTATGAGGGCGGCGTGTTCGGGTACGCCCCATGGCTCGGGCGGAGGCGGCGAGTGGCCATGACCGGGCAGATCGAGGCAGTGTGTGCGGTAGCGGTCGGCCAGGCGCTTGGCCACAGGCTGCATGTGCACGGTGGAGCTGCCCCATCCGTGCAAGAGCAGCACGTCGGGCGCATCGGGGGGGCCAGCAACGTTGCGGTAGAGGTCGGTAGCAGTCAAAGGACCCAGGCCGTGGTGAGTGGAAGCAGAAGCCGTACTGCGCAGCGGATTGGCCAGTGCGCGATACGCCAATCGTCGAATGCATTGCGAAGGTCGTTGTTTGGCACGCAGCCACGGCATATGGCGTTGCACACCGCACGCAAAAAGAACCCGTGGAGTTTGCGTGTACGGCGCAACCCCGGAAACCCTGTTCTGCAGCCTGCGTTTCGGGTTGTGTATTCTTGCTTATCTTCTTTGCAAGCAGTTATACTTGCTGCGGCGGTCGCTTCCGCACACGTCGCGTAATGAAGATCTACTGGTCGTTTCGGGCGGTTTGCCGCAGGCAGGCCTTGTCGGCCCGAGTTCTCCCTGGTTCTTACACATGAACCCCTTGATGGGGGCCTTGCTGCCATTGCGCTTGCGTGCAACTGTTGCCTATGAGGCCGCAGACATGCAAGCAAGACATGGTATAGCCGACGCAGGTACCAGGAAAGGATAGCATTCGTTGATTGCGTCCTTTCCCGCCTGTCATGCTTTTGCTACGGCACGGTCGACCCGACATAATCTGTCTACCAAGCCCCCCACTGCGTGGCTCTACGTGCCGCGTTTCCCTTTGTCTGTTTCTATCACGCAGCCCTTGCGCTGTGGTCGTTACCCAACATTTTAACGCCTACCCTTTATGTCCGATAAAAAGTTTAAGCGTCTCCTTGAGCTCATCGGGAAGAAAAAATACGGGTTTATGCGCGAGCTGCACCCGGCACTTCCCAAAGACGACGACGACCCGTTCATGCCCCCGCCGCTCATCCGCAAGTTTAACCTTCGCGATGGCGTGGTGGTAGAAGGTTCCCTCAAGCCCGGACGTAAGGGCGGCATGCAGGTCGGCTGGATTGATACAGTGATGGGGCT
>CAZBTM010000087.1:6125-11203 GCA_964494425.1 uncultured Rhodothermales bacterium | reverse complement strand
CAGGACGCGGGTTTTCGGGAGAGTACGAGAAGTCAACAGAAGGCGGCTGATTCGGAGGAGCATCGGTCCCACTATCACATCCGGCAATGACCAGAAGTGGAAGTAGAAGTAAGCTTGTGACGATACGTGTCATAGAGCAAATGATCTGTGAAGGGTTGAAATTGAACTTCAAATATAAATCTAAAAAGCAGAATCGTAAGCAAGGCTTTAAAACTGATGAAGAACTGGTGGCTTGAGCCAAACGTCTCGTCTTGCATCTGAGCAACAGCATGCCTACGTTTCAATATGAGCGAAGCTGGGAGTGCCCGGCTGTGGCAGCAGATGGTGGGAGTTAACCGCGCTGCGCAGACGGCTGGGCTGAGATGATCCCTTGAACTTGATCCGGTTTGTACCGGCGGAAGGAAGCTTCTTAGCACCCGGGGCGCCACGCATGGGCGCTGCACATTTCTGGCTTCGCTTGCCGTTATTCCTTTGCATCCACCCGTAAGCAAGCCGTATGTCTACAACCACCGACCTTTCCTTTGCTGACGTTTCTGTGGACCGGGCCTACCCGGTACCGCCGTTTGCACAGTCCTGCGTAGACGCCGCCCGCGAAAGCTGGGGCGCCTCGTTCGATCATCCGTTTGTCCACGCGCTGGCCGCGGGCACGCTGGAGGCAGAGCGCTTCCGCTTCTACCAGATGCAAGATGCCCGCTACCTCGAAGCCTTTTCGGATGCCGCTGCGCTCATCTCGACGCGCTGCCCTGACCCCGACGATAAGCTCTGGTTCATCGATGCGGCCCGCCTGGCGCTTGTCGTTGAGGGCGAGTTGCATGCCGGATATGGGGAGCAGCTTGGGTACGACGCCAGCGACATCGCCGCACTTACGCTCACGCCCAACAACCGCGCGTATCAGGATCACATGATTAGCACCGCCCAGCGCGGATCGCTCGTGGAAGCCGTGGCGGCGCTCACGCCGTGTCCGTGGCTTTACATCGAACTGGGGCAGCGCATGGAAGCAGAGATGGGGGCGATCCCGGAGGACCATCCGTACGCCGACTGGCTGGCCATGTACCGCGATCCGGAGTTTAACGACTACATGGCGAATCTCCTGGAGCGCCTGCAGCGCTTTGCTGATGCGGCTGATGACGCTGCTCGCGAGCGGGCCCAGACCGCATTCCAGACCAGCATCCGCTACGAGTGGATGTTCTGGCAGCAGGCCTGGACGCAGCAGGCATGGCCGGTGTAGGGAGCTGTAATGCTGGTTCGTTCCATACCGCATGTAGGGACACGGTGCGCCGTGTCCCTACGGTGTTCGTGGGGCTCAAAGGGGAGAACGGGCAATCAGGGCTGCACGCGGAATTTCCGCTGGAGGGTACGAGAAGAATAGTCTCCTTGAATCCCCCAGTCCAGATCGGTGCGTACCTCATACGTACCGGGAGACGCTGGCACGTCTTCCCCTTCCGTTCGCAGGGTGGTCTGAACGTCAAAGGTGCGCTCTATCGTTTCGCCGCTGGGAATATCGTGGTTTGTAACGGCGGCAGTGCAGAAAATTCCAGTGCCTCTAAATGGCACACGCGCCCCACCAATCTCGAATACGCCGGGCACTGTAAGGCAGCCACTTGACGTCTGCACCACGACATCGCGGCGCGTCTGATTCTGGACGAGGATGCGAATTTCGAATGTCTCCCCGACTGACACCGTGTCGGGAGTAACGAGATAGGCATCAAGCTCATTAATGGATACATGGGCTGCATCGCCGGGGACAGGGGGCTCGTCTGCATTTCCGGCTCCACCCGATCCAATGAGTGTGTCGCATCCGGTGATGCATCCAACGAGAAGTAGGAGTGCAGCCCAGTTGAGCAGCCGCGTCGGGATGAGATTGGACATGGCAGTAGAAGGGGTTGGTTGACGAGATTGATTGGAAAGAGGCCGCCTGGAGAACACAGAGCAACAGAGAGACGCTGTACTTCGAAATGACATCCCCCGCTGTTCTCTTTAGGTGCAATTATAAGATCGAGAGAAGAATGTTCCAGGTCACCACCCTGCACACCGCAGGTAGGGACATGGCGCGCTGTGGTATCTGTTTAGCGAGCTTCAATAATACTCCGGGCTAAGAAGAGGTGTGATGTTGGTCGATGCCCATAGCCGGGGATCGCTTGCATCCCCGGCGATTGTTAGGCCGCAATTGTCACCAGCACCGCTCGCCCTCTGGGTGGGAAGTCGCTAAACACGTATGCGCCGTGTCCCTACGGTTTTTGTGGAGACCAGCGCTTTGCCTGACAACGAAAAAACGGGCTCCAGCCAACGCCGAAGCCCGTTTGAGGTAACGATAGCACGTAGCACATCGCGAGGGACGATGACTACAAGACACATGTTGTGTCATTAGCTGTCATCATCGTCATCACTGTCATCGTCATCACTGTCATCGTCGTCGTCATCGTCGTCGTAGTCGATAGACGACTCAATGTTGTTTTCGACGAGCTCCTCAAAAGCACCGCCCGCGTTGGCCTCGTCGGGATTGATGAGCGTGCCGTCGTTCTGGCGGAACCAGGCATCCAGACGTACCGAGAGCGTGATCTGCTCCTCCGACTCGGGCGATACCGTAATCGGCGGGTCAAACTCCAGTTCTTGTTCGGCCTCCAGGTCGGTGGTGAACACGAACGGCTGCGCTTCGCCGCCTGCAGGTGTGTAAGTGCCCTCTACGCGTATGCTTGTGTTTTCGGGAAAGTTGGCTTCATCGAGCACGCGAGCCTCATCGTCATCGTCACGTTCGAGACGATCGATCTCGAACTCAATCTCTTCCCACTCTCCGGCTTCGACAACGCCACTGGCAAACGTGACGGGCCCTTCACCCGCAAGTGGAAGATCTACGACAAGTGGACCGCGTTCAATGTCGTCGCGCTCGGCGTCGTCGTTTCCAGAATCGCTATCGTCGTCGGGGCGCTCCAACTCCAGTTCGCTAATCGCCAGCTGCACGCGGTCGATTGTAAGCTCGTTGTTGCCGGAGTCGGAGAGCGTAGTGGAGCGAGCGGTGAGCGCGGCTGTTGAGCTGGTTGTGGTGGTGAAAGCAAGGCGCAGGCGGGCCTCAGAATCCGTGTTGTTCGAGTCGGTCGTGTCGCATCCAGCCAGCCCTACTGCAAAAGCAAGTAAAACCAGGGGAAGGGTGCGAGAAAGCGAGGTATCCATGAGTTCAGGCAATATGTTGGGGGAGTAGCACGGAGCGTTGCAGATCGCAACAGTAGTGCCGCATCCACAGTGCCGCATCTGCACCCGAGGAGGCAGCATATGTTCACTTCAACAGGCCGCCCAATGAGCGGGTTGCGTAACAGGTAACCATCGGATGAGCGGGTAGGCGCTTGCATGCGCATCTCACCAGACGAATACGGGGCTGCTTGCTAACGCATGCCGAGCAGAGTTCATGTTCAATTCGTGCGTGGTGCGAGTCGCTGCACCGTGGCTCTTCATACATGTAATAACAAGATAGTTATACCACTGATCTATTGCTGCGTATGTCTACCAGGATTGCTTCGCTTTCGCATCTACGACCGAGGACCGCATGGGGCGTAGCGTTGCTCTTTGGGCTTTCTGTATGGATTATGGGACCCACCGGAGCCGCGGCTCAGGCCCCCAGTGAGCCGAACCTGGAGGCGTTCGAGGTGCTCGACTTGCCCGATGCCGATGCCTACCGCACCGGCGATGGGCGTCCGGGCCCGCTCTACTGGCAGCAAGAAGCCGACTACGCGATCGATGTAGAGCTGCTGCCCGAGGAAAAACGCATTGAGGGCACGCAAACCATCACCTACACCAACAACGCGCCGTCGGAGCTGAACTACCTGTGGGTCCAGATGGACCAGAACCTTTTTGCGCCGGGAAGTCGTGGGGAGGCGGTGGTGCCCCCCGATGCACGGTTCAGCGGCTTCTTCGAAGAGGGTGGATACGACATATCGAACCTGCGCATCGAGTACGACGGCACCACGTACACGCCCGAATCGGTGACCAACGACACGCGCCTGCGTGTTGCGCTCGACGAACCGCTTCAGGGCGAAGGCAGCACGCTCACGCTGTCGATGGAGTTCAGCTTTGAGCTGCCCGACTACGGCGCCGACCGCATGGGCATGTTTGATGCCGAGCAGGGCACCGTCTATCAGCTTGCGCAGTGGTATCCGCGCATGTACGTCTATGACGACGTCAACGGCTGGAACGTGCTGCCGTATCTGGGACAAGGTGAATATTACCTGGAGTACGGCCAGTTTGATCTCGACATCACGGTGCCGCACGACTTCATCGTGACAGCCACCGGCACGCTTCAGAATCCGGACGAGGTGCTCACCGATACGCAGCAAGAACGGCTGGCGGATGCGCGGGCAAGCCGCTCGCCCGTCACCATCATCGCAGAAGATGAGGTGGGCACTCCGGCATCGCGTCCTGCGGACAGCGGCACGCTCACCTGGCAGTACCAGGCCGATGACGTGCGCGACGTGGCATGGGCGGCCTCGCGCTCCTTCATCTGGGATGCGGCCCAAGCCGACGCGGGCACCCACACGGTGCTGGCGCAGTCGCTGTATCCGGCTGAAGGACTGGGCGGCGGTGCAAACAGCACGCCCGGCTGGGAGGAGTCGACCGAGTATGTGCAGCATTCGGTTGAGTTCTACTCGGAGCGCTACACGCCGTATCCGTACGACAATGCTGTAAATGTGGGCGGCATTGTGGCTGGCATGGAGTATCCACAGGTCATGTTCTGCTCGGTGGATGCACGGGGGCGCGGCCTCTTCGGCGTCACCGACCACGAGTTTGGGCACACCTGGTTTCCGATGCTGGTGGGCTCCGACGAGCGCCGCTGGGCCTGGATGGATGAGGGGCTCAATACCTTCCTGGAGAAGGAGACCAAAAGGGTGCGGTATCCCGACCTTGATATAGAATGGGGTACGCCGAAGTCGGTGGTGCCTTATATGAAGGGCGATAAGAAATACATCCGGCCGATCATGACCAATTCCGAGCAGGTGGTCCAGTTTGGCTACAACGCCTATGGCAAGCCCGCTGCCGCGCTGACCCTGCTGAGGGAAGTGGTGATGGAGCCTGAGCTTTTTGATGCGGCC
>CAZBTM010000087.1:1834-6115 GCA_964494425.1 uncultured Rhodothermales bacterium | reverse complement strand
ACCTTCATGAATCTGTACTCCACCGCTGACTTCTACGGGCAAGACATCGACCGCGTCATCCAACAGAGCACTCAACAGGTGGCTCGGTTTGCGCAGTCGCCTTTTGCGGATCAGCCCATCATGACGCAGGCAGATCACATCCGGCGCCAAGCGTTGGGGATGCTGGCGTACCGGAAACCCGCCGCTGGACTGGCACTGCTACGCGAGTATGTGGTAGGGGCTGACCGCTTCGATGACGCGTTTAAGGCGTACATCGACCGGTGGGCGTACAAGCATCCGCAACCGTCGGACTTCTTCCGCACCATTGAGAGCATCGCAGGCGAAGACCTCGACTGGTTCTGGCGCGGCTGGTTCTATGAAACCGAAGGCGCTGATCCTGCAGTGATGGAGGTGAATGCCGAAGCGGCTACCGCCACCATTGCACAGGAAACCGACCTGATGCTTCCCATACCTGTGGAGCTCACCTTCGACGATGGCAGTACCCAGACGGTGCGTGTGCCCACTGAGGCATTTGCTACAGGCGATACGCATACCATTTCGTGGGGGGAAGAGCGCGCCATCGACCACATCACCATCGATCCGCAGCAGATGCTGCCGGATATAGACCGCTCCAACAATGCCTGGACGCAGGGTGAGTAGTGCTCTGTCAAGGATAATTTTTCGGGTTGTATGATAGTATGGAATCCCTCCCCCTAAATCCCCCTCCTCCGAGGGGGACTTGGGAAGTGGCACCTCACAGTTCCTTCCTCCCTGGGGAGGAAGGGTAGGATGGAGGGGGAAGCACGCATCGGAACTCAACCTTTCAGGGTTGACACAGCAGTAGCCGCTTCGATTCAGGTGTTGCATGATACAGCGCAGCAGGTGCCCCTCAGGCACCTGCTGGGTGTTGTATTGGGGAATGCGACGCGTTACGGGCGTGTTGGGGGCTGGCCTAACTCGAAGACCGACATGGCCATGCCGGTGGCTTCGGGCAGGGTGCCCAGCGGGCGCACCTGAGGCGGAGCATAGTCCGTGGGCCCGGCATGGTCGAGCGCGTCATTCGGGGCGCCTTCGGGAGGCGGCGGTCCATTGGCCTCGTGGGGGGAGGCGGCAGCGAATGTATCGTTGGTGGGATGCGACATGGTATATCAGTCGATTCGGGTTCGCGTTGAACACAATGAGGGCGATCCGGCGACGGAGGCCCGCTCCGCAGAGAGGCAATCTGATCCCCGGCAAAGCCGGGCGCTCCGTATCCCGCCGAACGCAGGCGTGCTGCGTCACAGGGCTACCGCACCACCGCCTACCGCACGACCGTGAGGCGCTGGGTTTCGGTGTAGCCCTCGGTCTGCATGCGCAGGAAGTAGGAACCGCTGGACAGCCGGCTGACATCGATCGTCTGTTCGGTGCGGCCCTCCGCTTCCTCGCTTACAACCGTCTGCACGCGGCGGCCCAAGAGGTCGTAGAGCACAATCTGCACATCTTGCGGCTCAGGCACCGCAAAGCGGATCGTGGCCTGACTGCGCGCCGGGTTCGGATACGTGGGCAACAGCTCCGCGCCGGGCACCGGACGCGCAATCGTGACGGCTTCGGTGACGGACGCGGTGCCGTCGGTGTCCACCTGGCGCAGGCGATACGAGAGGCTGTCTGCGGCGTAGGGCAGATCTGCATCTTCGAACTGGTAGGACTGCGGCGTGTCGGTAGTACCCGCGCCGTCAACCATTGCGATGGCCTGCCAGGATTCGCCCGTGGTAGAGACGCCCCGGTGGGACGTCTCTACCTTCGGGGCGGCACGGCGCTGCACCTCAAAGCCCGCGTTGTTCGTCTCGGAGAGGGTCTCCCACTGCAGCGTCACCGCCTCGTCGCGGGCGCGGCGGGCCTCGAACCCGGCCAGCTCCACCGGCAGGGGCGCGGCGCTGATGCGCAGGCAGAAGCGTGCCTCCTCGAGAACACTGATCGTGTTGTCTGCCGGCAACTCGAACACGTACGGGCCCCCAGTGCGCAGGTCGTGCACAACCGGATCGCTGCCACCGCCCGGCTGGGTGTCGACCAGCTCCACGGTCCAGTCATCGGGAACGTAGGCAGGCACCTGCCGCTCGGTCGGCCAGGCAAGGGCCGCAGGGCCTGCAAGCCCGATGCCCTCCACGTGAAGGGGCACCTCCAACTCAAGGGCGCTGCCGATGGACAGCGGCTCGCTGGCGACCGCACGCAGGACAGCATCTTGCCCGCCCCGTTTGAGAGGAAAGCCTACCAGTGCGTACTCGTCGTCGGTTGCCGGGGGCGGTAGCGCACGGAAGTCATGGGCGTCCCAGTCCGGGGTGGCGGTCTCCGACACGCGCAGACGGGCGGTGCCACGGCTGAGGGCCGGTTCGGCCCCCGAGTTGGGATCGTTCATGGCTTCCATCTGCAAGGCAACGACATATGCCTCGGAACCGGCGTTCGAGTCGGAGGTCGGCGCCCTCAACAGCGGCGTCCCAGGTTCGGCACTCTGCGTAGTTCGTTGCTGCGTCGCGGCCACTGCACCGTCTGCCGAGGCTCCGGCCAGCGGCTCGATGATAACAGGCCCGCTCGTTGAGGGCGGCTCGGTGCCAATGGGCGCAGTGGCCTCGCCCGTGCGCCCGGTCGCTGCGAATGTTAGATCGGTGGCGCCGCTGCCGACCGTCGTGCGTTGCAGCACAAAGCCGTTGAAGGCCGGGAGCGTGTCCTCCGGGTCGCTCTGCGTGATGAGCTCGTACTGCCGAAGAGCCGGGTCCCACACCGCGATCGTAGGACTGAAGCCCGCATCCTGCAGGTCCGGCAGGGTCTCCGACAGGTCAATGTCCTGATCGAAGGGATTGCCCAGCACCTCGTACTCGTCATTGATGTCGAGCGCAGGCGTCGTCACGTCCTGCGTGAAGTCCAGCCCCGCGTCGGGCACGTCCAGTTGAAGGCCGCTTGCACCGAGCGGGTCGATATCGTCATCGAAGAAATACAAGATGAAGCCCTCGGTGCGCTCCACGCGGTCGCTCGACTCTGTCAGCTCAATCCAGGCCGAGCCGTCGGGGCCGCCGCCGGGGAAGGTCTGCAGCAGTGAGCCGCTACCCACATTGAAGTCGAGGTCGTCTTCGAGGTTGGCGCGGTCGAAACCGTTGGGGAAGGCCAGCATGCGGAAGCCCGTGTCGTTGCCTTCGCCCTCCTGGCCGTCAATAGACACGCTGAAGACATCAGACGCGGCGGTGGCAAACTCGCCGAAGCTGTCCACTGTCGTCTCGATGACGCCCGTGGCAGGGCTGTAGGTGGTCGGCAATGCGGCAAACGAGCCGCTGCCTTCCGTGTCGCGGGAGTAGATCGTGACACTGCTGGGGTCAGGGTGCGGAAGCAGAGCGGCGGCGATCCAAAGCTTGGTTCCTGCCTTCACCTGCAGGCGGCCGAGCGTGGTGATGACGTAGCGGCTCGTGCCCACGTTCGGCAGGTCGATGCTCTCGGCGTTGGCTGGGGCGTCGTCATACCGGACGACGTGGACAAAGCCGCTGCCGAAGCCAGGAACGGTCTGCAGGTCCAGAAGCAGGCCCGTGTCGTCCACCGGTCGCGGGCCGCTGTCGCCTTCCCCCAAGACCGCGAATCCGCCCGAGGCCTCGTAGACATCGTTCGTTCCCACGGTAATCGTGAACGTACCGGTGATGGTCTCCGCGCCATCGGTCACCGTAAAGTCGAACGTGTCGGTGCCCGCAGTCCCGTCGCTGACGTAGGTGACCTGCCCATCATTGATCAGGCGCTGGGTGAAGCCGGAGGGGCCGCCTCCGCCCAGCGGCTGGCCAAAGACGAGCAACTGGCCGCTCGTGGGGCCGCTGGTGACGGTGTATTCGAGGGTGCCGGGCGCGTCGTTCGGGTCGCTCGTTTCCAGCATGGCCTGCGTGATGTTTGCAAACGTGCCCTGATCGAGCGTGAGGCCGGTGTTGGTCGTCACCTGCGGCGGCGGCACGTCGGCAATGGCGTACTCGCCGGTTGGCACGGGGCCGCTGAAGAGGAAGCGCTGGTTACCTTTGTCGTGTCCCCAGCCGGAGGCAAACGTCCACGGATCGCCCGGGCGGTCGCGACGGACGAGCGTCACATCGCCGTTGGGGAGCGTGGCCACGCCGCTGTAATCGAGCGTGAGGTCGGCCGTCGGCGCGGTGCCCGTGGGCGTGGCGATACCCCACGTGAGGTTCGAGCGCTCGGAGGAGACGCCGCCGAAGCTCTCGCCCGGGTCGCTGCCCGAGCGGAGCGAGCCATCGGCGGTGCCGTAGCGGTAGAGCTGCACGGCGGCCGCAGACACGTTGACTGCCG
>CAZBTM010000087.1:0-1754 GCA_964494425.1 uncultured Rhodothermales bacterium | reverse complement strand
TAGGCCGTCGTGCCGGTGCCCACGTCGAAGCGGTAGCCGGCAATCAGGTCGCCGAACGCCGCGTCGGTGGGAGCAATCGTGCGGTGCATGCGAGCGCGGACCTCCGCTTCGGTGAGCGCGGCGTTCCAGAGGCGGACTTGGTCAAGCTGGCCGTCCAAGAAGTCGCTCGGCGTACTGCCATCCAGATCCATCCCAATGACGAACTGGCCGGTGTCTACCGGACGCACCGGCGTCGAGAAGGTGGCGGCTTCGCGTCCGTTGACGTAGAACGCGCCGCTGCCGTCATCGGCCACCGTGGCGGCCACGTGGTGCCACATGTCGGGCGCCGACGTGAACGCGGCCAGCTGCTCATCGACGGTATTATCGAAGTAATAAAATGCCTCGGCGCTCGTGCGGTAGGTGATGATGTTCCGGTTGTTGCCGGAGCCGGTATAGAAGCCCATCACGGTCTGCTTCTCCGAACCGCCCGAACTGGGGCGGACCCACGCGCTCATCGAAAACCCGTTGCCGGATGCGACCGCCTGACTGACGGGAACGGTTTCGAGGAAGTCATCGGTGCCGTCAAAGGCCAGCGCCGTCTCCGCACCGTAGGGCGGCGTGATGACGGTGGCCGTGCCCGCATCGTTGCCCGCCTGCGGATCGATGCTCTCCGCATCGGTGGCGGTGGCGGTGAGCGTGCCGGGTTCCGGACCGGCAAACGGCGCGGTCACCTCCAGTGTGGCGCTTGCGCCGGAGGCCAGCGCGCCCACCATCCACGTGGTGCCGCTGACGCTGCCCGCTGAGGGCGTGCCGGGCGTGAGCGTGCCGAGTGTGGCGTTTGTGCTCAGGTCCACCGCAGCGCTCACGCTCGCATCCGGACCAGTGTTGGTGAGGGTGACGGTAAACGCGGCATCCTCGCCGCTGGCCACCGGTGTGGGCGGGTCGATGCTCACCGCCAGGTCGGCGTAGGGGAGCGTAACGAGCGCGTATTCGCCCGTTTGTACGGTTCCGGTTGACGTGAACGTTTGCGCAGCTTTGTCTTTGATCCAGTCATCGGCGACAGTCCACGGCTCACCCGGCGCGTCGCGGCGGATGAGGCGCACGGGCGCCGCGGGCGTGGTGGCGGTGCCGACGGCGCTGTTGTAGTCAAGCGTCAGCGTGGCATCGGGGCTCGTGCCGCCGGGGACGGAGACGCCCCACGTCTGGTGCGAGCGTTCAGTGATGCCCGTGGGCAGGCTGCTAAGGTCCTCGCCCTCGTCGCTCTCGGTGCGCAGCGAAGCGTCGGCGCGCCCGTAGCGGTAGAGCTGTACGTCACCGCTGGCATCCGTGGCCGACAGCTGCGCGCCATCGGGGCCGATGCTTGCGTTGCTGCTGCTCGTGGCAACGGCGCTTTCTTCGCCGAGACGGGCGGCGCTGAACGGCACCCACTGCGGATCGCCTTCGAAGGTGGGCCGCGGGCCTTGCCCCGCGCTGTGCGCTACAGTGCCGCTACCCTCATCGAAGCGATAGCTGGCCAGGAGGAACTCCGCCTTGGGGTCGCCGGGCGCGAGCCGCTGGTGCATGCGATCGCGGATGAGGTTCGCCGCGTCAAAGTTGTCGTCACTGACTACAAGTTCCTGATTCCAGATGCGAAGTTGGTCGAGCGCACCTGCAAAGTGTTGCCCACCTGATTGTGCCGAACGGCCGATGAGCAGGTCGCCTCTGCCCCGGTAGAAATCGGGCACAACGCCCTCTTTGACCTTATTGAAGGTAGTGCTGTCCGCGCTGGTGGTGGA
>CAZBTM010000086.1:0-11213 GCA_964494425.1 uncultured Rhodothermales bacterium | reverse complement strand
GTTTCTGTTGCTGCACCGAATCAGCCGCCTTCTGTTGACTTCTCGTACTCTCCCGAAAACCCGCGTGCGGGTACGACCGTGGATTTTACTGCCAACGCCAACGACCCTGACGGAGACATTGCATCGTACAGCTGGGACTTCAATGGCGACAATGTTCAGGATGCAAGCGGCCCGAATCCCTCGTACGAGTTTCCGTCACAAGGAAATTTCAGCGTTACCCTGGAAGTCACTGACAATGAGGATGCGACAACCAGTGCATCTGAAAGTATTTCTGTTTCCCAGCAGTACACTCGTGTCCGCATCACAGATGTCGTGATTCAAGACATGCCCTTCACAACCGATGACGGTCAAGGCTGGGATCCAGGAAGTGGCCCCGATGTCTATTTGTCGGTTGCTAACCTCACAGCCGAGGAGTTCATCACGTCCAGCAACAACGTGAACGATGTTGGCCCTGGCGATCTCCCAATTAATCCATCTGGAGGAACCTTCACGATCAGCGATCTCTCCGATAGATATGCAATTGACCTCTATGACAATGACTTCAATGACGATGATTTCATTGGAGGAATAGGCTACGAGTATGGCAATCTGATTGACAACTACCCAGACTCTATAGAACTGGACGCCGGTGGTGGGATCGTGCTTGATGTATCGCTTGAGTGGCTGGAGTAGGGCGTCTTTTGCTCTATCATAGTGCAGCTTAAATCAAGAAAGCCTGATGGAGATAACACTCCATCAGGCTTTTCTGTCTGTGTTTCGGGGGTAGAGGACTACCTGCCTCTAATACAGACGAACGGAGAAGGCTCCAAACGCATCTGCTAAAACGGACGCACGCCCATGGCATGCCAGGCAAAGGCGTAGCGGTCGGCCCACTCGTTGATGCGCGACTCGGTAGAGCGCCCGGCCCCGTGTCCGGCCCGCGTCTCGATGCGAATCAGCACTGGATTGTCGCCGCTGTGGTGGTCTTGGAGTTCTGCGGCGAACTTGAAGGAATGCGCCGGCACCACGCGGTCGTCGTGGTCGGCGGTGGTGATGAGCGTAGACGGATAGTGCGTGCTGTCGTCCACGTTGTGCACGGGCGAGTAGTCCAGCAGATACTCGAACATGGCCTCGCTCTCTTCGGCGGTGCCGTAATCGTAGGCCCAGCCGGCCCCGGCGGTGAACGTGTGGTAGCGCAGCATGTCGAGCACGCCGACCGCCGGAAACGCCACTTCGGCCAGATCCGGACGCTGCGTCATGACCGCGCCCACCAGCAGCCCGCCATTGGATCCACCTGCAATGGCCAGTCGCTCGCTCGACGTGTAGTCGTTGTCGATCAGATACTCGCCCGCAGCAATGAAGTCATCGAACACGTTCTGCTTGTTCATGCGGATGCCGGCCTCGTGCCACGACTCGCCGTACTCGCCGCCGCCGCGAATATTGGGCTGCGCGTAGATGCCGCCGTTGTCAAGCCACAGCATGCGCTGAATGCTAAAGGACGGACGCAGACTCACGTTGAAGCCCCCGTATCCGTAGAGATACGTGGGGTTGGTGCCATCGAGCTCGGTGCCTTCCTTATAGGTGATGAACATCGGGATCTCGGTGCCGTCTTTGCTCTCGTAGAAGACCTGCTCGGTGACGTAGGCCTCGGGATTGATGTCGATCCTCGGCATCCAGAACGGCTCCGATGTGCCTTGTGCAATATCGTACGCAAAAATCGCCGACGGGTACGTAAACGACGTGAACCGGTAGTAGAGCGTGTCGGCATCACGATCCGCCGAGAATCCGCCTGCCGTGCCAATGCCCGGAAGCTCCACCTCGCGGATATGTGTGCCGTCGTAGTCGTACTGATGCACCTCGGTCTGCACATCCACCAGATAGCTGGCAAAGAGGGATCCGCCGGCGGTGCTTGTGCTGAGCACGTGCTCCGTTTCCGGAATAACATCGGTCCATTGCTCGGGCGCTGGGTCGTTGATGTTGGCCGCAACCAGCCGGTAATTGGGCGCATCAAGATTCGTGCGGATGAGCAGCCGGTCGCCGTCAGTAGCAACGACCGTGTGATCGTTGTCGAAGTTGTCCACGACGGGCTCCAGCGCCCCGTTCGGATCCTCCAGATCTTGCACGTAGAGCTCGTTACCGGTGGTGCTTTCCGCAGCCGTCACGATCAGAAAGCGCCCGTCGTCCGAGACGCGCCCCGACACGTAGCGACGCGGCGTTGCTTCGCCTCCGAATACGAGTTCGTCGGTGGACTGCGGCGTGCCGGCCTCGTGAAAGTACAGCTTGTGCTGGTCGGTCATGGCCGAGAGCTCGCTGCCCTCGGGGGCTTCGTAGCTGCTGTAGTAGAAGCCGTCGTTGCCGCGCCACGAGAGCCCGGAGAACTTCACATCCACCAGCGTGTCGCCCACCTGCTCCATCGACTCGGTGTTGCGCACGATGACCTTGCGCCAGTCGGAGCCGCTCTCGGAGATGGCGTAGGCGGCCCGGCTCCCGTCGTCGGTAAAGCTGATGTTGGCCAGCGAAGTGGTGCCGTCTTCCGAGAACGTGTTCGGATCCAGAAAGACCTCGGCCTGGCTGCGCGGGTCGTCGCTCTGGATCGTGCTTACGTCATCGGTGCGATACCACACCGACTGATCCTGCAGACCGTCGTTCATCGAGAAGTAGTGGTAATCGCCCTCCGCACGGGGACTCGACAGCCGCTCGTAGTTCCAGTCTTCAGTAAGCTGCTCGCGGATCTGATCGCGAAACGGAATCTCGTCCAGCACGCTGAACGTGACCTCGTTCTGCGCTTCGACCCAGGCCTCGGTTTCGGGGGCGGTGTCGTCTTCGAGCCAACGATACGGGTCGGCCACCTCCGTTCCAAAGTAGGTGTCGACCACATCGCCCTGGCGGGTGTCGGGATACGCAGGAACGTCTACCGCCTCCCACGGGTCGTCCGTCGCCTCGCGGAACGGTTCTTCGTTAGCGTCGGGCGCGTTCTCGTCGGGCGCGGTGCAGCCTGCGGTCAACGCAAGTATGGTGATGCTGAGCAGCAAAAGACGCATAGGGGGTGGAAGTTGGGTGCGGAAGTACATTCAGGACAGACGGATGCGGCGTGCTACAGGATACGGAGTCCTGTGCTGAGATGAAACCAGGGAATCAGCCGCAGCATCCGAGGGCTATTCGTCGAGGTTGTGCTTTGCTTCCTCAACCATCGCGCGCACATCGGCGCGGAGGCGCTCGGCGTCGTAGACAATGCCGTCTTTGACGGTGTAGGTTACGCCCCCCACGCGCTCTACGGTGTCGGTGTCGTCGTTCAGGCGCAGCGCGCCGGTACCGTAGAGCACCTTCAGGTTATGCAACGGATTCTCGTCGACGATGACCAGATCAGCGCGCTTCCCGACTTCGACACTGCCGCGGTCGCCGTCGAGGCCAAGGGCTTCGGCGCCGTTAAGCGTGGCGGCGCGGATGACTTCAAGCGGGTGGAAGCCGGCCTCATGCAGCAACTCCAGCTCGCGGATAAAGCCAAAGCCGTACACCTGGTAGATGTAGCCACTATCGCTGCCGGTGGTCACGCGTCCGCCTCGGTTTTTGTATTCATTGAGGAAAGCCATCCAGCGGTCGTAGTTGCGCTTCCACTCCACCTCGCGCGTGGTCGTCCAGTCGAAGAAGTAGGAGCCGTGATCGACGCGGCTGGGCGTAAAGAAGTCCTGCAGCGACGGCAAGGTATAGTCGGCGTGCCAGTCGGCATTGCGGGCGCGCATGAGGTCGCGGCTGGCATCGTAGATATTGAGCGTGGGGTTGAGGGTAAAGTCGAGCGCGAGGAGCGAGTCCATGACCGCGTTCCAGTGCGCGGTGCCGGGGTCGGCGGCCTGCTGCCACAGGCGCCCGGCCTCGCGAAAGCGATCTTGCTCGTTGTTGTAGTTATAGTCGGCGGGGTAATCCTGCACAGTGCGATCGTTGAAGAGGGCTTCGGGCAGGCCGTACCAGTGCTCCATCGTGGTGAGGCCCCAGGTGGCGGACTGCAGCGCATCGACGCGGGTGACGTTCAGCTGGGCGTGGTGCATGGCGGTGCCCAGATCCTGCTGTTCGGCTTCGTCGAGCGCCGCCTGCATAATTGCCGGGCGCGCCCCGAAGAACTTGATGCCTTCGGCCCCGCGCTCGGCCACCTGACGCACCCAGGTGCGGGCCTGCTCGGGCGTGGAAATGGGTGCGTCGCGGTCCTGCCCGAAGCCGACGTAGGCCACCAGATGCGGCGCCACAATCTCGTTGGCGGCGCTACGGTCGCGGTGGTCAAACGTCCACTCAGTACCGTTGAAGCTGCCCGGCTCGCGGACGGTGGTTACGCCGTGGCCCATCCACAGCTTGAGCACGTACTCGGCGGGTGTGCCCTGCGCGGTGCCGCCCAGGTGGCCATGCATGTCGATAAAGCCCGGCAGGATGTAGTGTCCGCTCAGGTCGATCTCACGGTCGCCGCCCTCCGGGCGTGCGCTTTCGTTGATGGGGACGCCGGGATAGCCGACACTGGCGATGTTGGTGATGCGGTTGCCCTCGATCACGATGTCGACCGGGCCGCGGGGCGGCGCGCCGGTGCCGTCGATGAGGGTGGCGCCGCGCAGCACCAGACGCTCGTAGGGCCCCGCGCCCTCGTCGGTGCGGTCGGGGGCGGACGTGGGGGCGTCTTGCGCCTGGACGATATGGGGGGCGCAGGCAATACTGATGAGTACGAGGCTCCCAACAAGCCAGCGGGCGAGCAGCAACATAGGCATCCGGACGATATGTGGGCAGGGCATGAACCTGTGCATCCCCCTGTATTTTTACGGGTTGGATACCAGGCATTTTCGGGGATGCGGAAGGCTATCCCATGATACAACGCACAGCCAGCAGGGGCAACCCGCGCTGCTATGGACGGTAGCGGGCCCACCGGAGCAGTTCGCGCAGGCTGGGGGGTTTGCCGTACATGAAGATGCCCACGCGGTAGATGCGGCTGGCCATCCAGATGGTGCCCACGAAGGTGGCCATCACCAGCAGCCACGACAGGGCCAGTTGCCAGGACGCGACGTCGGTGAGGGCAGAGCGCAGGACCATTAGGATGGGGGCGAAGAACGGGATGAATGACAGCACGGTGGACAGCGTGCCGTTGGGCGCTTCGATGACGACGCCAATAACCAGCAGGGGGATGAGCAGCGGAATGAACACGGGATACATGAGGCTCTGGGCGTCTTGCACGCGCTCGACCGCGGACCCCACGGCAGCGAAGAGGCTGGCGTAGAGCAGGTAGCCCGCCACGAAGAAGAGGAGCGTCCACACCAGAAGCGAGAGCGGCAGCGACGGGATGGTGATGCCTGCGGCTTCGAGCGCAGCTTCTTGGGATGCATCGGGAGCGATGTCGTAGGCCGACGGATCCATGAACAGCAGGAAGATCGGTCCGGCCGCGGCCAGGGCCCCGCTTACGAGCGCGCCCCAGGTGACCATCTGCACGAGCCCCATGGCGCCGATGCCCAGCACTTTGCCCATGAGCAGCTCGAACGGGCGCACGGAGGAGACGACGATTTCGACCACGCGCGAGCTTTTTTCGGCGATGACGCCCTGCATGACGTACTGTCCGTAGATGAACACGGCAAAGTAGATCACAAAGGCCAGCATGTATCCAATGGCCGAGTAGATGAGCGTGGCATCGGCCTGGTCGCCCTGTTCGGTGATGCGACGCATCTCCAGCGAGGGCGCGGCTGCCAGGATCGACTCGACGGCGTCGGGCACGTCTTCGTTAGCGAGGCGCACATCGCGCACGGCCCGCTCTACGACGTTTTGGATGCGATTCTGCGTGCCGAGTCCGCCGCCGCTACTGCGGTAGAATGAGGCGGTGCCTTCTCCTTGCAGGAGCGTTTCGGGGAGGACCAGGTAGCCGCTGTAGACCTCGGCGCGCACCGAGTCGGCCAGAGCGTCTTGGTTCGTGTTGGACTGCACAAACGTGAAACTGCTGGACTGCTCCTGCAGGTGCGGAAGGAGCTGTTCGGTGGCATCGACCACGGCCACGGGCGGCTCGTCACCGCTATCTGCCGCAAAGAAGGTGAGCAGTCCGGGCAGCGCAAACAGGGCAACAATGCCTACGGGCGCCAGCAGTGTGGCGAGCACGAATGCTTTAGACCGCACACGGCGCCAGAACTCACTTTTGAGGATGATCCAGATGGGATGCATAGGGCAGCGGTTCGTTCGAAAGAAGAGGCAACACAAGAGGACTATAGCCTGCTACGCCGCGGCAGCCTGGGCGGCATTGGCCTCGCCGACCACCTCCACAAAGATCTCGCTGAGTGGGGGCTCGGTCCGCTCAAAGTGATGCAGTTCGTCAACGGTGTCGAGGGCAGCTTGCAGCACACGGCGGGCAGGCGTGTCGTTGAGCAGGCGCATTTCGGCGCGGTGGGCGCTGCGCGCATGCACACGAACGGCGCCTTCAGATTCAAGGTCGTCGATGAAGGCATCCGAGCCGTCGAAGCGGACGATGACGGTGTTGGTGCCAAAACGCTGCTTCACCTCGCGCAGATCGCCCTTCAGCACGACCTGTCCGTTGGCCATGAGGCAGATGTCGTCGCAGAGCTGCTCCACCTGCTCCATCCGGTGCGAGGCGAACAGGATGGTACGGTCGGTGCGGCGCAGCTCCAGAATGATGTCGCGCAGCACATCGGAGTTGATAGGGTCGAGTCCGCTAAACGGCTCGTCGAAGATAAGCAGTTGCGGGTCGTGCAGCAGCGTAGCAATGAACTGCACCTTCTGCTGCATCCCCTTGGAGAGCTCATCGGTCTTCTTGTCGACCCAGTCGAGCGCACTGAAGCGCTCCAACCAGTGGTGCACGCGCTCGGTGGCGGCATCGGCAGAAAGGCCCTTGAGCTGCCCCAGGTAGACGAGCTGCTCCTTGACGCGGAGGTCAGGGTAGAGGCCGCGCTCCTCAGGCAGATAGCCCATGCGCCGCTGGCTCCACGGTCCTACCGGACGCTCATCGTAGCGCACGGCTCCTGAATCGGGCTGTGTAATGTGCGTAATCATGCGCAGCGTCGAGGTCTTACCCGCGCCATTGGGTCCCAGCAACCCAAGAATGCGTCCGGGGGCGGCAGCAAACGACACGTCGTGCACGGCCTTCGTATCCCCATAGGCTTTGTGCACGCGGTTGACGGAGAGGGTGGGCATGATCAGAAGCAACTACGGGTGGGAAACTACGATGAAGCCACGGTCATACTAAGCATTGAATCTGCTTGATGCAAACCGTTTTTGGGTGCATACCTGTTCTGCATAATGGCCGCCACGTTCTCTCTCACGTTGCAGTAGGCGGTTCTTAGCGTGCGTTGTGTGCGTTCGTTTCTCATCAGGCACTTCTTTGCCTGTTTTCTTCTTGTTTCTGGTGTCGTGCCCATGCGTCTCCCCGCTTTGTCTTTGTCCCTTCGAAGTTATGTAGGTCTTCTCGGCGGACTCTGTCTGCTTGCGGGCTGTGCGGCCTTGCAGGGCAGCGTGAGCAACGAAGTCGATGTGGCGGCCCATTTCCTACCCACCACGCGCTCGGTTGCGTCCTTCGACAGCTTACAGCACGTATCTGTGGTCTCTAACGATGACGGACGGCTCAAACTGGAGAGCGAGCGGGCATTCGGCGACCTCTGGGTCGACTGGTCTGCGCGCCACCGGCAGACGCAAGGCCCCGATCTATACGAAACGCGCCGCTTTTCCAGCTTTGCCACGCTCTGGGGACGCGAGTTCCGGCTTGCTTCCCTAAATCGACGTACGCCGCTGGATGCGTATCCGCCCGACCAGGCTCGCGCTACGATTCAGCAGGAGGTCGACTCGCTCCACCAAGACGCCATTCGCATTGACGTGTATCTGTATGTGCCGGAGCGCGTTAGCGAAGCGTTTCAGTACACAAGCATCCGCCATATGGACGCGCGCGCCTTCCTGCGCGTCGACGAAAGCCCGACCGAGTACGCTCCCACACAGGTAGCCACCGACATCGTCCGGTACACCTCACGCAGCGGCGAGGGGGTGTTCTACCGCCGAAACACATTGATTTTCGCACGCCAACCGGAGGACGATATCGATATTTTGGCGGATGCGCAGCGTCTCACGTTGTACGTGCGCTCCGTCTCGTTCCCCCGTGCCCATCTCCAGTTTTCGTGGGAGCAAGGCGTGTAGAGTAGATAATGATAACAAAGATCTGACAGGTCTTTCGGCTGGTCTCGCTGGTCTTATCCCACAATACGCCCGAGGCATGCTACTTTGCGCTCTGCCAAGGCCCCGCTCATACCGAACACCTTTAGTTTAAAAGTCTGTTTGTATGCAACGTGTACTGAAGCTTAGCTGCACATTTCTTATCGGTGCGGTTTTCACCGTAGTGTTCGCCGGATGCGGTAGTCTTTTTTCTATGACGAAAGACGATATTGCACGCGGGTACCTACCCGACACGCGTCATATCCACCACCCGGATTCGCTCGTACATGTTGCCACCACCGTGGAAGGCGACTCTACAGATATAACGCTCGATCGCCCGCTCATTGAACTTATGCAAAAGTGGTCTACAGCTCCGAATTTCCGTCACCGCAGTCCACGTTTTGCAGACGTTTCCTTTGCTACATTTGTCAGTCGCGAGTTAGCTCTTGCGCGTACTGCTTCGGTCTTTGGCACCGGCGATTTAACAGATGCGCTTGCATCCACCATTTTTGAGCGGGTGGAGGCTGAATACCGTAATTACATTGTGATGGACTTGCATCTCTTCTCAGAAGACATGATGAACACAAATCCTGAATACTCAAATGTCGACTTTTATTTACGTATTGATGACGAGCATACCGTACCGCTGGCCGACCTGGTCGCACAGCGTCCTCCGAAGCGCTCCACGATAGGCACGTTGTATCACATGAGATCCTCTCTTTTATTTCCTCGGCATGATGAGGAGGGCAACGACTTATTGGAAGGAGCGCATTCAGTAGAATTGCATGCCACGTTTCTTTCGCAGCGAGGGGCGCGCACCTTCTTCAATTGGCAGTTTCAAGACACATGGTCTGCTCTTCATTGATCACAGGGTAGTGGATAGACGCTACGTGATGGCCCCTTGACAGAAAACCGATCGCGGAAATACAGTGCTCGTTAGCTGTTAGATCGCAAGTGATGCTTCCCGAGCAGTCATCCCGTACAAGGCGATTATTGAGTTGCCCGATGCCTCTCAACCGCCCTGGCAAGATTCGCTGGGAAGAGCTTCAATACGATCATTTAGGTAGGGATGGCGGGTAGAGGTTGGAAGATCAGCGAATACCCGAACGCAAAAAAGCACCGACGAAGTTACTCGTCGGTGCTTTTTTCGTACACGTGTAGGACGTCTGCCGCTGTAATCACAGCGGCACAGGTCCGATGTGTCCGGGTACTTATTCGATTACAATGCTACGCACAGTGCGCAGGTCTGCGGTGCGTCCAACGCGCAGTTCGGTGCCATCGGCAGACACTGCGCTCGAAAGCTGGAGGCGAATGACGCGGCCAGAGGTTGCATCCGGGAGGATGTCGATTCCGATTGGGGCAGAATCAAGGTTTGCCGAGTCATCAGGGTCCTCGTGAACGATTGTGAAGGGATTGGCAACCACTTCGTAGTCTACCCCTTCAACAGCTTCGTTGTTAGGAGAGGGCTCATTGACCGTGAAACCAACCTCAACATCTTGCTGAATCGAGGTCGGACGAACAAATACGTTCACTTCGGCAACTTCGCCAGCAGCGGCAGTTACATCGGCAGAGCTTCCAAATTCGACGTACGCTTGCTCGTTAGCCGTTTCCTCAATGTCAACGGGAAGCTCGTAGTCGTCGCAGCCCATGAGCAGCAGGCTCGCCATCAAGACAGCCGCTGTATATGTTGTAAATCGTTTAATCATTGCGTGTAGGAATCAAAATGCGATGGATGGACGATGGTGCAGTTCGGAGTGGTTACTCGCCTTCAAACCACATCGGCTCGTCTTCCAAACCGACGAACGGACCTGCATTTTCTGCATTAGCGGTTCGCTCGTTGTCGGGCAGCGGATACCGACGGATGATGGTATTCAAGGTAGCCTGCTGAGGAAGCTCAAGCGAAGGCACCTTCGTGCGGCGCCAGTTTGTCCATCCTTCAGGGTTTTGGCCCGTCAGCGAAACATACAGCTGCTCTTGAATGACTTCGACTTTGTTGTCAGCACTGTCGTACTCGTCGAGGATGCGACTCACAAAGGCGTCTTTGTCGGCAGGAGCAATGGCCCCCGGTTTGCCGTCGTAGAAATCCATGCTGGCTCGCACGCCTGCTTCCAGCTTCTCACGTCCGCTGCTGCCTGTTTTCTCGAGGAACTCAGCTTCGAGCAGCAGAATCTCAGCGGGATTAATGAGAATCTCAGGGTATGCAGGACGCATGATGTTAAGACTTACGAACGAGTAGTCTCCCCCCAGCACGCCGGGAGGGCTTCCTGCGTATACGCCCTCACTGTTCGTGTCAAAGAACGTAGCGCGGCGCGGGTCTTCGTAACGGTTCATGATCTCGATAACTGGCTCACCAGCGTGAATCCAGATGTTTTCTCCACCTGAGAAGTTATCGAGCAGCTTCCAGAGGTTGTTTTCATTTCCGCCTTGATCAAAGAACGGAATGAGTGCAATATCAGACACGCTCCGAATCATCGGCGCGCCAAGGAGCGCATTGATTTCGCCATCAACCGAAGCGCCTCCGCTGCGCAGCAGCATGAGCGCACGCATCTGAACGGAATTCGCAAAGCGTTCCCACTGCGTCATGTTGCCCCCGTAAATCAGGTCGCCATTGGTGACCGAGATCGGGCTTTCTGGATCGATGTTCTCAACGCCTTGAGCAGCAAGCTCGACGACTCCGCGTAGCACGTCTTGCTGTGCATCGTAGGCGGGACGTGCAATGTCGGGATCGATAGCTTCGGAGAACGGAACCGGGCCGTACAGTTCGGTGGCTTGCAGGTATGACCAGGCTGACATGATCTGTGCCTGGGCTACGATATTGCTGAACTCGTTTTCTTGGGCATCCTGGATGATTAGATCCAACTCTTTCAGCTGGCTCTGATAGATGTTATTCCAGGTGTTCCCCGCGCTGAACGGACTCACTGTATAGCGCTCCGGGCTGTCGAACACATCAGATGCTCCGGCAGAAGACCATACCTGCGGGAAGAAGTTTACATCGCCCTTGAACTCAATCGCCCGGTTACTGGCTGTGTTGGCCAGGATAGTGGGAAAGAGGAGTTCGGGATCAGCCTCTG
>CAZBTM010000085.1:7343-11342 GCA_964494425.1 uncultured Rhodothermales bacterium | reverse complement strand
TCCTCTCCTCGCCCGACTGGCACGAGGGCGTGGTCGGCATCGTCGCTTCACGCGTCGCCGAGCGCTTCAACCGCCCGGCGATCCTGCTCAGCGAGGGCGACGAGCACTTGCATCACGCGCGGCTCCAGCTGGATGGGCGCGCCCGACTCGAGAATTACACGGTTGAGATCAGACACTACCCGCCACGTCTGGTCGTTTGCGCGCAAAATGAAGGCACCCGCGTCGTCCGGGCGATAAGCATCGTCAGGCATCGTGAGCGTCGATCATGAGACATCATTAGGAGATCTGGACCCAATCATTGCCTTCCCATCAGGCACACTGGCGACCGCCTGGGCTTCTTGGCGACTGCATCATTGGCGGATTGCGATCCGCCCTTCTCATATCGACCACAGCCGCCCAGGATTCCATGCGCACCGTTCTTCTGTTCACTCTGCTCGTCCTGCTCGCCGCGCCCGCCACGGCGCAATCCACGCCCGAGCTGTTCGGCAAAGGCGTGTTCTCGACGCCGCTCTACGAATTGACCCCCGCTTTCACGCCGGATGGCCAGACGGCGTACACGACCATCAGCACGCCCAGCTACGGCGATTTCTTCCTCATCATGGGGTCGCGCTACGAGAACGACGCCTGGACGGCCCCCACGGTGGCCTCCTTTTCCGGCCGGTACAGCGACGCCGACCCGTTCATTGCACCCGATGGCTCCGCGCTCTACTATCTGTCGAAGCGCCCCGTAGAAGCGGGCGGCGCCCCGAAGGACGACTACGACATGTGGAAGGTGGAGCGCACGCCGGACGGCTGGAGCGCCCCGATCCACCTCGGCGACGCGGTGAACACGGACGGCAACGAGTACTTCCCGACCGTCGACGCAGAGGGGACGCTCTACTTCACAGCCATGCGCGACGACAGCGAGGGCGCCGGCGATGTCTACCGCGCCCGGCCCGATGGCAACGGCGGGTACCAGCCGCCTGAGAGTTTGGGCCCCGCCGTCAATTCTCAGTACCACGACACGACGCCCTATATCTCCCCGAACGGCCAGCTACTCATCTTCGCCGTCTTCGGCAACCCCGACAACGAAGGCGTCGCCGACCTCTACGTGAGCCGCTGGGTGAATGGCGCGTGGACGGAGGCCAAGTCGCTTGGTCCCAGCGTGAACGCGACCGGGCGGGATTACTGCCCGATCGTGGGGCCGGACGGCGAATGGCTCTACTTCACCAGCACGCGCACGCCCGGCGTGCAAGATGGCACGGCGCTCGTCGACCCGGCCGCCATGCGGGCCTTCTACGACCAGCCGCACAACGGCTTCGGCAACGCCTACCGCGTGCGCCTCGACGCGGTGCTTCCGCAATAAATCCAATTTTGCCTTTCGCTGCCTATAACACAACCCACGCCCACCTATGCGACGTCTGTTCGCGTTTGTAGCGATCGTTCTCAGCTGCTGCCTTTGCATCCCAAGCACCTACGCCCAAGAGGGCGATCTCCCGTTTCCGCCGGAGGAGATCTATGACCGCATAAGCCGCACCAACGAGCAACTCATTGAGGGGATGGAACTACCGGAGCGCCTCTCGGTCGCGGAGTGGCGTGCCGACCTGGACACGCTCGCTGCGCTTCTGCAACGCCGGCTTCCCTATGCGGGCGCTGCCCTCGGTCCCCACCACCTCACCCGGCGCCTCGACTCGCTGAAGGCGCTCGTTCCTCAGCAGACCCGCGACCAGCGCATCCTGTCGGTCTTTCGCCTGATGAACCTGCCCGCCGCTGGTACCGGGCACACGCGCATCTTTGCCAGCCAGCGCGTGCTGGGGTGGCGTGCCGTGCCTTTCCGTGTGTACCGCTTCGACGACGGCGTCTTTATCATGGCTGCCGCCGACACCAGCCTCATTGGGCGCGAGGTGGTGGCGATTGACGGCATGCCCATCGAGGATGTCTGCAACCGGCTCGCCCCGTACGTCAGTGCCGACAACCGCTGGTCGCGCCAAACGCACGTCCAAGAGCGCATATTGAAATGGGCCAACCCGCTCCACGCACTGGGCATCACCGACCGGGTCGACCAGTTCGCGCTCCACCTGCGCACAGAACGCGGCGGTACTGAGTCCGTCACGGTCCAGACGCTTCGGCCCGACACGCCCGCGTTCGTCCGCTACATCACCTCGCCCGCGTCGGTGCCCGTCACACCGCCCGACCGGCAGTGGTCACTCGCCTCGGTGCAGGAGGACAGCAACGAGCCGTTTTACCGCACCACCTACGACGAAGCGACCGGCGAGCTGTACCTCCAGTTCAACACCGTCGTCAACGAGACGCGCGTCGACCGCTTCAGCGACCAGTCCATCGCCGAGTTGGCTGATAGCCTGCGTACGCTCATCGAGGATCGCCCATTGGAGCGGTTCATTGTGGACCTGCGCACAAACCTCGGCGGCATCACCGCTGATGGCGATCCGCTCGTCGATCTGCTCAGCAGCCATCCCAAGATCAACCGGCGTGGGGTTCTCTACACGCTCATCGGCCCCTACACGAACTCGGCGGCGGGGCTCTTTGTGATGAAGCTGGAGCAGCGCACGAAGACGCTCTTCGCGGGGCAACCCAGCGGCTTTTCGCCCAACATCTGGGGGGAGATTTCGCCGGTGTTTTTGCCGAACTCCAAGATCGCGGTCTACACCTCCTACGCCTACTACCAGGGCGGCCTGCCCGATACGCCGCGCACGCACATCGAGCCCGACCTGCACGTGCCGTTTACTGCACGTCAGCATTTCGAGAACGTCGATTCCACCCGCATCGCCGTCCGCAACCACACCCCAGAGCCGTTAGAAACGGTCGCGCTCTCGCCAGACGCGGAGGCACGCTTCGTGGGCACCTACCGGATGACGCCGTCGCACCGCGCCCGTATCGAACGAACCGAGGGCAGCGGTCTCACCTTCCGTATGACGCGCGGAGAGACCGAGCCGTTTATCGAATCGGACCTCTACCCGCTCTCGGAGATGCGCCTCGCCACCGACATGACCGGCGTAACGGTGGAACGCCGCACCGACGGCGAGGGCCTCGCACTCGTAACGCCCGACACAAGCTACACGCTGGCTCCGGTTGATGGCGCCTTCACGCTCCCGCTGGAGCACATCCGCGCCGACCGATTCGCGGAGGGAGCAGCGGGCCTCCGCGCAGCGCTGGACGCGGGTGTGCGCCTGGGCACCGACTTCCTGGAGTACCCGCTGACGGACTTGCTGGAGGAGAACCCGATCCCCGCATGGCCCGACACGCTCTCGCAGGAGGAGAAGGCCCGTCGGGCGCTCCCGTACGCGGAGCTCTCCGCTGAGCTATTGCCGATGTCGTGGCGCGTGCAGGCGGACCTCGCGATGACCTACCAGGTGCTGGGCCGCACCGAGGCGATGCGCCGCGCCGCCCAGCGCGTCGTGGATGCCGATCCGCGCCGGGCCAGCTTCGTCCGCGAGTACCTCAGCTTGGAGGTGACCAACGACGACGTGGTACAGGTGCCCGCGCCATAGCCCGCTTCTATGCTCACAAAAAACATCGGCGCGCAGCAATGCGCCACTTTGAATCCAGTACGTTTCCCGATACGCCTCACGATTCCCACGCCATGCTTCGCAACTACCTCACCATCGCGACCCGGTCCCTCCGGAAGCGTCCGCAGATGACAGCCATCAACGTCCTCGGGCTGGCGACCGGGCTTGCGCTCTGCCTCGTCATCGGCCTCTGGGTGCAGAACGAGCTGCGTTACGACGACTTCCACCCGGACTCCGAGCGCATCTACCGGCTGACCTCCGACGTGCAGATCCAGTCGCGTAGCATCGCCAAGGCCGACGCCCCACCGCCGCTCGCGCAGACCGTTGCCGAGGAGATTCCGGCGGTGGCCGCCGCCACGCACTTCCGCCACCGCGACGACGTCACGATGCAACGCGGTGCCCAGGCGTTCACCGACAACGCGGTCGTCTTCGCCAATTCGACCTTCTTCGACGTCTTTGGTGGCTTCGAGATGCTGCGGGGCGTACGGGAGAC
>CAZBTM010000085.1:0-7333 GCA_964494425.1 uncultured Rhodothermales bacterium | reverse complement strand
TGCTAACCGCCTCTACCGCGCAGCGCCTGTTTGGACGGCTGGACGTGATTGGCCAAACGGTGGCCATGAATGACCGGACGTGGCGCGTCACCGGCGTGATGGCCGACATCCCCGAAACGTCGCACCTGTCGTTTCAGGCAGTTGGTTCGCTCCGGCTCCCCGACAGCTTCCGCGAAAGCTGGACGGCGCTGCTAACGTACACTTACGTGAGGCTTGCGCCTGGTGCCTCCGTCGAGGCGTTCCAGCGCACCCTGACAGCTACCATCCGGAAGTACCTCGCCCCACAAATCGAGGCCGCGTTCGGCATCTCATTTGAGGCGTTTCAGGCGCGTGGTGACGCCTGGAGCTTCGTTCCACAGCCGCTCACGCGCATCCACCTGCATTCGGACCTGGACGAGGAGATTCAGGCCAATGGCTCGATCGCTGCGGTCTACGCGTTCACAGTCATCGGCGCGTTTATCCTGCTGTTGGCCTGCATCAACTTCATGAACCTGGCCACAGCGCGAGCCGCTGAGCGGGCGGTAGAGGTCGGCGTGCGGAAGGCGCTTGGCGCCCGGCGCACGCAGCTCACCGGGCAGTTTCTGGGCGAAGCGTTCGTCCTCACCAGTCTCTCCACGATACTGGCCCTCGGAGCCGTGGCGCTCGCGTTGCCGTCGTTCAACGCACTGGCCAACCGGTCCCTTTCGTTCAGCCAACTGCTCGATCCGGTCGTCGGGATCGGCCTGCTGCTCGTGGTGGCGCTCGTCGCCGTCGTAGCTGGCAGCTACCCGTCGTTCGTGCTGTCGCGCTTCGTGCCAGCTCAAGTGCTGAAGACCAGCGGGCGCCACAGCAGCGGCGGCCAGGGGAAGCGCCTCCGGCAAGGGCTGGTCGTCTTTCAGTTCGCCGTGTCGGTGGCGCTCATCGTGGGCACGCTGGTGGTGCAGAAACAGTTTTCGTACGTTCAGTCGAAGCAGCTGGGGCTGGACAAGGCGCAGGTGGTGGAGGTGCAGAACGCCCGCGCGTTGGGCGACGGGCACGCCGCGTTTGCCCAGCAGATCGAGCGCCTGCCCGGCATCGTGGCCAGCGGCGCCGGCGATCCGCTCTTCGCGCGCATTCCGGAACAGGCGTTCGTCCCCGACGACGCGCCGCAGAGCGAGGCGCAGGCCATGAAGGAGATGCTGGTGAGCACGGGCTTCGTGGAAGCGCTGGGCATCGACGTGGTGGCCGGGCGCGCGTTCGACGCCGCGCGCCGCTCCGACTCCACCGCCGTGCTCGTCAACCAGGCCGCCGCCGATGCCTTCGGCTGGGCGCGTCCGCTGGAGCACACGCTGGCGGAGCCGGGCGACAGCATCCGCTACGACGTGATCGGCGTAGTCGAGAACTTCCACTACGCCTCGATGCGCGACCGCATCCGCCCGGTCGTGATGTTTCTGAGCGACAGCCCGCGCAGCCTCTACGTGAAGCTGGCGCCGGGCGCGCCGGCCGAGCCGCTGCGCGCCCTCCGGCAGGCGTGGCGCGACGCCGTGCCGGGCGATCCGCTGGAATACGCCTTCCTCGACCAGACGTACGCCCAGGTGCACGACAGCATCCAGCGCACCGGCGCGCTTTTTCGCCTCTTCGCCGGCCTCGCCGTCCTGATCGCGTGCCTCGGCCTGTTTGGGTTGGCGACGTACACCGTACAGCGCCGCACGAAGGAAATCGGCATCCGGAAGGCCATGGGCGCTACAGCCGTGCAGGTCGTCGGACTGCTCTCGAAGGAGTTCGCGCAGCTGATCGGCCTCGCCGGCGCTGTGGCGCTTCCGGTGGCCTACGTCGTTATGGACGGCTGGCTGGCAAACTTCGCCTACCGCACGCCGCTGGGCGTGGGCCTCTTCCTCGGTGCGCTGGCGCTCACGGCCCTCGTAGCCTTCCTGGCGATGGGCCCGCAGGCCGTCCGGGCCGCCCGCCTCGACCCGGCCTCGACGCTGAAGAACGAGTGAGAACCGGCCGACTGCTTTTTATCTTCCGTTTTCCTTTGTACCGCACCTAATCCCCATGACGCGCATTCTTCTTCTCGTTCTGCTTAGTACCACTGTTGCTTGGTCCGCCCCCGCTACGCCGCCGGACACCAGCCTGACCGATCGGCTTGACACGCTCATGCCCGAGCTGCTCGATCGCTATCAGATTCCCGGCGCGGCGGTGGCGGTCATCCGCGGAGGCGAGGTAGTGACAGCCCGCGGCTACGGCTTTGCCGATGCCGAGTACCGCACGCCAATGACGCCCGAGACTGTGCTGAACGTCGCCTCCATCGCCAAGCCCGTGGCCGCGTGGGGCGTGATGACGCTCGTAGAGGCCGGCCGGATCGACCTCGACGCGCCCGTCAATCGCTACCTCGACCGGCTGCAGCTGACCTCCGACACATACGATGCGGACGGCGTCACCGTGCGGCGCATCCTCAACCACACGTCGGGCCTTGCGCGCGGCTCGTACGGGGGCTACGCGCCGGGATCCACCCCGCCGGACCTCGTGGCCGCGCTGAACGGCGCAGTGCAGCTCCCGCCCGGATTGGCGCACGAAGCGCACTTCGTCGCGCCGCCCGGCTCCACGTTTGCCTACTCGGGCACCGCGTACAGCCTGCTCGACGTGCTGGTGGAGGACGTGACCGGGCAGTCCTTCCCGGACTACCTGCGCACGGCGGTGCTGGAGCCGCTGGGCATGCGCCGCAGCGCCTTCGGCTGGCCCGACTCCGTTCGCCAGCACACCGCTGCCCCGCACGACCTGTGGAGCGACACCATTCCGATCCGCCGGTTCGTGGGCGATGCGTACGGCAACCTGAATGCGACGATCGCTGACTTCGCCCGATGGGCTGCCGCAGCTGTCGACGCGCCGGCTGCCCCCCGCGGCCGCGGCGTGCTCTCTCCGGCCACGGTCGATACCATGTTGACGGCCGGCCGGGGCGATTGGGGCCTGGGCTATGAGATGGAGACGCTACCGGACGGGACTGAGCTCTGGGGCCACAGCGGATGGAATATCGGCTGGATGGCCCGCTTCCACATCGATCCCGCCACCGGCAACGGCCTCGCCGTGCTCACCAACGCCGACCCGTACGGCTTCATGGTCACGCGCGGCGCCCACTGCGCGTGGGTGGAACAGGACTACAGCGTCTCGTTCGACCGCTTCTGCCAGCAGTCGGCCCTGGCCCTCACGGCCGCGGCGTTCCACGATACCACCGCGACAGCCGCCATCGACCAGGTGCGCGCCCGGATCGAGGCGAGCCCCGACGCAATCTATATCGACGAGACCGAGTTCTACGTGCTCGGGGAGCGCCTCCTGGAGCACCGCAACGTGCACCACGCCATCGAGGTCTTCCGCTGGAACCTGGAGCAGCATCCCGACGCGTGGCAGGCGCATTACTACCTGGGTGAGGCGTACACACAGGCCGGGGACATCCCGGAGGCGATCCAGCGCTTCGAGCGCTCCCTGGAGCTCAACCCCGATCACCCGTTCGTAACCCGCCGGTTAGACGCGATCCGCGACTGACGGCCGCTCTGCCCTCCCATTCCAAATCTTTTCCCTTTCTCCCTGCCCAACGATGATTCGTTTTTGCCTCGTACTTCTCTCTGTTGTACTGGCCGCCTGTTCCTCACCACCCGACACGCCCGAGGGCCGCGCCGAGGCCGTCGACGCGATCGTGCAGGACGTGATGGCCGCGAACGACGTCCCCGGCGCGTCCGTCGCCATCGTGCACCACGGCGACGTCGTCTACCAGCCGAGCTACGGCGTGGCCGACCGTGCCACCGAGCGCCCGGCCACTGACTCGACGATCTACCAGCTCGCCTCGGCGACGAAGGTCATCGCCGGCACGGCGGTGATGATACTCGTCGGGGAGGGGCGGATCGCGCTGGACGACGTGGTGCACGCGCACTTGCCCGGGCTGCCCGATTCGTGGCGCGGCGTGACCGTCCGCCAGGCGATGTCGCACACCTCGGGCCTGCCGGGGCTCATCGATCCGCAGACGGGCGACCTACGCGGCGGCTCCACGATGGACGACGCCTGGGAGGCCGTGCAACAGCAGCCCCTCGCCGACACGGCGACGACCACTTGGCGCTACAACCAGACGGGCTTCGAGATCGCGCGGCGCATCGTCGAGCGCGTCTCCGGCCAGCCGTGGGAGGCGTTCGCCCAGCAGCGCATCTTCGATCCGGCCGGCATGCGGAGCACGTTCTTCATTGGCCAGCCCGTGCCGGACTCGTCCCGCCTCGCCACCCCCTACCGCGAGGACTTCGCCGCGTTCGACTTTGCCGACGCGTACGAATACTACATCCCCACCGCCGCGGGCCTCTTCAGCACGACCGGCGACATGGCCCGCTTCGCACAGGCCCTTTCGTCAGGACAGCTTCTTAGCGCCGTGGTGCGCGAGCAGATGTGGACCTCTGTGCACTTCGACGACACGACCATCGACGCCATTCAAGGCTACGGCATCGGCTGGACGGTCGACGCGCAGGCGGGCCACCGGCGCGTGTGGCACTCGGGCGGTGGCAAGGCCGTGCTTATGCACTATCCAGACGACGCCCTGACCGTCATCCTGCTCACCAACCGCGCGGGCTTCGATGTGGTGTCGCCGGCGTTCGAAATCGCGGCGCTGTATCTGGAAGCACAGTGATGGGAATGCAGATACCGCCCCGTGGAGACCTCGGGCAGTCGCGACAGAGCGCGGTGCCTTTCTTGAACTGGGGGCGCGCATTTCCTGTACTGATTCCGCGTTCCGGGTAGGCGTAGTTTCATTGAAGGCTCTGGCGGGTGTCCTGCCCAGCCGTCGTTCTGGACTTCGCTCATCAGAGTCCAGCGACTCGTTCGGCGGCGCGCCTGGTGTCCTCAACGCGCACATCCACTTGGTCGTCGCGCCCTCAGCACTGGTCTGGTGCCCAAGAATGCGTCCAATGGGCATGCACTACGCAATGTCGCGCCGCGCAGTGTCAATTGCTGCGACAACCGCCACAACGAGGGCCACGCCCCCACTCAGCAAGATCGCCCACAGCCGGGCCTGCGGATCGGATACCGAGGTAGCCACCGCCGGGTAGCTCCACGGGAAAAACAGCCAGTATTCGCTACGGCTGATCTGCGTCGCAAAGATTGTTGCCACAATGCCGATGCCAAGTGGCCACTCGAACCCACGAAGCCGGAGACTGAGGCTGTGGTGAATCGCAACAACCCCCAGCGCCCCTCCATACCCGCGCGCTGCTCCCCCAAGGATATGTTGCCACGGAACGGGCGACTCCGGCGCAATTCCGGCGGATTGCAACACAGCTACGGCTCCAAGCAGACCTCCCGCTAATACGACTGAGCTGAGCCCCACGAGCGCGAGCGCCATGCCCAGCTTCGCCGCATGGATGACGCTACGTGGCACAGGCAGGGCAAAGAGATGCGTCCATCCCCGCGCGTCGTGGTCAATGGCATTGATGAGTGCTGTTTCCAGTGCAATGTACAGCGGCAGCATCAGAAACGTCCACATCCCCAACATGGCCGTCGATGTCTCCCTCCATCCCGTCACAGCAGGATCAACGGCCCCCGACGCAATGAGCAGCAGGTACAACGCGACTACAGACAGCGGCGCGCCGAAGGCCAACCATACCGCTCGGGTGCGGCGAACTTTGAGGGCTTCAGCGCGCAGGGTTTGAACGATAGCCATCATTATGTTGAGGGAGCAAGGGTGATCAGGATGAGGTAGAGGTGAGCGACAGAAACGTGTCTTCCAACGAGGACGCGCGCACATCCGCATGATGCACGTCAAACCCGGCGCGGACGAGCAGAGCTACACAGCGCGTGGCAGTAGATTCATCGCCTGGATGCACAACCAGTTGGCCTCCGTCTTCCACTTCAACATCCAGTGCGGCGTCAGCCAGTAGGCGCTGTGCCTCGTCGGGCTGACTCGTGCCGAGTACCACCCGCGGTTGCTGGCGGGCTTTCAGCGTGCGGGTTGCTCCCTGAAAAACGAGGTGCCCCTCGTGGATGATGCCCACATGCGAGGCCATGAGCTCAATCTCACTGAGTAGATGGCTGGACACAAACACCGTGACGCCGGCCCGCTCGGGAAAATCGCGAAGCAGCGTGCGCATCTCGTGGATGCCCGCCGGGTCGAGCCCGTTCGTAGGCTCATCCAAGATCAGGAGCTTGGGGTCGTGGAGCAGGGCGAGCGCCAGTCCCAAACGCTGTTTCATGCCCATCGAATACGTTCCCACTCGCCGGTCAGCCGCGTCGCGCAAGTTTACGATGTCCAGCACACGATCTACCGCCGACGCTGGCACACTGCCGTGCAGGAAGCCCGTCACCTTCAGGTTTTCGCGAGCGGTCAGGTGCGGGTAGACCGACGGCGCCTCAACGAGGGCTCCCACCTCACGCAACAGCGCTTCCCGATGATGCGTCAGTCGGCGGCCCAGCAAATGCACATGCCCTTCGTCGGGGCGCAGCAGACCAAGCAGCATGCGAATCGTAGTCGATTTGCCCGCTCCGTTGGGTCCGAGAAAGCCATACACGGCGCAGGACGGCACGTTTAGACTGATGTGGTCGACGGCAATCTGACTGCCGAAGCGACGCGTAAGCTTATGCGTCGCGATAGCGGGATCCGACATGAGGCGACTGAAGCAGTTATCTGGAGGATGGAGGAGGCAGAAGGCAACGTGTATGCCTCGGTCATACGATACGCCGTGGCCGTCCCGTCAGTAGTAATCACGCGCTACAGCCCCCATTGTGTTACAACACGTCGTCTGAAGGGGCCGCCCTGTCGAATCCATTTAAAATCGTGGAAGCATCCGTTCGACTGCCAATCAACAACGGCGGCAGTAGGTAGTCTGTGGTGTCGCTTTTAATCATACGCTGCTATCGCTATGCTCACCCGCATCCCCCTAACGCGCCTTGCCCACGCTGCCGACCTGCCGCTACCCGAGCACGCTACGCCGCACAGCGCAGGTGTAGACTTGCGCGCCGCCCTCCCCGACGATGCTCCGCACACGCTGGAGCCCGGAGCGCGTACGCTTGTGCCGACCGGACTCAAAATGGCGCTTCCTGCAGGATGCGAAGGGCAGGTGCGTCCCCGCAGCGGACTTGCCGTGCGCACGGGCGTTACCGTGCTGAATGCGCCCGGCACCATCGACGCGGACTACCGGGGCGAGGTGAAGGTGGCGCTCATCAATCTGGGCCAGGAGCCGGTGACTATTGAGCGTGGCATGCGCATCGCCCAGCTGGTGGTGGCGCGCCACGAATCCGTCGATTGGAACGAGGTCGACACGCTGGAACCCACCACCCGCGGCACAGGTGGATTTGGATCCACTGGTACGTCTTAACCGATGGTTTACTCCGAATCGGCCGGATACCATGC
>CAZBTM010000084.1:0-11456 GCA_964494425.1 uncultured Rhodothermales bacterium | reverse complement strand
TCGTGTCGGTGGAAGTGGCCACACGCAGGGCAGTGTCGTTCCGATTAAACCCAATAGCAGCGTTGCCTGAGGCTGGAGCAATGCGGAAGCCTGCAAACGCATCCAAGAATGCCTCACCGCCGCCGGTGGTGTCACGCAGCACGGGTTCATTTTCGTTGATCCAGGTGCGGGGGAGCGAAACGAGCGTCTCCTCATCCGTCGGATCAAGCTCAAAGGTCAGGATCTGCTCGCCTTCGGCCAGGGTCGTATCCGACCGAGCACCCGCGCCATCCCAGGGGGCAGGCATGTCGTACAGGGTCATGGTAACGGTGCTGGTGGTATCACCGTAGACCGAGATCGGGGCCAGGCGCAGCGACACATCAGTCAGAGGGTCGTTATAGAGAGAGCCTGAAAGCTCCTCTATCGGCTGAAAGAGATTCAGAAACCCCTGAGCCTCAGTTGTGCCCACGAGCGGATCGTTGACGCGTCCAGCAAAGAAACGTTCAGGAAGGTTCCCAGCAACGGCCCCCGTGACAGGCGCGCGTCGCTCCACGTTGAGACTCGTGGGGGGCAGGTTCACCGTAACGGGCTCGCCGCCCTGAAGCGGATCATCGCCTACATCTACGCCGACCCCGGTGGGGTTGTCGTCGCAGGCGGTGAGAAAGAGCATGAGACTGCCAAGGCAGGCAGCGTACCAAACCAAGCGGGTGGGTATACGCAACAAAGGAGCGCTGGGCAGAGCGCGATTGTGAGACACGTGGCGAATCGGCGTTGTTAGTTGGTTACACTATGTGAATGCAATCAACCAACCACCCCAAACGGCACACTGTCGCATGGGTTCTCTGGTGCATACGGGTGTTGGACGCTACAGAAGAGATCCTGCCCAATTTTAAAGATTTGGGGATGGACGGTGCCTGCAAGCTCAAGCGCGAGACCAGACCGGCCTGCCATCCGGCCATTAGGCAGGGACGCCGACCTGGTCGTAGAGCGCCAGTACCTGTTCTGAGGCCCCCTCGGTGCGCAGATGTACGGCATCGTTTGGGGCGTCTTCATCATGGAGCAGCGCGAGTCCTTCAGCCTGGGCCACGCCCAACTCGTGATAGGTCGAGGCATCCAGCGTAATCGATTCGGGGAGCGCACGAGTGGCCGCGGAGGCATCGGGCGTAAACACAAATCGGGGCCGATGCGTCATCTGTTCGTGGTCGAGATACTCTTGCTCCAGCAGAGCCGGAAAGAGCGCGCTCTGCCACCCAAAGCCGTGCACTACGTCTGGAATCCACCGCAGTGACACCACCGTTTCGAGAATCGCGCGGTTGAAGAAGAGCGCGTGGCTGCCCGGAAAATCAGACGTCGGTGTTTCAGGAATGTGCTCCTCGTGCTCCATAAAGTAGACCTGAACGCGGGTGTCGGGCACCGAGGCCACCTTAACGGTACAGGCATCGGTCCCGCCGTTGATGGGGACCTCGGTACCGGAAAGGCGAATGACTTCGTGAAGCTTGCTGCGCCGGTCACTAATGGCGCCAAACTTCGGCATGAAGACCCGCACGTCGTGTCCCCCTATGTCTTGCACCTGTTCAGCCAGCGTGCGCACCAGCGTCGAAAGATCGGAAGCGTCGGTAAACGGCTCCATTTCGCCAGCGATATACAGGATACGGGTTGGCTGCGCCATGGGAACAAGGGAAAGCTGCTGGGAGAATACAATCCTGCACACGACGTGCAGGGCTGGTGCGTACGATCTAACTATACAGTGTATCAAAAAGAGCTACCAATAGCAACTTTTCAACGGGCTTTGAGGCTACTGATAGGCCGGGGTACGAAGACTGGCCACAGATATGGGGCGGGGTGGGATCTGGACACACGATTTTGTATGTTATACTTCGAACCACCTTACTCACCGACCTCTTCGTTTCTATGTCGATTGCTTTTTCGTCCCGTTGCATCCTGTGTACAGGGCGGGTCTGGGCCGCTTTTGTGGTCATGCTGTTTGCAGGTACGCTAATTTGTGCTGAACCCGCCTTCGCGCAGTCTGAACCCGACACAACGGAGCTGGGACAGGCTTCAGAGCTGATTCAGGCCTATGAGCGAGCCGAGTCGCTCTTGAGTTGGAACACCGAAGACATGGTCTACCGCATGTCGGTACAGCCGCACTGGTTTGGTGATGACCAGTTTTGGTATCGCGTTCAGGTGGAAGAGGGACACGAATTCCTCCGCGTCAATCCGGTGAATCAAACCCAAGCACCGGCCTTCGACCAGGAGCAGCTGGCTGCAGCCATCGCGACGGTACAGCAAGAAGACGGCGAGGAAGAGGCTTCTGTTACGCCGTACGAGCTGCCGTTTTCAACCTTTGCATATACCGACGATCAGACAGCCATCACGTTTGCGCACAACGAGAAGCAATGGCAATGCGACCTTGACGCCTACACCTGCGAAATTACTGGCGACGATCCGAAGGCCGACCTGCCTACATCTATCGAATCGCCCGATGGCGAGCGCGCAGCTTATATCAAGGATCATAACCTGTGGATGCGCAACCTGGAGACCGGCGAAGATGTGCAGCTCACCACCAACGGCGAAGAGCACTATGGCTATGCGACCGACTCGCAAGGCTGGCGCCGCTCCGACATGCCCATCCTGAAGTGGTCGCCCAACGGGGAACAGATCGCCACCTACCGCCTCGATGAGCGCGACACGAAGCTCATGCCGCTGATTCGCACCACCGAAGGTCGCCCTGAACTCGACACATGGCCGTATGCCCTGCCCGGCGATCCCGACGATGAGGTGCCTATGCTCGAACGCGTCGTGATCAACGTAGAAGCTCCCGAGGTTACGTTTCTCGACATGGAGCCTGACCATCAGCGCACGTCCAGCTGCTGTGGGCTCTCTCGCGATCAGGAACTGGCCGATGTGGCGTGGAGCACTGACAGCGAAACCCTCGCCATTGTATCCACCTCGCGCGATTACAACACCGCGACCCTACGCCTGGCCGATGCCACCACCGGCGCGGTGCGCACCGTGTACAGCGAGAGCGATGCGCCGTTCTTTGAGTCGAACCTGCAGTCGCGTGGCGTGCCCAACTGGCGCGTGCTGCACGACCAGGAGCAGTTCATCTGGTTCACCAAGAAAGACGGCTGGGGCCACCTCTACCTGCACGATCTGAACACCGGCGAAGAGATCACGCAGATTACCGAGGGCAACTGGAATGTGATGGATGTCCTTGATGTGGATGCCGAGAACGAGACGCTCCTGTTCTCGGCTGCCGGACGCGAAACGGACCGCGATGTGTACCACACGCATCTCTATCGCGCCGACCTCGATGGCTCCAACATCGAACTGCTCTCGCCTGAATCCGCCGACCATACGCTCGATATCGCCCCCAGCGGCAATTACATCGTCGATACCTACTCGACATACAACACGCCGCCGCAGTCCGTTGTGCGCACTGCCGATGGCGAGATGGTGCTTCCGATTGCGGAGGCCGATGCAAGTGCGCTTACCGACAGTACCGTGTGGCAGGCCCCGGAGCACTTCACTGCGCTGGCACGCGATGGCGAGACCGAACTTCACGGCTATCTCTACAAACCATCCAATTTCGATCCGGAGCGGTCGTACCCAATTATTAACTCCATCTATCCGGGGCCACAGACCGGCAGCATGGGCACCCGTAGCTTCTCCACAAACCGACGCGGACAGGCCCATGCGCTGGCTGAACTCGGCTTCATCGTTGTTCAGGTGGATGCGATGGGCACGCCGCTTCGATCCAAGGACTTTCACACGGCCTGGTACGGCGACATGGCCGACAACGGCCTTCCCGACCAGCGTGCGGTAATGGAGCAGTTGGCCGAGCGCCACGACTGGATTGACCTTGACCGCGTAGGCATCTACGGCCACAGCGGCGGCGGATTTGCCACTGCAGCAGCACTCTTCGATCATCCCGACTTCTTTCACGTCGGCGTATCAGGAGCAGGCAATCACGACAACCGCAGCTATACCTACTACTGGGGCGAGAAGTATCAGGGGCTTCTGCAAGACACCGACGAGGGCGACACCTACACCAATCAGGCGAATCAGCTTCGCGTGGACGGGCTTGCAGGCGAGCTCATGCTTTCCTACGGTACGCTCGATGACAACGTGCACCCGAACATGACGCAGTTGGTCATCGACCAGCTCATTGAGCATAACAAGGACTTCGACCTCCTTGTGATGCCGAATCGCGATCATGGCTATGCGAATGAGCCGTATGTGCTGCGCCGCACATGGGACTACTTCGTGGAGCACCTGCTGAATGAGGCACCGCCTACGGAGTACGAGATTGAGCGCTAACGAACGCGTACTCCCTTCGCATCCCAAAAGACAACCCCCAGCGTACACAAGGTGCGCTGGGGGTTTTGTGTAGGAGTCATGTTCCTGGCCAGTGTGCTACAAGAGCCAGAGCCCGAATCCGCCAATGAGAAAGCAGTAGTAGGCGAAGTACTGCAAGTTACCGCGTTTCACAAAGTCGATCATCAGCTTAATAGCGACGACGCCTGATACGTAGGCAATGAGCGTACCCAGAAGCAGCGGCAGCCATGTAACGGTAGCGCCCTGCTCAACCAGTTCGAGTCCTTTCAGAAGCGTGGCCCCCAGCACAACCGGAAGCAGCATTAGAAACGAAAAGTTAGCGGCCTGTTCGGGTTTTACGTTCTGGTAGAGCGCCACGCAGATCGTAGATCCGGAGCGCGAGATGCCGGGGATCATAGCAGCAGACTGCGCGATGCCAACTACAAATGCCTTGAGAGAGGAGAGGCGCCCCTTGGGGTTGGGGCGCAGAAGGGTGAGCAGCAGCAAGATACCAGTCACAAAGAGCATCCCTGAGGCCAGCCGCGGATCACCAAAGGCCGCTTCGAGCGGCTCTTTGAAGAGCACGTAGATCACACCTGTAGGAATGAGCGTGATGAGGATGAACACACCCAGGCGAAACGTGTCGTTTTCGGCGTAGCGCTCGGGGATTCCGCCAGGATCGGCCAGAGCGCTTCCGGCCTCTTGCAAAAGATCAAGCACATCGCGTCCGTAGACAGTTAGGATGCTAAGCACCGTGCCAAAGTGGACAAATACCTCGAACGTGATGCCTGCCTCTTCAATCCCCAGCACATGTTGGCCCAGTACAAGGTGCCCCGATGACGACACGGGCAAAAATTCGGTCAGGCCCTGAACGAGCCCCAGCAATGCAGCTTCCCACCAGTTCATGCGGTATCAAACAAGTCGAGAGAAAAGAACGACTCGTGTAACGTACGGGCCGCTGTTTGAGAACCAAAAGGGCAGCGGGTGAATCGTCCATTCGTTTTGTTGTAGATCTTGGCGGCGGTGTCTCAAGCATCGGTGCCTACCAAACGCTTGTCGGCCTCTCCACAGACCAACGGCCCTGCACAGGGGCAGAGCCGTTGCGGGTTGCGATATGTAGTGTAGCCTGCGAGCCTGCAGCGTCGGCTACTCTTCCGTAGCGCGCTGTGCGCCGCCCGGGGCAGGCTTATCGGAAGACGGAGGCGCGCTTGGGCCTGACGATGGGCTGGGCCCGGAGCTCACCGAGCCGTTCCCGCCATCAATAAGGCCCGACACGTCGTCGAACGTTTCCTCGTTGCCGCTGCCTGCGGGGGCTTCGCCTTCCTCAACATCAAAGGAGAGTTCATCGTCGTCCTCGTGATGCATGAGAGTAACGGTGTCGCCCGGCGTGATCCGGTCGTGCAGGATGTCCTCGGCCATCGGGTCTTCGACGTACTTCTGGATGGCCCGGCGCAAGGGGCGCGCTCCATACTTCGGGTCGAAGCCCTTGTCCGTAAGGAACGACTTTGCGCTCTGGTCGATCTCGATGGTGAGACCAAGCTCTTGCGCTCGGTTGAACAGATCATCCGACATGATGTCGATGATCTCGAAGATGTCTTCACGCTCCAGGGCGTGGAAGACAATCACATCGTCAATACGGTTCAAGAACTCAGGGTTGAACACGTTCTTGAGCGCATCCTCGACGGTGCTCTTCATCGTCTGGTAGTTCATCGTCTCTCCAGAACCCTGAGAGAAACCGATGCCCTGCCCGAGGCTCTTGATGTCGTTGGCCCCGATATTCGAAGTCATAATGATGATGGTGTTGCGGAAGTCAACGCGCCGCCCAAGCCCATCGGTGAGCACGCCGTCATCCAGCACCTGAAGCAGAATGTTGAAGACATCGGGGTGGGCCTTCTCGATTTCGTCGAGCAGGATGACCGAATACGGCTTGCGGCGCACCTTCTCAGTCAGCTGACCACCTTCTTCGTAGCCCACGTAGCCGGGAGGGGCCCCCACGAGTCGGCTGACGGCAAACTTCTCCATGTACTCGCTCATGTCGATTCGAATAAGCGAGTCTTGAGAGTCGAACAGGTACTCCGTAAGCACCTTGGCCAACTCGGTTTTGCCGACACCCGTCGGACCCAGGAAGATGAATGAGCCGATGGGCTTCTCCGGATCCTTGAGTCCAGCACGTGTGCGGCGGATGGCTTTCGAGAGCTTCTTGATGGCCTCGTCTTGGCCCACCACGCGTTCCTTGAGCGCGTCCTCCATTTCGAGAAGCTTGCGCTGCTCGGGCTCAGAGATCTTGTCGACCGGAATGCCGGTCATCATAGCCACCACCTCAGCGATGTTCTGGGTGGTTACGTCATGAATCTGTGTCTCGGAATCCTTCTCCCACTCGCGCTTTGCTTCTTCAAGCTTCTCTTGTAGCTTCTTCTCGCTGTCGCGCAGGCGGGCGGCTTCCTCGAAGCGCTGGCTCTTTACGACCTGGTTTTTCTCTTCGCGAACTTCCTCGATCTCCTCTTCCAGGTCAAGAATTTCTTGGGGCACCTCAATGTTCGAGAGATGCACCCGGGCCCCCGCTTCGTCAACGACATCAATGGCCTTGTCAGGCAGGAAGCGCTCAGTGATGTACCGGTCGCTCAGCTGCACAGCCAGCTTGATGGCCTCAGCGGAATAGCGGACGTTGTGGTGTTCCTCGTAGTACTTCTTGATGTTGGTAAGGATGTTGATCGTCTCCTCCGGTGTGGAGGGATCGACCAGAATCTTCTGGAAGCGGCGGTCGAGTGCGCCATCTTTCTCGATGTTCTGACGGTACTCATCAAGTGTGGTGGCCCCGATGCACTGCAGATCGCCACGAGCCAGCGCAGGCTTAATCATGTTCGACGCATCGAGGCTGCCCGAAGCGCCTCCGGCCCCAACAATGGTATGGATCTCATCGATGAAGAGGACCACCTCTGGGTTCTTCTCCAGCTCCTTCATCACGGCCTTCATCCGCTCCTCGAACTGGCCGCGGTACTTGGTACCTGCAACGAGCGAGGCCAGATCAAGCGTCACAATGCGCTTGTCGTAGAGCACGCGGCTTACCTTGCGCTCCACAATACGCATCGCCAATCCCTCGGCAATGGCCGTCTTTCCGACACCCGGCTCCCCAATGAGAACGGGATTGTTCTTTTTGCGGCGGCTCAAGACCTGAGCAACACGCTCAATCTCTTTTTGGCGCCCCACGATGGGATCGAGTTCGTTTTCCTCGGCCATTTCCGTGAGGTCGCGACCGAAGTTGTCTAATACCGGCGTTTTGCTCTTTTCCATTTTTCCTCCTTCTTTTCCATATCCAGAAGATAGTCCGCCCCCTCCTGATCCCCCACCACTTCCGGTGGTTGACGAAGAGGCCTTGCCACTAATAATCGAGTCAAGTTCGTTGCGCACGGCGTCGTAGGTCACAGAGAACCCCTGTTGAAGAATCTGAGCGGCGATGTTCTCATTGTCACGAAGTAGGCTTAGCAGCAAGTGTTCAGTGCCAATTACATCGCTTTTGTAAAGCTTTGCTTCCAAGTACGTGATCTTCAGCACCTTCTCGGCTTGCTTCGTAAGTGGAATGTTGCCGACCGAGAGGGCGCTGCCTTGGCTGCGCACCGTCTCTTCGACAGACTTCTTCAGCTTCATGAGATCGCATCCCAGGTTCCGAAGGATCTTGATAGCGATCCCTTCACCCTCACGGATAATACCCAAGAGCAAGTGCTCGGTGCCAATGTAGTCATGACCCAGGCGGATGGCCTCCTCGCGGCTGTAGGAGATCACGTCGCGGACCCGGTTCGAGAAATTGCCTTCCATACAGAGTGTAGAAACCGTGAGGATGTGTCGAGTCGACACTGAAGCTTGTGAAGAGGGTGCAGCACGAGAACTGGCGTTGCGCACAGTACCGTGCACGGTTCCGGGGCATGCGGGCCAGCAAGGTGTGCTGGGAATGCAGCTGAGGCTGCGTGTGGTGGCTGTCTGTAGCCTCGCGCGGCGGCCCGGTGCAGAACGGCACGAAGTGGTACGGCACCAATCTTAGGCAGGTGCCCTAAAGACCGCCCCCTTAATCGATGTGCGGTACCAACCCTCCGATGCACTGTTCCTCTGTCTCGCGGGCCTGCGCCGGAATTGTCAGCTTTGCGATACTTCCGCGCAGCGTGTGCGAGTCCCCAGCTACGACGCGAAGCTCGACCCGCATCCACATGTCTCGGTGGCGTTTGGATTGTCGAACGTGAAGCCACGTGCATCGAGCCCGTCGTGGTAGTCGATCGTCGTTCCCATCAGGTAGAGACCATGACGCTTGTCCATGAAGACGGGAATCCCATCGATGTCGAACTCCTGGTCTTTGTCGCGTTTCTTGTCGAATCCCAACACGTAGCTCATCCCCGAGCACCCGCCGCCCTTCACGCCTACGCGCAGACCATAGCCGTCGGGGATCTTCTTTGTACGCATGATCTTGCGAATTTCGCTGGCCGCCGTGTCGCTCATCGCGATCGGAGACTGGGTTTGCGTAGCCATAAGTTCTAAAGTATGTATGACGAACAACCAGTGGTGTGTATTGCAGAAGGGTCGAACGAGTCCCCAAAAAGCACAGTTCCATGCACGCGTATGTGGATATGCAAAGAGATGCGTTGCGCGGCATGAGGATCACACCGAATCAGTCAGGCACAATCAGAGCGGGCGCGCTACCACAACCGTTGTGCGATGCTGTGTGCTGGTGCCCTCGGCCCAGTTCTGTGCCTCCATAAGCACTACGTAGATGCCCATGCGCACAATGCGACCCGCGTCATTGCGCCCGTCCCACAGTACTTCGCCCTCGGGACCGGAAAGCACGGTTTCCTCTACGGTGCGCACGGGGCGCCCGTGGGCGTCAAAGATGCGGAGCTGCACCCAGTCGGGCGGAAACGGCAGGGCGTACTGAATCCGCGTGGCCTGGTCGACCTCGGGCGCAAATGGCGACGGATCGGCGCTGACGCGTGCAGTGGACGCTTCGGCAGGCGGTGGGCCCACGCTGTTGGGGAAGCCAGGCGTGCCGCCTTCAGGATGTGCGCTGCTGGTCCAGTTCATGGCGTTGGCTGCAGGCGCTGTCAGGCTGATGCGTTCCAGCGACAGTCCACGCGTGTCTTGCACGCCGGGCGCATGCCAGTCGGGGGTGTAGTCGACGGTTGCGATGGGTGTTCCATCGGCGCGGTGCACGCGCAGACGGTCGGGCTGCACGCGTAGTCCCAGGCGTGAACGAGGCACGGCAACTACGGTGGGATCGTCAGCGGCCGAGAGGTCTTGCGTGGGAAACGCACGGTCGAGCGTGACGGGGGCCGCATCATTGTCGAGGTTCGGTTCGGCATACACGACCGCGTAGCCGCCGCTGGGCGCTACGTGCTCGGTGCCAATGCCCAGGTCGAGCGTATCGGCTTCGCCGGTGTCGCGCGGACGGTTGGTGGTGAAGAGTCCCTGCAGCGAGATCCATCGCTCGGTGGGATTGACCACTTCGAAGTACTCCGGCTGATTGGGCCGATCGTCGAAGTCGTCGCTGAGCGGACGATACATGATCTCGGTGACAACAAGATCGCCCTGCTGTGGCGCGTACGACAATGGAAGCGTGGCCTCGGTGGTGTTGTCCTGCCAGTCGCGAATGCCGCGCACGGTGAGCGTTTCGGCGCGGAGCGTCTCAGTGTAGAATAGGCGCACAGTGCTCGCATCTTCCTGCTCGATGGACGCCGGGGCGCGTTCGGGTCCAGTGAACGATGCATTGACAAGCGAGGCCGGGTTCAGGGGCTCGGTAAACGTTAGGGTGATGCGCTGAGCATCGGCATCCACCTGAGCAAACAGCGGTTCGGGTGGGATGCTGTCGGGGGTGAACACGCTGTTCTGGGATCCGGGCGTGCCGCCCGCGGAGGCGGTGGCGCTCTGCCAGTTGAAGCGGGCCTGGCTGGGCGCGTTGGGCTCGACGCGCTCCAGGGCGGCATCGTCGCGGGTGCTCCAGCTGGGGGTGTATGTCACCTCGTCGATAGCCGCCTCATCGTAGCGCAAGACCACCGTGTCGCCGCTGTTGCGGAGGGCGCGAAATCCGTCTGGGGCCAGGTACGGCACATCGGGAAAGGCTGCTTCGAACTGCGACGGCGTGCGCACAAGCACCGCGTAGCCGCCGGCCTGCAGCACAACCGCGGAGTCAGCGACCGGGGCAAACTCCCGATAGCCGTTGGCGTAGCTCAGTTCGCTGAGATCCACATCCGCATCCGACCGATTGTACAGCTCGATGTACTCGTTCTGGCTGGGCTGTGGTGCGTACATGATCTCGTTTACGATCACGTCGGGCAGTGCCTGGGCCGCGGTGCGTGTAGGCATTGCCAGGCATACTGCAAGGAGAACAGCGATACGGAGCAGCCTGCGCAGCTGGAGCCAGTGCGATGGCGTATGGTGCAACGGGAAATACATAGTGAAGGGCATCGTATCCGAAGTGAAGCGCGGTGCGCAGCACAACACAAGAAACGCATTCACCAGGATACAACTCCTTTATAAAATCTGCAAGTCGCACTCAGGCGGTGTGGGCCTGCGGGGCCTGAGTGGGGGCGCGATCTTTCGAGAGGTCACGCTCCAGGTGGCGCACCAAGATTGACTGCATCAGTTCAGCGGTGGGCCGCAGCGCCGATTCGTCGAGGTCGAAGCGCTGATGGTGCAGTGGGTACTCGGTCTTCGGGCCCGAGGCGGTGCCCACCCGCAAGAAGGCGCCGGGCACGTGCTTCAGGTAGTGGGCAAAGTCCTCGCCGCCCATGCTATTCTGGGGGATGCGGTAGACCGCCTGCGGACCAAACAGGTCGGTAATCGTGTCGGCAGCATGCTCAATGAGCATCGCGTCGTTCATGACCGGTGGCGAGCCGTCTTCAAAATCAAGTTCGATCTCGGCGCCGGACTGGTCTTCCCAGAGGGTAGCCAACTGGTGCATGTGGTCGCGCAGCGTAGCGCGGTCGTCGGGCTGGGTGGTGCGCAGCGTGCCGCCAAACGAGGCGCACTCGGGGATCACGTTGTGCGCTTCGCTTCCGCCTTGCCGACATACGGTGAGTACCGAGGGATTCCGCGTGTCGGTAACGCGCCCCGCAAGCTGATAGTACGCATTCATAAGCTGGTGCGCCACCCACACCGTGTCGATGCCCTCGTGCGGACGC
>CAZBTM010000083.1:9022-11546 GCA_964494425.1 uncultured Rhodothermales bacterium | reverse complement strand
ATAGGTCCATTAGTCAGAAAGCCAGAGCACCTCCTCTCGCATGCTTATCAGCAGTCTATCGGTTGCAAGGCGTTTGCCCGCTTCGTAGGAGACCTTTCGGCTTCGCTCAAGGTGACAATATGTGGAAGGTATCATGTTGAGCAAGCAGGTCGCGCCAAGGCCGTCCGATTTCTTACGCGTTTTCTTTTTGCAATAACGGATTCAATGTCTGTCACAAGTCGCTGAGGGCGGCGGCCACATGGGCATCCAGCTGCGTGTGTACATCGGCGTTTTCGGTGCGGTCGGTGCGGACTTCAATCAGAGCGCTGGTGCCGCGCTCACAGGCTGCCTGATATGCATCCGCAAACTCGGCGCGCGTGCTCGGCTGGTGGTAGGGCAGGTCGAATGCCTCAGCAATGGCCTCGAACGAGCGTCCGTGGGGTGTCGTAAAGTGCGGCTCGAACACGTCGCTGTGTTCGGCAATCGGCAGAAAGTGAAAGATGCCGCCGCCATCGTTGTTCACAACGACAGCGATCACCGGGTGTGCCTTCAGCAGCGCCAGAGCGTTCACGTCGTGCCAGGTAGCCAGGTCGCCAATGAGAAGCGTGGTTGGTGCATCGCGCGCAATGCTGATGCCTGTTGCGGTGGCAATGGTGCCGTCGATGCCGCTGGCTCCGCGGTTGGCAAACACCGGCACGTTCGCGCCCTGGGCTGTGGCGTAGCGCTGTGCATCGCGGATGGGCATGCTACTGGCCAGCATCCACGCGTGGGTGTCGGGGATGTGCTTGCTGAGCGCGCGGGCTACACTGGGTTCGCTCAGCGGAGGTAGCTCCTCATTCTCGGACCGCTGCGCCAACGCATCGCTCACCGCGTCGTTGGCCTGCTGCCACTGGCCGTTCCAGGACGCGGGCGTGGCGGTGCGTGTAGGCAATGCATCCATGGCCGCTGCGACGGTCGTCTCGATGTGATGCGTACACCGATGGTCGGGATCCACCCGAAGCGGCGCGGGACGAATGGTGGCGTAGGCGCGGGCCTCTGCATCCCGCAGAAAATGCCGCATGGGTTTCGATACAAAGCGTCCCCCCACATGCAGCACGACATCGGGGTGGAGTTCAGAGGCCTGGTTGTGGGTGATGTGGTGTGCGTACGGCACCACGGGCGATTCGGCACTCAGGCGGAGCTGCGAAGTGATGTCGGGCAGCACAGGCCAGTGCTGCGCGCGGGCCCAGTCGATCAGTTCGTAGGCCTGAGTATCAGTAAGGCGGCCCGCCACAATGAGTCCGCGCTCCGCTTGTTGCACCGCCTCGGTGAGCGACTCCGGCAGCGGGGCGTGCGGGGTAGGCACCGGGTACGTGGTAAACGGCGTCCGCCGCTCGGCCCAGCGCTGCACCGCGGGGTCGTCGATCTCGAATTCAGTGTCGACCGGATGCAGCGGCTTGCGGTACATCACATTCAGGTGCACGGGCCCGCCTGGTGGACGCTGGGCATAGTGCAGCGCCTGGTCGACAGTCGTGAGCACGGAGGCCAATGGCGTGTCGGGGCTGGGCGGCGGCACATCGGCACTCCAGCGCACGTGGTCGCCAAAGAGCTTCACCTGGTCGATGGTCTGGTTGGCCCCGGTGCCCCGCAGTTCGGGCGGACGGTCGGCGGTGAGCAGCAGCATGGGAATCCCTTCTTGCGCGGCCTCGGCCACGGCGGGCATGCCATTGGCTACAGCGGTGCCCGAGGTGGTAATCCATCCGGCAGGACGCCCTGTAGCCCGTGCAAACCCCAGCGCAGCAAACGCCCCGCCCCGCTCGTCTACGTGTAACACAGACTGCGCTCCGGGATGCTGCGCGACAGCGGTCGTTAGAGGGGTAGAGCGTGAGCCCGGCGACACGAAAAACGTGTCGACGCCCGAGCGCACACATTCGTCGATCATGCAGCGCGCCCAGGCGTGGGTTCGATTCGGGGCATCAAGTGGATTCGTAGCGGTCGAATGGTCCATGCAACGGGTTGTATCTAAATAGAATGAGATTTACGCAGTTGCAGCACTACCCGTCATCTCGTCGCGAGGCTCTGCCTCGTGACGCAATCGTTCAGGGGCACAACAGGCATGACCCCTCTGCCCCGTTTCACTCACCTACCGCTCCAGTGCCGCCTTGAAATCTGCCAGCTTATTCTCGATCTCGTCCCACTCGCTGGCCGGGTCGGAGCCCTCGACGATGCCCGCGCCCGAGTAGAGTGTGAGCGTGTCGCGATCCACCAGTGCCGACCGGATGGCTACGAGCATTTCGGCAGCATCTTGCTTCATCCATCCCACGGGTCCGGCGTACCAGCCACGGTCGAACGACTCGTGCTCGCGGATGAAGGCGCGGGCGGTGCGAGTGGGCGTACCGCCAACGGCCGGCGTCGGATGCAGCGCGTTTAGCACGTTGAGCGGCGAGGTGGATTCGTGAAGCGTGGCGGTAATTTCGGAACGCAGGTGCCGCTTGCGCTGCAGCGCCAGTTCGCTGGGAGCATCTGGCATATTCACGTCGATGGCCAGCGGAGCCAGCGCATCCGC
>CAZBTM010000083.1:0-8925 GCA_964494425.1 uncultured Rhodothermales bacterium | reverse complement strand
GGTGCGAAGCGTGTCGCCACGCATCCGAAACAGTCGTTCGGGCGTCGCGCCGATGAACGCCGGCCCTGAGCGCTTGGGCTGCCATCCAAAGGCGGTACACTGCGGCGTTTCTTGCTGCAGGCGGTGCAGGAGGGCCCACGGCATGAGCGCGTGGTCGAAGTGCAGGTCCACCGCACGGGCCAGCACCACTTTGCGAAGGTCCGTGCTGCGAATGGCCTGCACGGCGGCACGCACCTGCTGCATCCACTCTGCCCGCGTGGGCCGATCGGTACGGCGGATGCGGTGGGCATCGGCGTGGGCATCGGGGATGTTGGGGAAGCGCAGCGCGTCGATCTGGCGGAGGAGCGCCTCGTGCGCGGCGGTGTCGTGCGGAGCTACGAGGGTCGCATGCAGCCGTGTGGTAGAGCCGCTGCGGTGCAAGGTAAAGCGCGGCAGCATGAACGTCCACGCCCCGAAGTCATCCCACGCTCCTTCGCGCTCCGATGTAGGATCGAAGCGGGCTCCGCCCCACAGGCGCACCGCGGGCGGCAGGCGATCGAGCCACGGGGCCAGCCGCTCTACAACTGAGTTGGGCACCGTGTTGGTAGATCCGGTGTTGCCCTGCCACTGCCGCGCCGCTCCCACCACCGCGTAGGTGCTGTTGGTCGTGCGGCTGCGCCAGTAGACGAACGGAGCCTGCGTTTGCACCGCGCCCCATGCCAAGGGATCGATGGCAACGGGCACCTCGACCGATACGGCTCGCACCTGCTGCACGCCGTTCATCGATTGCAGGGTCTGCCGTACCTTCGCACGCAGCGCCTGGCGCACAGCATCGGCGTCAATGCGATCGTCGGACGGAGCCGAAACCAGAGAAAGAGGAATCATAGAGCGAACGGAAGTCAACCAGCAAGGGCACAGCAGCGGCGGTGCGCATTATTCTGCGGATGCGCGCAACACGTATAGAGTTACGACGCCAGATGGCGCACGCTATTCGTTACCTGGGCTTCAAAGGTGTCCTGTTCATGCGTTACAACGTAGAGTCCCGTGTTGGCATGCGGCACGTTCGGCATCTGCGTAAGGTCGCCGTCGTAGAGCAGCGATGCCAGCATGATGCGCATGTAGCGCCCATGGGTTACGACCAGCACATGCTCGCCAGCATGGGCCGCAAGCACTACCTCAATCGCCCGACGCGCGCGGCGCTCCACCTGGCGCGGCGACTCGCCGCCTTCTACGGGCGTATCGACTTCTCCAGCTCGCCAGCGCGTCTTGATCGCTTTCATGGCCGCAGTGCGCTCGTCGGTCGGCGGCGTGCCTTCGTACACGCCCCAGCTAATCTCTTTCAGATCGTCGAGATAAGCGTATGGCAGCGGCTCGTGGGGGGCGCCCAGTATTTTGGCGGTCTGCCGCGCGCGGACCAGCGTGCTTGCATACACCGCATCGAGCGGTGCATCAGCCAGGCGGGCGGCCAGCGCCTCGGCCTGCGCCCGGCCTGTTTCGTTTAGCGCACTATCAACGCCGCTCCCTTGCATAATGTGGTCACGGTTATAGTCGGTTTCGCCGTGGCGCGTAACGTACAGCGTAGTGGGCTCAGCAGGCATTACAGGCAATAGGCTCGTCAGGAAGAAGATGAGGGGCCCCGCGGCGATGTATCGGGCGGGGGACGCACGTCGTCCATGTCGTCGGCGCGAGCGGTCCAGTGGCGAATGATATCGCCAAGCATCCGGTCGATCTGATCCAGCGATGCGCCGTAGTGGCGCGCTGCACGCACGATAACCGCCCGCAGCACCTGGTCGGCCACGGGCAGACGGTACAGGCCGCGCCACAGCCGCTGCACAATCGGATCGGTGGCCCAGCGCAGCAGGCCCCAGCGCAGCAGCACAAACCCGACCAGTCCTGTACCAACGGCCGCCAGCTGCTCGCCTGCCGCCAGATAGCTCAGCACTACCACGTAGAACAGCCCTTGCACCACGGGCTGATTGAGGATGCGCACCACGCCCATGATCCTCCAGCTTACAACGGCCGGACAGAACGTCTTCCAGCCCAGATAGGCCCCGAGCATGCAGGCAAATGCCGGAACAGGACCCAGCATCAGCAGCAGTATCGGCAGGAGCCACACCGCCAGCGTCTGCGGCGAGTAGATCCACCGGCCTGCGTATGTCACGAGCGTTTCAAGCGATACATGCTCCAACACACCGGCCGCATAGGTGCGCACATCGTCCTCTCGCACATGAAACCATAGCCCGTTCGAGGTAAACATGCCGTAGGGCGTGTCCAAAATGGTAACCTCTTCGCGGGCAAATAGGCCCATAGACAGAAGCAATTGGTGCAAAGGTAGTAGCACAAAATCTACATCCGCGTCCGGGATGCAGTTTCAGAATTATTTGAAAACGGTGGGGAGGCGACAAGATCGGTGCATCGCCCGATTCGAATCTTAGCATTTTTTATTTGGGTAGTCGCTCATCCTGAGGTGATTGGCGTTATCAGAGAGACGAATAGATCCTGGATCAGCGGCGCCGAGAGCGCCTTGTCCGAGATGACTGCTTGGGAGGCGTCACTTGCGATCTAACAGCTATCTTTATTTGCGGTTTATCATATACGCACCCTGGGCGGCTCCCTGTCAAGTCCTTGTTTTGAGCGTCCTGCTATCGACAGGCGCTGGAGCATACGGCTGAGGCGGTCTCGTTTCGTCGATACGGAGGCACTGCGCCTTCACACTTGCGTTTTTCCCACCTGCTTAGGTAATTTTTATACCGCATTACACATATACATCCCCGCTTCCCGTGCATGGACGCGACGGCGCTTTTCAAGCCTGCACTGCTTATCTTCACAATCCCACTACTCCTGGCATGTGCCTTTAGCGGTCTTGCCCTGCTGGGTCTTTTTGACCTGGACGGGTTCGATGTCGATGTAAACCTGGATACCGAGGTCGACCTCGACGCCGATGTGGACCTGGATGCCGATGCCGGGGGCGGCGGAGTGCTTCAGACGCTCGGGTTTGGCATGATCCCGCTCTCCCTTTTTCTGATTCTGTTCTGCTTCAGCTTTGGCTGGGTTGGGCTGCTGCTCGTTAGCCTGCTGGGATCGACCGTGTCGAGCATGGTGGGCACCGGACTCGCAACCTCGCTCGTGCTGGCTCTGCCTGCTGGAGCAGCGGCCGTGCTCATTACAGCCCCTACGTCGCGTCTGCTACAGCCGCTGTTTCAGGACTACGGCGTTGCCAAAGGAGCCAGCGAGTTGGTTGGAACGGTAGGCGTGCTCTCCACACAGCGGGTCACTCCTACATTTGGCTCGGCTACCGTCCGCATGAAGGGACGCGGTCGCGTGGAGGTCAGTGTGCGTGCCGATGACAATGATAACGACCTCGACCTCAACTATGGCGACCGGGTGCTGCTGTACGATTACGATCCGGAGCGTAACTTTTATTACGTTGCGCCCCTCAACGACAACGATCTCGACCGCCTGTAACGCCGCCGGCTGATTTTCTTCTGGACCTTTCCCGGCTCCTCTCACCCCCATCGTTTTCTTCTAACACGACTTCACCGCTCTAATGGGCGCATCAACTGTTACACTTCTCCTTTTCGGCAGCATTGGCTTGCTGGTCTTCGCATTAGTGCTGTTCAGCATGATCAGCAAGTTCTTCGTCAAAGCCGAGGCGGGAGAGGCACTTGTAAAAACCGGCTTCGGACTCGCCACGCCCGGCGTGTCGCTCAGCTCCGCCTTCGTCATTCCACTCATTCACCGCGTCGACACGCTCGACCTCACCGTAAAAACAGTACGGATCGTGCGGCGCGAGCACGAGAGCCTGTCCTGTGCCGATGGCATCCGTGCCGAGGTGGAGGTCGACTTCTACATCAAGATCAACCCGATGGAGGACGACATTCAGCATGTGGCTGCCACCATTGGCTGCGATCGGGCGTCCAACATTGCCATCCTGCGCGAACTGTTCGAGGCAAAATTCGCCGACGCCCTGAAAACCGCCGGAGCGAAGCTACAGTTCGACCAGCTCTACCATAACCGCCGCGCGTTCCGCGATGAGATTTTGGCCGCGCTGGGCGAGGATGGCGATCAGGAGATTGTGCTCAACGGCTACAAGCTCGACGATGTGGCCATCCAGTATCTGGAGCAGCTGCCGCTGGAGATGCACAACGAAGACAATGTTCTCGATGCGCGCGGTCGCAAGGAGATCGCCGAGCGGACCTCCTCAGAGGTGGAGAGCGCCAACCAGCGCCTCCGCCAAAAAGAAGTGACGATTGCCGAGCAGGACCGTGAGGCGCAGGTCCGACAGCTCTCAATTGAGCAAGACATCAAAGAGCGCGAGGCGAAGCAAGAACGCGAGATTCGCGAGGCCGAGTCGACCGAGCACGCGCAGACCCAAAAGACCGAGGCCGAGCAGCAGCAGGTCGCCGAAGAGGCACGGATCCGCACCGAGCGCCGCGTTCGCGTGGCCGAAGAGGAGCGCGAGCAGGAGGTAACAGAGGCCGAGATCAAACGCGAGCGCGCCGTGTCACTGGCAAAGGAGCAGAAACAGGAGGAGATCGAAAGCGCCAAGGTACGCCGCGAGCGGGCCGTGTCGCTGGCCAACGAAGAGAAGCAGCAAGACATTGAAATCGCGCGCATCAACCGCGAAGCCGCCGAGGCGGAAACGCAGAAAACCAAGCTCACCAAGCTGGAGGAGACGGCGCTGCAAGAGGCCGAATTCGTCCGGGCCGACGAGCAGAAGGAGACCGTTCGAGCCGTGGAGCGCGCCAATCGAACGAAGCAGATCGAAGTGATTGAAGCCGAGCAGGATGCCGAGGTCGAGCGCCAAGAGCGTCAGGTAGAGGCCGACGTGCAGGCGTACGAAATCCGCACCGTGGCCGAAGCTAACCTCGAAGCTGCCCAACTCGACGCCGATGCCGCCGAGAAGAAGGCCCTCGCCGTAAAAACGGTAGGACTCGCCGAGGCAGAGGTCCGCCGCGCCGAGCTCGACGCCGAGAACGCCATCCAGCAACAGGTCATTCTGGCGCAGAGCCTGGAGCAGCTCATTCCGCAGCTGCCCGAACTCGTCGAGAAGCTCGTGCAGCCCGCCGAGCAGATCGACAGCATCCGTGTGCTCAACGTCAATGGCCTGGAGGGCAGCCCGTCGCTGTCCGCACAGCCCAGTGGCGATGGCGCGCAGGGACGCTCCAGCTCGATCACGGGCGATGTTATGGGCACGGTGCTCAACGTGGGCCTGCTGATGCCGGTAATCCGGGAGGTCATGCAAGGCCTTCAGGGCAACGAAGACGCCGACCGCCTCATCGAAACGCTCCGCAACGTGCCAGGCGGCCAGTCGCTGCTCGACTCGGTCGACGTGGAGGTGTCGCCAAGCGACGGCGACGACGCGTGATGCGGCCTCTTCTGCTCCATCTTCGTAAGGTCGTACTCTCGTTTGATGTTTTCCTCAATGTGCTGTGCGTCTACAATCTTGGTAGTGGCTCAATACAAAGTGATGGAAAAACCAGATCTGTAGCCGGAGACTGGGAGCGCCCCCGGCGCGGACGTCTCCGGCGGGGCTGATGAGGCAAACGGAGCAACCTGTACCGACCGCTCTCGGCACCGTTTGCGTCCCCGGCGATACGGAACGGGAGGCACCGTCCACAGACTTCAGCTACCTGCTCTATGATTCGGCGCAGACGGTATTACTCTTCGGGGGCGCGGAGCACAGGACCCGCAGGAGCGTCGTTCTCAAAGTCGAAGGTCAACTGGGGCTGCGCGAGTCCAGCCACGCGGAGCGAGGGTGTGAGCATCGCTCTGAGGGCATCTTGCGTGTTTGCGCGAGCCTGCGCCCCCTCGCGGATGCGCTGCTCGGCCTGTTGGCGCAGCGCCTGTTGCACGCCCGCCATAGCCTCGTCGCGCGCGATGCTCTCCATATCCCCCGAAAACACCTGCAGCCAGCCCCGGCTTTCGGTGCGTACCTCCAGCGTCTCCAGGTCGGGAGCCACAGACTGCACCTGCAACGGCGGCACCTGCACATGGACGGTGCCGTCGCGCCGCTTGGTGATACGATCGGACGTCAGATCATACACCGAGAAGCCGTACGTTACGCGGCCGGTGACGCGGACCTGGGCCTCCGCTGTTACTAGGTCTACACCCGGTGCCATGCCGTAGCGACGTAGCGTCTGGTAGAACTCGGGGGCGACGCTCTCGGTGTAGGCGACGCGCTCTTCCACCTGCATCGACAAGATGCCTGTTACCAGGAAGGCCGAGGGCGTTTCTTGCTGTACAGTCGACACAACCGCGCGCTGGATCTCAGCCTCAGAGGGGCCCCGCACCCACCACGCCAGCCCCACGCCCAACGTAATGAGCGCCACCGCCAGCAGACCGCCTATCACGCGTTGCTTCATGCCCAGAGTGCTACATCATGAGGAGAACAAGTGCCACGGTCGCCAACGCAATGCCCCACCGATTGATGCGTGACAGGTACTCGCCAAAGATGAAGACGCCCACCACGGCCCCCAGCAGCACAATCGCCAGATGGTTTACAGGGAAAACGACGGTGCCCGGAAAGACGCCCAGCGCACGCAGCAGAAACTCCAGCGAGCCGTAGTTTACGATGCCCAACACGGTCCCCCACCCATACGCAGCAGCGGTCGGCCATTCGCGGTGCCGCAGCCCCTTGGTAAGCACTGGCACCAGCCCAACCAACCCGGCCATCCCAAACGAGAGAAGCAGAAAGAAGGCCTGTTCGCCCTGGGCCGCATTGTAGGTTTCCGAAAACGTCTTCAGTGAGATGTCGATGGCCCCGCTCGACAGAAAGAGCAGCAGCAGCACACCAAACGAGGCCACAGTCGGCGCTTCTTCAGCCACGGTCTGCACAGGCGCCGGAGCAGTCGACACCGCATCCGAGTCAGCCTCTGCAGAGGCCGTTGGGGGCACCGAAGCCGTCTCTTCCTCACGGGCCGCGTTCGAAGGCGATTGCTGTGCAATCAGGAAGAACGCAATGGCGGCCAGCGCCATGCCTGCGCCCTGCCACCCCGACGGCGGCTCGGCCCAGATGACCCACGACGCCAGAAACGGCAGCACCACCGACACGCGCCACACGCCCAGCGCAAGCGACATTCCGGCCAGATCGGTTGCCAATGACAAGAGAAAGAATCCGGCGATGAGAAGTACACCCACGAAGGCACTGAGCCCCAGCATCCCGGCAGACAGGCTTAGATCTCCCTCCACAACACTTCCGCCGGTTGCAAAGAGCACCACGCCTACGCCTACCGCGGCCACGTAGTTGATCGTGAGAAGGGCCACCCGGTCGATGCCCTGCTGCCCTGTGTACTTAAAGAGGACGCCAATGGTAACGCTACAGAGGATGGCAAGGACCAGGTACAGCATACGCGGATAACGACTCGGCTATTGAGACTCAGACGACATCAGTGTAAAGTAGCGCAGCTGGGGCGGCATGGGCTCGGGGTCGCGGATGGTAAGCCCCGCGGGCACATGGATGCGAGGCTCTACGCGTCCGGTCGTGTCGCGGCGAATCTGGTCGTAGTTTACCACCGCCGCAAAGTCATCGGCCCGGCGCGCCTCAAACATCTCGTCGAAGAGCACGCGGTAGCGCACCCGCACCATAGGCGGATCGAGCGCCACCAGGTTTTGCCCGGGCGGCACACCGGTCACTTCCACAAACAGCTCGCGGGTTTCCTCGGCAAACCGCCCGGCTTGCGCTTTAAAGGAGACATTATCCACTGATCGGCTGACTAAGGGATTCAACGTATCTGCCAGTGGAACTTGAATTTGCACGGAATCCCGAAAGCTTTCAAGACGACGCGAGGCGGTAGGCCACTGATCGAGCGCGCCGACGATCGACTCGGCGCCCGACACGCGCACCGAATCGGGAAAGAGGGTGGGCGTGGCCAGCAGTTCATATCCGTCTTCAAGGTTGATCTGCACGCGCGAGGCCACCGGAACCGAGCGCTCAACCCGCGCCTCCAGCGGCACGTTCACGCTACGTGGCGTCACCGCATCGATACTGATGTTGCTTCCGGCCAGGCCCAGCACATCTTCAATGCTCACCTCGCTATTGCGGGCGTCAATGGGCGCTCGCGGCGGGTTGGCGTACAGATACAGCAATTGGATGACCTCGCCCGTCACCTGCACGCTCACATGATCGGGCGGCTCAGACACCAGCGCCTGGTCCTCGGGCACATTTACCAGCTCGGTCGGCACATCAAATGTCACGGTGCGGACCTCTTGCAGTGTGAGTGCCGCCCACAGCACCAGCGCAATCAGGATGCAGATGGAGAGCGCCGTTCCGTCGGAGGTTGACGGCACCTGGCGCAGCTCAAAGATGGATTTTAGGCGCTCCCAAAAGACCGGATAGCTCGACGCAGAGTCGGAGGAGTCCACAGGCGAAGCGATACGAGTTAGCAAAGGCAATGGCGCGGCAACAGGGGCTCATAAGTCCGATCTCACAAGACCGATGCTGCACGAGTATACCAGCGCATGTGCCGCTGGATGATTGTGGGAAGCGCCAGCCGCGCCTGCAGGTTCCGTAACGCATCAGCAGAAACTGTCCCGGTAGAGGCGGCTGTAATCTGGGCCCGCATTGCATCCGCCCATGCGGGCCCATTGTCGGCATCTGCAACAATATGCACCGCTTCAGGCGCCGCCGCCTGATACGGCGCAAACAGCGGCAGATCCGACACCACCAGCGGACGCCCCGCCGCAATCCACGTCGATAGCGAGCCGGAGGCCGCTGCCTCTCGAAATGGGCACACCGCCACATCGGTGGCCGCCAGATACCGGTTCAGCGTCGACTCGTCCACGTATCCGGTGATGCACACGCGTTCGGCCACGCCCAGCGCCTCCGCATCGGCCCGGAGCTCGCTGGCAAAGCGCCCCTCCCCGTCCGACGGCGCGCCCACGAACAGGAGCTGTGCGGTGTCGGGCAGGTGCGGAAGCGCCCGCAGCACGCGGTCGTGCCCCTTC
>CAZBTM010000082.1:10251-11577 GCA_964494425.1 uncultured Rhodothermales bacterium | reverse complement strand
GGGTGTAATCTGGATGCCCACGGGCGTATCGCCAGTCGGCAGCCGCGCGATCACTGCGCGTGTGGCCACATCCACGAGCGCCACCTCATTGGCCTGCGCACACGCCAGCAGCGCCGTGTCGCCGTTGGGAGTCATGTAGATGCGCAGCGGAAAGCCCTCAACCCTAAACGAGTCGACGACCGCCAGCGTCTCGGGATCGATAATCGATACGGTGTCGTCAGCTCGGTTTGACACCCACACCTCGCCTTCATCGGACGTCAGAGCGATCCCCTCGGCCCCCTCGCCCGTAGCGATGTGCACATCCACATTGCCCGCTTCCCGGTTCAGCGCAGTAGCCGTGCCGCTGCCGATGTTCGCCGTGTAGATGTGCGCGCTCCCCAGTGCCAGCATGTGCGTACCCTCCTGGCTGGTGCTCATTGTGCGCTTCACCGCGCCGGTCTGCGGGTCCAGCTCCAGCACCGCTTGCAGCCCCTCCGCGGTCACGTACACAGCGGTTCCAGCCGCATCCACCTGAATGCCATGCGGACGACTGCCGGGCTCCAGCATGACCCGCTCGCGCTCGGTGCGTGTCTCCAGATCGATGATCGAGATGCTGCCTTCGCCCTCGTAGTTGGCCACGTACGCCACCGGATCAAAGGGATGCACCGCCACCTCGTGCGGACCGCGTCCCACCGCAATGCTGTCTTCTACGCTGCGTGTGGCACGGTCTACAAAGTAAAGCAAGTCGTCAGTCTTATCGGCAATGAGCACGGTGCCGGAGTCGGCAGACGATGTATCGGCTGCGGTGGCGCGCGTGCTATCAGAGGGTGTGGAGGCGTCGTTGGTGCATCCGGTCGTGCTCAGGAGACTTACGGTGAGCAAAAGGAGTAGGAGTCGAGGTACCATAGCAACAAGGACGGATTCGAAAGAATAGTAGAACATGGTAGCTACGCACCCCCTGCTCCCTTTTGTCCTGAATTCACCAGTACAATGGGAATACACCCGTAACGGGGGCGTACCAGAACAACGTAGATTGCTCATTGCATTGTAGCATTTTATGGCGACGCCCCCTGCTCTTATTGGCCGCCCTCCGCTGTACCGTGTGGTTCAGGCCCTGGTGTTTCTGACCATCAGCGCCGTGATTGTGGCTGGGTTTCTGCGCGATATTCCGCGCCTTAGCATCATCGAAGAGTCGCTCATTGCTAACTCTACTTCGGAGGAGGCCAAAGTCTTTTATTACAAGATGAAGGGTGATTACCACCGTTACCTTTCCGAGTTCCAAACCGGAGACACCCGCAAGGAGTCTGCCGGAGCCGCCTTGGATGCCTACCAAGCTGCCAGCGGAAT
>CAZBTM010000082.1:5094-10241 GCA_964494425.1 uncultured Rhodothermales bacterium | reverse complement strand
CTGATGGGCGCAACGCTCGTATCGGCCTACCACTCAATGCAGTATCTGCGTACAGGCAACGTAGTGCGCGACATTCGCGCCCGCGAGGCGGCGCGCCTGGCCATCGTGTTTGGCGTGCTGGGACTCATTACCGGCATGGTGTGGGCACGCTTTACCTGGTACGAGGGCACCGGCAAGTGGTGGAACTGGGACCCCAAGCAGAGCATGGCCGCCGTGCTCATGCTCATCTACGCCGCCTACTTTGTGCTGCGCGATAGCATCGAATCGGATGCCACGCGCGGGCGCCTGGCCGCCGTGTACAACCTGTTTGCGTTCGCCACGGTGCCGTTTCTGCTGTACATCTTGCCGCGGCAGATGACCAGCCTCCACCCTGGCGCCGAGGGCAGCCCCGCACTCTCACAGACCGACCTGGCGCCTTCCATGCGGTGGATCTTCTACCCCTCAGTGCTTGCGTTCCTTGGACTCTTCTGGATGCTGTACACGCAACGCGTCCGCCTGGCCGTCATTGCGTGGCGCGAGCGCGCCTCCGGACTGCTCTCGTCCATACGTTGACCCGCCCCCCTGCTCGCCGCCCCCCCACACGCGCCCCTGTTTCTCCCTTGACCTGTACCGCCCACGCATGACGATTCACGCCTTTGAGCCTCAGACGGATTCGACCGTGGCCGACTCGGCGGCCTACGACTCGGCGTGGGCGCAAACCACCACGCCCACCGCCCAGCCCGATGCGCTGGAGCGCGTCTTTACAGCCGATGGCAAAATCTACGTCGTCGTGGCTGTACTCGTCATCGTGTGGATCGGTATCATGACATATATCTACCGCACCGACCAAAAAATCGATGCGCTGGAACGCCGCCTCGACGATTCGCTTTCAAATGGCGACGCCTAATGGGGGCTTCCCCCTTGTTTGACTCTCTTTGACGACCTCCCCTTCCCATGCGTCCTAAAAAGATTATCGGTTTTGCACTTATGCTGGGCTTTGGGGCCCTGCTGTTCTTCAACTTCGGCAGCCAAGTTGGTGGCTACATGGGCTTTGCAGAAGCCGAAGCCAGCGGCGCCAAAGCACATGTCGTGGGCACCTGGGTCGAAGACGCCCCCACGCACTACGACATTGAGCGCAACCAGTTTACCTTTCAGATGCGCGACGAAAGCGGTACGGTGCGCACCGTCCACTACAACGACCCCAAACCCGCCAACTTCGAAGAGGCCGAGCAGCTTGTCATCGAGGGCTACCCCGGCGAAGATGGCTTCGTGGCCGACCACATTCTGGTGAAATGCCCATCCAAGTACAATGAGCAGCGCGGCCTGGGGGAGGACGCCCCCGCCGCGAACGCCTCCACCTCACAAACCCCGTAACCCACGCGTCTGCGAAGGCGCCCGCCTCCCCTCAGGTCTCCCAAAATATCGTGCCTGCTGCCCCGCCTGTGCCTCCGTGCCCCGATACGCCCAACTGCGAGCGCACCCAGCGCGCGTTCGAGGCCTCGCCCTCCCGGCTCTATCAAGCGGCCCTGGCCGCCCTGGCCGACCTGAATCCCGTGTCGTGCGCTACCGACCCCAACGATCGCAGCGCACAGGCCGTCTACCGGGTGGCTCTGGTCTTCAAAGACGACGTGCATATTGCCGTGCGTCCGGGCGAAAATGGCGGCAGCGTGCTTCACATCCGCAGCGCCAGCCGCGTTGGATACAGCGACCTGGGCGTCAACGAACGCCGCGTACGGCGCTTCTTTCGGGCACTGGCCCATCACTTTTAGGACGTCGCCCCCCAATCGCAGAACCCGATTGCGGTTTAGTTTGAAGTTTAGTTGGGGAGATGCAAGGGCGCGTGCCCAATCGTCTGCCAATGCGCAGCTGCACCGCGTTGCACCTCGTCCGGCAGTTGTGTACTCTATGTGCAGAGCCATCTCTCATTCTGCAACCATACCCATGCGCCGACGTCCACTCGCCATGCGCTCCCTCCTGACCGCCTGTCTTCTTGCGACCGGTCTTGCTCTCCTGCCCGCCTGCGGCCTCACCGGCTCCGAGTGCGGCCCGTTCGAGACCCCCACATCTCCCGTTGTCGACTTTGATTCGCAAGTCCTCACCGCCACCCAAGACCCCTCCGATCCATGGCCCCGGTTGTCTCCAATTGAAGACGACACCCTCACCGAAGGCCACTTCACCATCTACATGCAGGCGCTTGACGCTCGCCGTGCGACCCTCGGCCCGGATGCATCAGCGCGCCCCGCAATGCCCGCGTCGTGGACGCTCCTTCCCACTGCGCACGCCTGTACGCCCCCGTCCATCGCAGCCATTGGCACCGTATCCGACCTTCGCATCTACAGCAGCACGCCGCTCTTCGACGGCTACGCAACAGACGACAACCTGGCCCCGCTTTTCGACATCGCCGTGCGCGACCTCGACGGCCCGGCGCGCGTAGCCCCGCTGGAAACATTCCTCAGCGGCCCCGCGGAGTTTGCCCGCGAGATTGCGCTCGTCCTCACTGAAACGCCCGACACGACCGCCGAGACGCAGTTTACCGTGGAGTATCGCCAAGACAGCGGCGAGTTGGAGCGCTACAGCTTCACCACCAACCCGGTTGTGCTTCGGTCTGAATAGCACAGCATGCAGCGCATGCAGCTACGCGGGCCAGAGCGTCTGGTGGGCCTCGTCAGCCTGCGGTGGCGATGTGGATTGCGCTGCGCGTACATGATACGTCAAGTCATCGGGCAGCGGACGATGCAGCACGCGCTCATGAAAGAACCGGAGGGCGTCTTCGGCTTCATCACACGTATCGTTGGTCGACACAAACGACAGAAAAGCCGCCGCGTGGTTGGCGTCGAGTCGATAGAGCGGCTTCGAGTCGTAGAACCGTAGATAGCGATCAATCCAATACATCGTGGCCGGCTCGCGGTGCAGCGGACGCCGACTGACGCGGTGTAGCGCACGCGCCTGGCGCATGAGCGCCGCATGATGCTTGATCGTTGCTGTTACGGTGCGAAGCACTTGCGCAGCCCGCGAGGTACCTTGCGGTAAGGAATCGTCAATCGTCATGGGCTTGGAAAAATGGATGCACGGTTATTCTCATCCCCCTCTATGAGTCCGACCTTGCACACAGTGCAACACGTACGGCAAAAAAAACCGTTGACGAAGTGCACCTTGATTCTGAACTATTGAGCAGACGCGGGAGGGTATCGCATATTGTAACATAGGCATTGGGGTGTTGAGCCTGCTCTACTTCTTGAACAACTTGCCATACACTGTTGGCGCAGAGGCCTTGCACCAACGGCGCATCGACATGCTCATTCAACTGCGCTCAACCCTCATGGGCAAGATGCTCTCCCGCCCATTTATTCGCTGCGCAGCGCCTTGGTCGGATCGAGCCGGGCGGCGCGCCAGGCCTGCGTACCGACGGTACCGAGCGCCACGACGAGCGCCAACACACCGGCCCCGATAAACACGCCTACGCCGAGGTCAACCCGATACGCAAAGCCCTGAAGCCAGCGGCCCATGCCGAGGTAGGCGACGGGCACAGCCACAGCAAACGCAATCCCGACGAGCTTGGCAAAATCGCTCGACAGCAGCGCGACGAGGCTTGTGGCGGTGGCCCCGAGCGCCTTGCGGATGCCAATTTCTTTCGTGCGCTGCTGCACGGTGTGCGTGGCCAGCCCGAATAGCCCAAGACACGCCACAACGATAGCCAGGGCCGCGAACACGGCGAAGAGGTGTCCAAACTGACGATCTTGCGCGTACAGCTGAGCAAAGTACTGGTCTACAAAGGTAGCGTCGTACGGGCGGTCCGGCGCAAGCGATGCCCAGCGCTCCTGCACAGCATGCATGGTTTCGTCCAGGTTTTCCGTTTGCACGCGGAGCGTGAGAAACCGTGCGGGCCCGGTGTAGCGGGACGTGGTCGGGACCATCACGAGCGGCTCGACGGTCTTGTGCAGCGAGCCGTAGTGGAAATCCTCCACCACACCGACGATGGTGTACGGTGCCGGCTGGCTATCATCCTGCCGCACCCTTTTGCCTACTGCCGCGGCGGGGTCCGGGTATCCAAAGTGCCGCGCTGCCGCCGCGTTGACCATCACGGCCTGCGTCGAATCGGTCGCAAAGTCCGCAGAGATCGTGCGTCCAGCGATCGTCTCGATGCCGTATGTCTCGGCAAAGTCGAAGTCCGCATCGAACCGGTTGGCCTTGGTGTTTTGCATGGAGCCATCCGGCGCCTCCACCTCAAAACCCGTTACGTCGTGTCCTGCACCGGGTACGTAGACGGAAGCCGTTGCCGCTTCCACGCCGGGGAGCTGCATCATCTCTCGCTTCACCATCTCAATCTGCTGGTTGACCGCCTCATCTTGGTTGAAGTTGATGGCAACAAGCTGCTCCGTCGCAATTCCTAAATCGCGGTTCTGGACGTAGCTAAGTTGTTGCTGCACGACGCCTGTGCTGGCAATGAGCACGATGGCGATGGCAAACTGCGCCACCACGAGCCCTTTCCGTAGCGTTTGCCCCTCACGTGAGGTACCGAACGATCCACGCAGCACACGCACAGGCTGATACCCCGCGAGCACGAGCGCTGGGTACGCCCCTGCTGCCAGTCCTACGCCCACAGCCGCAACTCCCAGTGCCATGGCGACGGATGTGCTGGGGATGAGCCCGCCTTCCAGCGTCGTACCGGCCAGCATGTGAAAGAGCGGGAGGGCGGCCCGCGCCAGTAGTATCGCCAGGACCAGCGCCATCAACGCTATTAGCACAGCCTCCGCGAGGAACTGGCCGACAAGAGTGCCGCGCGCTGCACCGAGCGTCTTGCGCACGCCCACCTCACGCGCTCGCTCGACGGCGCGTGCCAGACAGTCGTGGCGATGGACACCACGCCAGCCGCGAAGAGCGCCCCCTCGATGATGCGCGGATCGCCGGGGACCGCATCCATGACGAGCCGCCCCATCGCGAGGCCGGCGGGGCGGCGGTCGAGACTGGTCGGGTCGATCGTTTCCGCGTGATGGGCGCGCAGGAAGGCGCCGCGCTGCCGCGCCTCGTCGGAACGGTTCGCGTTCCCGGACAGGTGATCTGGGCCTCCGACTTCGCCGAGAATGTCGCCGTGATATCCTCGCGCGGCGGTGGTGGCGGCAAGGGAGCACCCAGCCAGCCAAAAACCAAGACGCGCAGCTACAGCTACA
>CAZBTM010000082.1:3555-5084 GCA_964494425.1 uncultured Rhodothermales bacterium | reverse complement strand
GTTCACGAAGTTGACCCCTGCAATCAACAAGATGAAAATGGCTACCGCCAGAAAGATGCGCAGCGCAGTTGGATCGCCCGTTAGGCCAATGGGGAAGAGGCCGGGCGATGTGCTGTCGCCCCCGAGGTATACGTCGGTCAGCGGCGTCACCTCGTACGTGAGCGCCTGCTGAAAGCCCGCCGACGCATGGCGCTCCAACACACCTGGAAGTTGCGTGCGAAGGGACCCGGACGTGGATTCGGGCTGCATCAGCACGTAGGTCCAGAACGAGAACTGGCTCCAGCTCTCAAAACGATCTGCATCGTATGCACGCCGCGTGGACATCGAGACAAGCGCGGGGAAGTCGATGTGCGACGTCGGGGGTGGGTCCGCGATCAGGCCGGTGACCGTCAATGTCGGACCGTCGTCTGTTTCCAACGTCTTCCCTACTGGATTCTCGCTTCCAAAAAACGTCTGGGCCAGGGCTGGTGTCAGCACAATGCTGTTCGGGGCGCTCAGTACCGTGGCCGGATCGCCCTGTATCAACTCGAACGAGAACACATCGAACAGCGACGGATCGGCGTAGAAGAGGTCGCCGACCTGCACCTGCGTTGCACCACGCTGCAGCAGATAGCCCCCGCTAATGAAACGCGCGGTGGCCTCAACACTGGGCACTTCGGCTTCGAGTGTAGGTCCCAACGGACCCTGTGCCGTGGTGAGGTGCATCGGATCGCCATCGACATTGAGATGCGAGGTGATGCGGACAACACGATCGGCATGCTCATGGAATTGATCAAAGCGCCAGGCGTCGGCCACGTAGCGCCCGATGAGCAGGCATGCGGCCATACCCACCGCCAGCCCAGTGATGGTGAGCAGTGTGAAGCCAAGCTGCCGCCGCAGGGTGCGCAGGGCGGTTAAGAGGTAATTGCGAAACATGGCGTCAGGGGGTGGAAGGTTGTAGGGAGCGCGCCCTGCAGAGAGCAGTGCGCGAGTTTGTCAGTGCAGTGGTGGCTTCGAATCAGAATCGCTATGGTCCTCATCAGGCGGCCAGGCGACGTACGGCGCTGGCGGAACGTTGGGCACCACACCCTCGCCCGGCGCGCCAATCTGGACGAGTGTCCATTCCGGGTCATATCCCTGAATGAACTGCTGGAGCCAGGCGAACCGCGCATCGGGCGCTACGTCGGGGCCCCACTGCAGCGTCTCGATGCGATACTGCATGAGATGCGTTGTGCTACCAACAGTAACTTCCAGCTCCAGCGTTTCATCGCCAGCGGGCATGGGAATAGGGATACACATCCTGATCCATAACAACGGAGAAGGTTAGTAGACAACGACTTACTCACTTCGTAGCGCCGTGGCCGGGTCGATGCGCGCCGCGCGTTCGGCCAGGGTCTCCTGGCGCTCGGCCGCCGATTCACAGGTCGCCATGGCCGGCCCCAGGCGGCGGTCCAGGAACCCGTCCAGGGTCAACTGACCCTCCAGCCGGCCGGTGCGCAGGTCGCGCAGGCGCTGGCGCACCAGGGCGTAATAGGCCCGCGAGGCCCCGA
>CAZBTM010000082.1:1293-3545 GCA_964494425.1 uncultured Rhodothermales bacterium | reverse complement strand
AGTGCAATGACAAGCGCCACGGCGCCTGCCGCGATGAGCGTACCGACGCCCACATCAATCCGATAGGCGAACGTCTGCAGCCACTGCTGCATGCCGACGTAGGCCAGCGGTGCGGCCACGAGGATGGCTACACCGACGAGCGCAATGAACTCGCGAGACAGATTCACGACCAGCCCGCCAAGCGAAGCCCCAAGCGCCTTGCGGATGCCGATCTCCTGCGTGCGCTGCTGCGCGGTGTACGCGGCCAGGCCAAATAGACCGAGGCATGCAATGATGATGGCCAATCCACTGAAGAGGCCGATAAGCTGCCCGAGGCGCTGCTCGGCGCGGTACTGGGCGTTGAGCTCCGCATCCACGAACGATGCCTCGAACGGCGCATTGGGGTGTACCTCGTTCCACGCTTGCTGTAGCCGATCGATAGCAGCTGCGGCGCTGCCCGGCGCGAGCTGCACCAGATACAGCGCCGCGTTCACGTACGCCCCATCGTCGCTGGGGAAGACCGAAGCTTCGAAGATCATGGGCTCGATTTCCTCATAAAGCGGCTGGGCATGGTAATTTTCTACCACACCGATGATCTCTCCGCGGTGGTCCATGTACGTGTTTCCATTCTCGTATGAGAAGGCGCGTATCGCTTTGCCGATCGCCTCGTTGGGCATCCAGCCCTGCGCCTCGGTCATGGCTCGGTTGATCACGAAAGCCCGCCCGTCGTATGACGTGTTGCCGAACTCATTCGGCGTGTCGATGGCCTGCCCAAGGTCGGCGGGCCGTTCTTCAGAGAAAGTGCGCCCGGCAAGGACCTCAACACCCAGCATCTCAAAGTAACTAAAGCCCACGGTCTGATGCTGCATGCGTGTGCCGGCCTGCTCCAGCTGCTCGGGCGGCGTGAAGGGCGCCAGCTCGATGCGCGGGTTGCCGATGCCTCCGATACCTGGCGTTCCAGATGCTACTGTCACTGCCTGCACGCCCGGCGTCCGCTCAAGCTGCTGAATCATCGCGTCTATCTGCCCGCCGCCGTTGATGTCTACCGTGACGAGGGCGTCTTTGTCGAAGCCCAGGTCGGCGGTTTGCAGGTAGTCGAGCTGCTGGTACGCGATGGCCGTTCCCGCGATGAGCGCGACCGACACCGCAAACTGGAAGACCACCAGCCCGCGCCGCAGCCACGCGGCCCCGCCAACGCGCGTGCGGCCCTGTTGCTTGAGCACCTCCGCGGCCTGAAAGCGCGACAGGTACAGCGCCGGGTAGCTGCCCGCCACGAGTCCCGTAAGGCTCACAACCGCTACCACCACGGCCCAGAACGGATCGCCCAGCGCGGGCCACGCCAACTCGCGGGCTGCCAGGTTGCGAAAGGTTGGCAGCGCCGCTGCGGTGATGCCGATGGATAGAAGCGCTGAGCCGCCGCTAAGCAGCAGCGCTTCGCCAAAAAAACTGGCCCATGAGTTGTCCGCGCCCGGCCCCCATCGCCTTGCGCACGCCCACCTCGTTGGCCCGCTCAGCGGCTCGCGCGGTGGCCAGATTCATGAAGTTGACGCACGCCAGGAGCAGGATGAATATGGCAATGCCTCCGAAAAGAATGACCGTGGCCATGTTGCCGCCGGTCGTCCAATCGCCCGACTGATCGGCGCGCAGGTGAATGTCGGTGAGCGGCTGCAGATCGGGGATATACGCGGCGGCGGCTGTCGGATCGCGGTGGCGCTGAATAAAAGCGGGCAGTTGCTCGGCGAGCGCCGCTTCCGAAGCGCTCTCTTCCAGCAAGACGTACGTGTACGTGCTTGGCCACCAGAAGCTGGTAAAGCTGGGATCGGCGCTGCCCCACACGTTGAGCTTAAACGTGGCGAGCGACGTCATCATGTCGATGGCCATGTGGGTTATGGATGGCAGATCGGCTATCACGCCGGTCACGGTCAGTTCGCGGTCGCCGGCAATGAGCGGCTGGCCCATCGGGTCGGCATCGCCGAAGTGCCGGGTGGCGGCTTCCTCGGTAAGCACGACCGTGTTCGGGCGGGCAAGCGCTGTTTCCGGATTGCCCTGCACGAGCGGGAAGTCGAACACGTCGAACGCGGAGGAGTCCGCGTAGATGAAATTGGGCTCTTCCACAATCTGCTGCTCACCAGGCCGACGCACGGACGTATTGGTGCGATGGAACCGTACAATCTTCTCGATCTGCGGGAAGTCCTCAGCTAACAGCGGCGCCATGGCTCCGCCCACCCAGGCCGTGCCGCCGTCGTCGGTGTTTTGGATGACACGGTGAATCC
>CAZBTM010000082.1:0-1283 GCA_964494425.1 uncultured Rhodothermales bacterium | reverse complement strand
ATCCGATCGGCTTCGGCATAATGCTGGTCGTAACTCAGCTCGTGGTGTACGTACAGCCCGATCGAGAGACAGCAGGCCAGCCCAAGCGCCAACCCAATTACGTTAAGTGCTGTGAAGCCTGGACGACGACGCAGCGTGCGCAGGGCGGTGGTCAGGTAATTGCGAAACATAGGCTTCCTCGCGTATGCGGTGGTGCAGATAGAACGATGGGGAACGAAGCGTGCTGCCTCTATTCGACACGTTGGATAGTTACGTCGCCGTTTCTCGTTGCCAGAAGGGTTTCAGGTCCCCCCTCGCCAACCACAATTTCCAGGTGACGCGTATTGATTGTGCCCTGGGTGGACACCGGGAAGGTCGTTTCGATGATGCCGTTCTCCGTTTCGGCCCGCAGACGCGCTCCGGCATCTGTTGGCAGACGGTACGTAAGACTCCCATTTTCTGACCGCAACTGATGCGCTCCTATCACATCGCGGACGGCGATGCTTCCATTTTTGGAGCTGATGTCCAGCGTCGTTTGAGCAGGTACGCGTAGACGATACCGCACCGACCACCAACCGGGCGCATCGCTGTCGGGGCCTGTGGCAAATAGCCGGGGCGACGTTGCCTTGGTATCCGCCTGATTCAATGTGATGCGTGCAAGATCGGACCGCGCTTCCTCTTCGGTAGCGCGCCGGGCTACAACAATTGTTTCCACCTGGATGGTGCCGCCGCTCCAGGCTTCTACCTCAATGGTGTCGTAATTTTCCTGGCGCAGCGCGAGCACCTCGGTGGCAGGAATCTCGTACGTGCGCTGCGCGCAGACGGCTGCCGCGTCTCCATCAGGGTTCAGCGGGATGTTCGAGCTGATAGCCGTATCGCAGGGCACCGCAGCGTCTGGAGAAAGCGGCTGCGCCACCGTGAGCGCGACACTCGTTAGTAGGTAAACCGCAATAGAAAAAACGGTCTTCAGAGTAGCAGGAGCATTGTTCATAGTCGACCTCGGAGAAACATGCGGAGTGAATATCAGGACGCGCTACGAGTGTATGCGAGCCAAAAAGCGCTGAGAGGCTCTGTTTGTGCGCGCTGTTAACTACATTCGCAACGGGTGTGCCAGTCGCGCGAATCTCCCCATACGCCCCGTGCGCGCTCTATTCGGCGCAAGCGGTGCATTTGCCTGTGTGCGTTATCGCACAGCAGATGCGCGCTACCGCACAGCGCAAAGGAACGCAGAGCCAAGGGCCGGCCCGGTTGTCTTGTGAGGCCAGGCGCTCACTCATCCCGAAGCGTTGTTGCAGGATCAAGAC
>CAZBTM010000081.1:2711-11616 GCA_964494425.1 uncultured Rhodothermales bacterium | reverse complement strand
GACAGCGCTCTGTTGCCGTATCCTGTGCACAACCAGCCTGTTACTGTGGATTCTGAAACTGCGCGCCGCAACCATCGCGATGAGGTCGATCGCCGACGCACCTTTGCCATCATTAGTCACCCCGATGCGGGGAAGACCACGCTTACCGAAAAGCTGCTACTGAAAGGCGGCGCGATTCACGAGGCGGGCGAGATCAAGGCGCGCAAGGCGAATCGCCACGCGCGCAGCGACTGGATGTCGATGGAGCAGGAGCGTGGCATCTCGGTCACATCGTCGGTCATGCAGTTTAAGCATCGCGGCTTTGCGCTGAACCTGCTCGACACGCCGGGGCACCGCGACTTCTCGGAAGACACCTACCGCGTGCTCACCGCCGTTGACAGTGTGATTATGGTGCTCGATGTGGCCAGCGGCGTCGAGGAGCAGACCCGCAAGCTGATGGAGGTCTGCCGCCTGCGCGACATCCCCATCATCACGTTCGTGAACAAGCTGGACCGCTTTGGGCTGCCGCCGCTGGAGATCCTGTCCGATATCGAGGAGACGCTGGCGCTGGAGACCGTGCCGCTGTCGTGGCCCATCGGCATGGGCGATCGCTTTCGCGGCACGTACAATCTGTACGAGGACGAGCTGCACCTCTTCTCCCACGCCGATATGCAGGGCGAGCACGAACGCCTGGCCATCGACAGCCTCGACGACGAGCGCCTCGACGACATCCTGGGCGAGCAGGCCGACGAGCTGCGCTTTGACATCGAGCTCGTGCGCGAAGCTGGCGACAGCCTGAACCTGGAGCGCTACCGCGACGGCATTCAGACGCCGGTGTTCTTTGGCAGCGCCCTCAGCAACTTTGGCGTGGGCGATATGCTCGACACGTTTGTGGACATTGCCCCGCCGCCGCAGCCGCGTCCCACAACCACGCGCACTGTCGACCCCAACGAAGAGGCGTTCTCGGGCGTGGTGTTCAAGATTCAGGCGAACATGGACCCGCGCCACCACGACCGCATGGCGTTTGTGCGGGTGTGCTCGGGACAGTTTGAGCGCGGCATGACCGTGACGCATTCGCAGAGCGGCGATACCATGCGCCTCAACAACGCGACTGCGTTCATGGCGCAAGACCGCGAAGGCGTGGAGCGTGCCTGGCCGGGCGATATCATCGGCATCATGAACCATGGCACGCTCAAGATTGGCGACTCGCTCTGCGCGGGCGATCCGGTCGAGTTTACCGGTGTGCCCAGCTTTGCGCCGGAGCACTTCCGCAAGGTGCACCTTGAGGATCCGTTCCGGGCCAAGCACCTGGGCAAGGGCCTTACGCAGCTTAGCGAAGAAGGCGCCATCCAGGTGTTTCGTCCGCTACGCGGCAACGACTACATCTTAGGCGCGGTGGGCGAGCTGCAGTTCGACGTGGTGCTGGCGCGGCTCGAAGACGAGTACAACGTGGATGCGCGGCTCTCGGGCATCAACTACACCTGCTGCCGGTGGATTGAGGGCGACCCGACGATTGTTGAGGCGTACGAATCCGATGAGATCAGCAATCTCTTTCGCGATGCGAGTGGCGCGCTGGCGTATCTGGGCCTGAGCACGTGGCGCCTGGAGCGCATGATGGACGACTGGCCCGAACTGAACTTCAAGAAGACGAAAGAGCACGTGACGACCGAACTGGCTACGTCGTAGTGCGGCAGGCGTGCTGCCCACCGAACCAGGTAAACCGAAATAGGCTGGTCCGGCAAGGATCGGCTTGTATCAGACGCAGGGCAACCCCGGTGCCCGCAAGAGAGCGGGGCCGGGCATCGCGTCTAATACGAGCCGGTTTCTTCGTTGTACGTGTGATGCGGAAGCGCTTTTGCGCATCAGGTTGAGGCTCTGCTTGTTGGGCTCCAGCTGCTGTAAGAAACCATCGCCAGGCGCAGGCGGACGCACCACCACCAGGTCGTAGCTACTGGGCTTAGCGTCGTCAACGAGATCGCTCATCGACTTGTAGTCCTGAAACGCAGCCTTGCACTCCAGCCCATACGAGCTAATGATACGTGTGATGCTGTTGAGGCGGTCGCGCTTGTCGGGAAACAGGTCTTCGTCGACCATGCGCTTCATGCGCTGCCCGACGGCAGCATCGAGGTAGCCCTCGAAGCGATGGGGCAGATCGCTCCACATAATGTTAACGGTGATTGCGGCATCGCTACCCTGAAACAGACGCCCCAGGTAGTGGGCCATGTTTTCGTCGTCGGTATCCTCAGGCGGCAATGCGATGAGGATGTCACGGCACTGGGCATCGTCTGTTTTGGTGACCATGAGGTTGCCCTCGCCCTGCATCACAACATCGTCGACGATCATGCCGAGCATGTGGCGCGAAAATCCCCCCTTCCCGGCACCACCCAGGCACACCAGCTCGTAGTCCTTTGCAACGTTGAGTAAGTGGTTGGCCATGTTGCCCTCTTCGTGCTGCCATACCACTTCTTTATGCATGTCTACGTGCACCTCATCGACAATGTCTTGCAGTTCGGACTTGATTACGTTCGAAGATCGGTCGGATCCTACATTGTCTTCTTTGTCGCGCGTGCCGCGTACCATAGACTTTTGCGCCGCGTTCAGGTCTCGGGGGCGCTGCTTAAAGACGAGAATAGTAATCTCGTGGGTCGCGTCACGAAACAGCTGGAGGGCAAAGCGGGCCGATTTTTGTGCCCACTTGCTGCCGTCTGAGCAGATCAGAATACGCATTCGTTCCGGTGGGGGTCAGTTAGAAAAAGAGACACGAGCAGGACGGCCCTGCCCACAGCGAGTCGGTGCGCGTCAAAGCAAGAACGGCCAGTACAGAAGAAGCATAAGAAGGAACACGCCAAATGCAGCACACATGGCCCATACGCCTGCGCGCAGAAAGTCAGAGACCGACAGGTAGCCCGAGGCGTAGATGATCGCATTGCCGGGCGTAGACACGATAAGCATGAACCCGAAGGAGGCCGACAGGGCGGTCGTCAGTCCAATTACGATAGCGGGAACAGCGGCCTGTGTGCCCATCTCAAGAACAATGGGCCCCATCACGCTGGCCGTCGCTCCCGCGCTCATGGCCGAGGTGAGCCCTGTTACCAGCACCGACACCACAAGCACCAGGGTGTTGCCTTCGCCCAGGCCCACACCCTGGATGAGTGCAAGAAACGTGTCAGCAATCCAGGCAGCGGCGCCGGTTTCGGCAGCATACCCCCCGAGCGAGATGGCCCCTATGTAAATCATAAGCACGCCCCAGTCTACATCGCGCTGGTAGTTGCGCCACTCTACCACTCCTAAGACCAGTAGTATAGCCGCTGCCCCCACTGCGATAACGCCGATGCCGTACAAGTCACCTACAACCAGCCAGAGCACGATGGTAATGGCAAACACGGCCAATATGATCATCTGATCCAGTCCGAACGGGCGCTCTTTTACCTCCATGCGCAACGACTCGACGGCAGTGCGTAAGTCGGTAATCTCGGGAGGAAAAATCATAGGGAGCAGCACAGTAAGCACGCCCACCATGCTTAGCGTATACGGCAGCATGTAGAGCGTCCACTGCGCAAAGCCAATATCGACATCAGCCAACTGCTGCATGTAATCCATCATGATTACGTTACGTGCGCCTCCCGCCGGGGTGTAAGGACTGCCCACGATAGCCCCAAACCCAACGGCAAAAATGAGTAGTTTGGTCAGGTTTGTGATGGGGCGGTCGTGGGAATCGCGAACAATACTGATCATGCCAAGGACCGGTGCAAGCATGAGCGCAGCCGCCGCATCCGACATGAACCCAGCTAAGAGCGCGCTCACTGCGATAATGCCAAACACAACGGCATATACGCTTGAGCCCACGCTGGTGAGGATGTAAAGTGCAATGATTTTGTCGAGCCCACGGCTGGAGAGCGCGGCCACCAGCATCAGCGTTCCCATCAGAAACAGGAGGGCGTTGCTCATCATCCAGCCGGTGACCAGATCGGTAGGCAGACCACCTACCACCACCTGGTATACAGGAATGAGCAGTCCGATGGCAGGAAGCGGCACAGCCTCGGTGGCAAACATGATGCAGACCGATGCCAGCAGCGCTACAGCGCGCTGCCCGTCGAGGCCCAGCGCTTCAGGAGTCGGCATGAGCATAAGCCCAGCCCACACACCGAGCGACACGATGAGCCCAATGAGCTTGCGGGCCACTTCTGGATCATTAACCAGAACAGACCAAAAGCGAGCGCCGCGCGTCCGGGTCTGCGTCGCAATCTGCTCCAGGAAGGATAGCATGAACGATGCGATGTAGAAGAAAGAAGGATAGATGCGACCCCCATCCCAACAGATACCAACCAGTTGGGAAACGCGCGTCTATTGGGCCGCACATGCAAGAACCATTTGCGTCAAAGAAACGACGCGCATTGAAATTATCCAATACAACGAAACAGCCTACGAATAGGCAAGCTCATATGTCGCTATTGTGCGGAAAGAATGATTCAATTCACCAGTATAGAACCTATCTATTCAGTACAGAGCATCCATCAGTACAGTGATTCTAATCAGGCAGTATGAGGTGAAGGCTAAATCCATGCACGCACGAACAGGAACGGGGCAGGTGTTCCGAAACCGTCGCACGGGCACGGTGGATCTTCATGGACGCAGCTTGTAGCTTATAGCATGTTATCTGTTGCCCCACCCAATTTCGCCCTAACGCATATGCGATCTGTAGCCTCGTTTGTCCTTTTAGCTGGTCTGTTAATTGTGCCTGTTGCGGAGGCGCAGACCGACCAGAGCATCCCCGATAGCGCACCGCCCACGCCACAGCTCGAACCGCTCGTGAACCAGGTGCAGGCCGAGCGTCTGCGCAGCGACGTGCAGGCGATGGTCGATTTTGGCACGCGCCACACGCTTTCCGACACGACCTCGGAGACCCGCGGCATTGGCGCGGCCCGACGGTGGGTACACGACACCTTCGAATCCATCTCAGACGACTGCGGCGGCTGCCTCGAAGTGTTCTATCAGAAGGATACCATTGAAGCGGGCGTGACCGAGCGCATCTCCGAGGCCACTGAGGTTTACAACGTGATGGCGATTCAGCGCGGCACTACGTATCCCAACCGCTATGTGCTCATGGGCGGGCATCTCGACTCGCGCGTGAGCGACATTATGGATGCGGAGAGCGATGCACCGGGCGCTAACGACGCGGCCTCGGGCGTGGCCGGGTCGATTGAAGCGGCGCGCGTTCTGTCGCAGCATGAGTTTGCCAGCAGCATTGTCTATGTAGGCTTTACGGGCGAGGAGCAGGGCCTCTTCGGCGCACAGATTGCTGCCGAAAACGCACGCGAAAACGGGTGGGAGCTCTTTGGCGTGCTCAACAACGACATGATTGGCAATGTGGAGGGCATCAGCGGAGCCACCGACAACACCACCTTCCGCATCTTCTCGCAGGTGCGCCCCGACAGTCTGCATGAGGATACGTGGAGCACGCGCTTCTTTGGCGGGGAAAACGACGGGCCCTCGCGGCAGCTGGCTCGCTACGTGGCCCGCATGGCGGATACGTATGTGGACAACCTGGACCCGGAGCTCATCTACCGGCTCGACCGGTTCGGGCGGGGCGGCGACCACCGTGCGTTCAACGATGAAGGCTTCCCCTCGGTGCGCGTGATGGAGTACCTCGAAAACTACAACCGTCAGCACCAGGATCTGCGCACCGAAGACGGTATCGAATACGGCGACACGATTGACGGCATCGACTTTACCTACGCGGCGAAGATTACGGGGGTGAACGTGGCCGCGCTCGCCAGCCTGGCCAGCGCGCCGCCCGCGCCGTCTGAGGTCGCCATTGGCGGGGCCGTGCAGCCCTCGACTACGCTGTCATGGACGCCGCACGAAGACGCTGAAAACGTAGCAGGATACGTGGTCTACTGGCGTCCCACCAGCGCGGCACGGTGGACAAACCGCCGCTATGTGGGCGATGTGACCGAGCATACGCTCGAAAACATCATGATTGATAATCACTTCTTTGGCGTGGCTGCGATTGGCCCCGATGGACACGAAAGTCCTGTCGTCTTCCCGCAGCGCATGATGCGATAGTCCGAACTGATGTAGCGCGATAGATGCGCACACCGTGCCCGCTCCCCCTGAATCCCACCCTAACCTACTTATGGACCGTCGTCAATTTCTGGAATCGTGCTCCGCGGTCGGGCTCACTGGTCTGCTGCCCGGTGTGCTCTACACGCAAGTGGCCGAGCGCCGCGACACGGCTGCCGCGGATGGAGCCGTAGACATTACCACCAGCGACATCGAAGCTGCTGAGCGGCTCATTGGCCTCTCGTTCGACGATGAGGAGCGCGAGATGCTCGTGGATGCGCTGAACGACCAGCTGGAGCAGTACCAGGCCATGCGCGAGCACACGCTGTCCAACGGCGCGCACCCGGCTGAGGTATTCACCCCACAGCTTAGCGGGGCCGAGGTGCCCAGCGGTCAGGCTGGCCCCGAGTGGCAGTGGCCCAGCGCCTCGGTGCCCAGCAGCGACGAAGACCTGGCGTTTGCCTCGGTGGCCCAGCTGTCAACGTGGCTGCGTAACCGCGACGTGACCTCGCAGCAGCTTACCGAGCTATTTCTGCGCCGCCTGCGCCGCCTGGATGACACGCTGAACTGCGTCATTACCTATACCGAAGAACGGGCGATGGAGGCCGCCGCGCAGGCCGACGCTGAACTCGATGCCGGCGACTGGCGTGGTCCGCTGCACGGCGTGCCGTACGGCGCGAAAGATCTCTTTGCGGTCGAAGGCTACCCGACCACCTGGGGCGCTACGCCGTATCAGGAGCAGACCATTAACGACACGGCGGCGGTGGTTGAGCGGCTGGATGAGGCCGGGGCGGTGCTCATCGCCAAGCTCTCGCTCGGCGCGCTGGCCTGGGGCGATGTGTGGTTCGACGCCACGACGCGCTCGCCCTGGAATCCAAACGAAGGCGCCAGCGGGTCCTCAGCCGGATCGGGCGCTGCCGTAGCCGCAGGCGCGGTGCCCTTTGCCCTGGGCACCGAAACGCTGGGCTCCATCGTGTCGCCTGCCACCCGCAACGGCGTCACCGGGCACCGCCCATCGTTTGGCACGGTCAGTCGGCACGGAGCCATGGTGCTGTCGTGGTCGATGGACAAAGCCGGTCCCATGGCCCGCTCGGCCTATGACTGCGCACTGGTGTACGACGCGCTGCGTGGCGCCGACCCACGCGACCCGGGCATGGTCGACGCGCCGTTTCCGTTCGATGCCACACAGCCACTCGCCGACGTGCGTGTTGGCATCTACGAAAGCGCCTTTGAGGGCGACTACCAGAACGCCGAGGCCGACCAGGCCGTGCTCAACGCGCTGCGTGAGCAGGGGGCCGAACTGCATCCCATATCGCTACCCACCGACTACCCGCTGGGAGCGCTTCTAAACACGCTGAACGTCGAATCGGCCAGTAACTTCGACGAACTCACGCGCAGTGGCCAGGACGACACCATGGTGCGCCAGACCACCGACGCCTGGCCGCACGTCTTTCGTTCGGCGCGCTTCGTGCCTGCCGTTGAGCACATCCAAGCCTCCCGCCTCCGCCGTCAGCTTATGGTCGACACGCACGAGGCGCTCGCCGAGGTTGATGTCTTCATCAGCCCATCGTTTCGGGGCGGCACGCTACAGATTACCAACCTGACCGGGCATCCCTGCGTGTGCCTGCCGAACGCCTTCCACCCGGTTGAAGACGACGACGGCAACACGCATCCCGAGCACCGCAGCGCCGGCAGCATTACCGTGCTGGGGCGCCTCTACCACGACGCTGACACGCTGCGCGTGGCCCATGCCATTCAGAACGCCACCGACTGGCACACCCAGCGTCCGCCCGTGCGGTAACGACATGCGGGGCTTACACACGTTCTTGGGGGATGCAAGGCAACGCGCGCCGCTCCAGCGCATATCACAGCCCCTAATGGGTTCTGATTGATTGCGTGTATCATGCGTATTGCGTCGTTGCTTCCTGCCGCCACCGAATGGGTTGTTGCATTCAGCGGGGCGGGCGACCTGGTGGGCCGCTCGCACGAGTGCGATCACCCGCCCGCGGTACAATCGCTGCCCGTGCTCACCGCAGCCACCTATCCGCAAGCAGACGAGGCCCGCGCCATCCACAATGCGGTACAGGAGCGCGTGCAAGCGGGCCTGAGCCTCTACGATGTGCACCTGGAGCGCCTGGCTGCGCTGGAGCCCGACCTCGTGCTGACACAGGCACAGTGCGAGGTGTGCGCGGCCTCGCTCTCCGACATCGAGGCCGACTTGCGCGAGCATGTGCCCGGAGCCAAGCTCTTCTCGATGCAGCCTGCCACCATGAAGGCCGTGCTCGACACCGCGCTGCGGCTGGGGCGCACGCTGGGCCGAACCGAGGCCGCCATGCAGTACATTGCCACGCGCGAGCAGCGGCTACGCCAACTGCACGAGGCCATTGGGCTGGAGCGCCGCACCGAGCCCGACACGCTCCCCAGCGTCGTCTGCATCGAATGGACGGATCCGCTCATGGTGGCGGGGCACTGGACGCCCGACGTAGTGCGCCACGGGGGCGGACACGCGCTGCTCACCGAGCCGGGCGCGGCCTCGCGCCGCATTGTGTGGGAGGAGCTGGCGGCTGCCGACCCCGATGCGCTTTTCGTAATGCCGTGCGGCTTCACGCTTGCCCACACCGCCCGCAACTGGGAGGCGCTCACCGCGCATCCCCAATGGGAAGATCTGCGCGCCGTACAGTCGGGGCGCGTATTCGTGTTCGACGGCAACGCCTACTTCAACCGTCCGGGCCCGCGCCTGTACCGGGCCGCTGAGCTCGTGGCCCAGACGCTCTATCCCGATGCACAGACCGGGCAGCCGGCGGCCCCGTGGGAGCGTCAGCGCGGACGCCCTGCCCCCGAAACGGCCCACCCGGATGCAAAC
>CAZBTM010000081.1:0-2701 GCA_964494425.1 uncultured Rhodothermales bacterium | reverse complement strand
GGATCAATGGTAAATTGAATGCTGTTTGAGGCTCCGGTTTTCAACCGCATCAGACCGACTACAGCCTGCATCCTCGTCCTTCTTTTGTCTATTTAGCATTAGTACCCTTGTCCATGAAACGATCGGAGTTCAGTTACGACTACCCGAAAGAACTTATTGCCGAGTATCCGGCTGAGCCGCGCGACTCGTGCCGGCTTATGGTGGTGAACCGAGACGACCAGACCGTTGAGCATACCGTGTTCAACCAGTTGCCTAAGTATTTCAACGAGGGCGACGTGATTGTTGTGAACAACACCAAGGTGTACCCGGCGCGGCTCTTTGGGAAGAAGAAAAAAACCGGAGCCAGCATCGAGGTGTTTTTGCTTCGTGAACTGAACCCGGAAAGCCGCCTGTGGGACGTGATGGTGGATCCGGCGCGTAAAATTCGCATCGGCAACAAGCTGTACTTCGACCGTGAGCTCTCCGCCGAGGTAATTGACAACACCACCTCGCGCGGGCGCACGCTTCGGCTGCACTTTACGGGGACGAACGAAGAGCTGTACGCTAAAATCCGCGAACTTGGGCAAACGCCCCTGCCGCCGTACATTGACCGAGAGGTCGAAGAGGAAGATCGCGACCGCTACCAGACCATCTTTGCTGAGCATCGGGGCGCGGTAGCCGCACCAACCGCGGGACTGCACTTCACGCCCGAACTGATCCAGGCGCTCAGAGACAAAGGCGTGCACGTCGCCGAAGTTACGCTGCATGTGGGGCGCGGTACGTTCCGTCCGGTTGGGGTCGAAGACCTCACCAAGCATCGTATGGATTCGGAGCAGTATACCATCCCTGAGGAAACCGCCGAAGCCGTAAACCGCGCGCTACGGAGTGAGGACAACACCGTAACCGCCATTGGCACTACCGTCGTGCGCACCATCGAGTCGAGCCTTTCGGCCAACCAGATGCTGAAAGCCGATTCCAGCTGGACGGATCTGTTCATCTACCCGCCGTACGACTTCCAGATCACTGATCAGCTCATCACCAACTTCCATCGGCCCGAGAGCACGCTCATCATGATGGTGTCGGCGTTTGCGGGCTACGACTTTGTGATGGACTTTTACCAGGAGGCTTTCGACGAAGAGTACCGGCTGTTCTCCTTTGGGGATGCCATGCTCATCCGGTAAAGAACGGCTGCAGAACACAAAAGAATCGGCCAAGGTCCGATGCGGCCTCTTGGACGTCTCCAAAAGCGTTTGGGCAAATCCCAAGCCAGCAGGCCAGCGCCTATGCTAACACGTCATATGCGTAGCCAGCAGGTTGGTGCGCGGGCCGTTGTTGTATCACCGCACACCCAATGCGACTATGCCCGAATGGGTCTTCCAACTTGATGCCTGGGTCAACTGGATGCTGGCACTTCCCCCGCTATGGGGATACGTTATCGTGCTTGCCATCGCCTATGGGGAAAATGTGATGCCTCCCATCCCCGGCGATATGATTGTTGTTCTTGGCGGCTATCTTGCGGGACGTGGTCACCTGCACCTGGGAATAGTTGTCCTGCTGGCTACAATAGGCGGTGCGCTGGGCTTTATGACAGTCTATGCTGTAGGGCGAGTTATGGGGCCTCGAATACTGGCCCCGGGTCGTTACGGTTGGGTGCCTCATGAAAAAGTCGATCGGGTACAGCAGTGGCTGCACCGGTACGGATACGGCGTGGTGGCGGCCAACCGCTTCCTGTCAGGAGCCCGCTCGGTGATATCCTTGGCTGTAGGGACAGCTCAGATGCATGTGGGCAAGACTCTTGCTTTCGCCACACTTAGTGCATTAGTGTGGACTGCCCTCATTGCGTATGCGGGTTTTGCGCTCGGAGAGAACTGGCCGCTGGTAGCTTTTTACCTGAAAGCATACGGACGGACTGTTGGAGGCGTGCTTGCGATCCTTATTGCAGCATGGGGCGTGCGCTGGTACTGGAGGCGACGTAATACTGAACATCCATCGAGCCAATCGTCAGACAATCAATAAACAGGGCCTGCAGAGCGCTACTGATACCAGACGTAGCAACATTCCGTCCCTCTATTTTGGGTCGCAGGGAGCACAGCCCCTCTCCTAATGGATGTTTCATCTACAGCACATTATTCTTGTGGAAACAGGGGCCCGTTGCCCCGCATATTGAAGCAGCACACTGGCTGACGTAGCTCAACTGGTAGAGCAGCTCATTTGTAATGAGCAGGTTGGGGGTTCAAGTCCCTTCGTCAGCTCCGCCGTACGCTCCTTACGTGGCGCACGATTTCGACTCTATTTGTTGTCGAAACCACTTAGCTGAAAGTATTCATAGGGAGCGCACGTAAGAAGTCTTGAGAAATCGATTGGCCTTCCATAGTCTTATCGGTGCTTCTACGTGAAAAGGGAAAGGCTGTGTAAGTTCATGCCAATCTTCACGTAGGGCGTAGCAACACCCGGTCGTGTTGTACCTATAAACGGTTCTGAAACCCAGCGTGCCAGATGCGAGAGGAGAAAGCGTATCGGTTCGTTCAGCATATAGTTAAGTTGGGCAGGTAGCGAAGCGGTCAAACGCAACAGACTGTAAATCTGTCGGCTATGCCTTCGTAGGTTCGAATCCTACCCTGCCCACATTTTGGATGGCGGATTACTTGATTTTAGATGGCGTGCTTCCGGCAGCAATCTGAAATCGCAAATCCAAAATCCAAGATCGAATTGCGGGAGTAGC
>CAZBTM010000080.1:10728-11792 GCA_964494425.1 uncultured Rhodothermales bacterium | reverse complement strand
CCGCTGTGGTGCTGGTGTCAGGCTCTGGGCCCCACACGCGCACCGGCGAAACCGCAGGGCACGAAACGCTCACCGTGCTCGCCGACCACCTCACGCGGCAAGGCATCGCGGTCTTGCGCTACGACGAGCGCGGGCAGGGCGAGTCCGAGAGCACGCTGCGGGGCGCCACCACGCCCATGCTCGCCGACGACGTGCGCGGCGCGCTCACCTACCTGGAAGACCGCCCCGAAGTCGATGCTGAGCGCATTGGCATTGTGGGGCACAGCGAGGGCGGACTTATTGCCGGCTACCTTGGCGCGCGCTACCCCGACCTGGTTGATCTGCTTGTGCTTGTGGGCAGCCCGGGCGTCTCCGGCGATGCTGTTCTGGGCGATCAGCTTGCTTCCAGCGCTGAGCGCGCCGGGGTCCAAGGCCCTCGCGTAGAGGCCCAACTGGATACGCAGCAGCGCGTCTTCGGCATCGTCAAGCAAGAGGCCGACTCTACGACCATTGCCCGTGAACTGCGTGCGCTCATCACCGAGACGAGCGGCGTACGGCAAGGCGAACGCGTCGACCGCGAAATCCGCGGCCTGATGGATCCGTGGTTTCGCTTCTTCGTGCGGTACGACCCGGCCTCCGACCTGCAGCAGCTTACGCAGCCGGTGCTTGCGCTCCTCGGCGAGCGCGACCAGCAGGTGAGTCCCAACTTGAATGCCGAGCCGCTCGAAGCAGCCCTTCGCACCGCACCCACCTCTACCTATGACGTGGTGGTGCTCAGCGAACTGAATCATCTCTTCCAAACCGCTGAGACGGGCGCGCCCAGTGAATATGCGCAGATTGAGGAGACCATTGCGCCCGAGGTGCTCGACCGCACCGCCACGTGGATTCTGGAGCGTTCTGGAGACAAGTAGCGCGTTGCCATGTCGTCTATTCATCTGAACGCTTCAGCCGATACCTGGTGGCAGCAGGCGCAATGCGACTTGCGGGCGGCCGAGCATCTGCTTCAGGGCGGGTTCGCGCGACACGCAGCAGTGCTGGCCCATCTCGCCGTTGAGAAAGCACTCAAAGCGGTGTATCGCCATCAG
>CAZBTM010000080.1:5794-10718 GCA_964494425.1 uncultured Rhodothermales bacterium | reverse complement strand
CACAGATTGAGGAGACCATGGCCCCCGATGTGCTCAACCGCATCGCTACGTGGATTCTGGAGCGTTCTTCTGACGAGTAGCACGGCCCCCATGTCTACCATTCATCTGGATGCCTCAGCCGACACCTGGTGGAGGCAGGCGCAGTGCGACTTGCGGGCGGCCGAGCATCTGCTCCAGGGCGGGTTCGCGCGGCATGCGTCGGTACTGGCCCATCTCGCCGTTGAGAAAGCACTCAAAGCAGTGTATCGCCATCAGCACGAAGCGCCGCCGCCCGCCAGCCACGACGTAGCCTATCTGGCGGAGCAGGTCACGTGGCCCGAAAAGCACGCCATGCACGACCGCGCCCGCATGCTCGACGCGCTGGGCGACCATGGCGTGGTGGCACTGTACACCGACCAGGCATTTGGGCCGGGCGTCCCCAACGACGCCACCGCCCGCGCCCGCCTGGCGGATGCCCACATGCTCATACAGGCACTGGCCCCCGCGCTCGCATAGCACCCCGCCGATTCTGAGATGTGCTCTGCACGTATTCCCCCACGAAGCCTGTCATGGTGAGCGCATGGAGGTCCGACGCAGGAGCCCCGACCGCTGTCGGGGAAACCATCTCCGGCTCGGTTGCCGGGTACGTAATAGGTGCGAGACTGAGCCTTGTGTGTAGGAGATCTTTATTCACTGCGTTCATCAGTCGCTTCGCTCGTGTCAGGACTCTGCAGATGCTTGGTGCAGGCACGCCGCTCAAGATGACAGTGTCCGAGAGGGGTACGTTGCTCCCTCAAACATTGACCAGTAGCGGTTCGACGCTAAGTGATGGGAGACATATGCCAGTAGCCGGAGACTGGGAGCGCCTTCCGGCGCGGACGTCTCCGGTGAGGGACGAACGGGGGACCGTTCGCCCCAGGACAGATTTTTATCAGGAGAGCAATCACTTAACGTCTATCCACTACCCATGACCTATGACACAGCACTACCCAAGCGGAAGCGTCTCAGCATACGTGCGCCCAAAGCGGTCGGTGGCCTCTACCGTCACTTCTGAGGCTGTGGGCGAGGGCGTGGCGGCGTAGAGGTGCGCCGTAGGCACCGGCGACACCCACGGATGGCGCTCGGGCTGATCGTCGCCGCGGTACAGCGCCTCCGCCTGCGGATCGGTGCCCACGTACGCCTCCATCGGGCCTTGCTCGACGCCGTCCTCGTACCAGATGATGCGCCATGCGTCGTCCGCATCCCACACGTTGGCGATGAGCGCGTCGGGACGCTCGGGGTCGGTGCCCGGTGCGTACAGATGCATCTGGTGGGTGGCGTCGTAGTCAGTCGACTGGTAGCGCCACGAAAGGGCGGCGCCCTCGACCTCGTAGACGCCGTAGCCGGGCGGGGTGCCATCGCGGCCAATGGGACCGGTCCACCACGCGCCCGAGGCCGCGCCCATCACATGTTCGTGCACATTTGCGGGATAGCGATGCTCGGTTTCGTGGGTATGCCCGGTGATGATGTGGGCTTCCGCAAACGGTTCCAGCATCCGATGGAGCGCCGCCCGGTTCACGGTCATGTTGCGCGGGGAGGGCCGGTCGGTGCCGCGTCGTTGGTAGAGCGTGCTCAACATCGGGATGTGAGTAAACACCACGACAGGCTGGTCCGGAGATACGGTGGCCAGGTCGTTCGCGAGCCAGAAGAGCTGCCGGTCCGGAAGGTGGCCCAGATACGAGTCGGTATCGCGCCCAAAGCCGTCTTGGCCGGGCCAGTACACGTTATTCAGCACCACGTAATGCACATCGCCGCGGTCGAAGGCATAATAGCCGGGGCCAAAGTGATCGCGGAACGTCTGATACGATCCCCGGTGCGCCGGACTCTCAAAGTTCAGGTCGTGGTTGCCGACCACCTGAAAGAACGGCACCCCCATGCGCTCTACGGCGCGCTCATACTCAGGAAAGAGCGTGAGGTCGTCGAACATGAGGTCGCCGTTGCCCACGCCAAAGACCGGTGTATCCCCCAGCGCTTCTACGGTGGACTGTACCGCCGGGACAGTTTCATCGTGGAAGCGGCCCATCTCGTACGCATCGGCGGTCTGCGGATCGGCCAGTACGATGAAGGCATGGCGTGTGTCGTCGGTCGGCAAGCGCTCCAGCTCGAACGTGGCCGTCTGCTCCGGGGCGTCGGTGAGCGGCTGGAAGAAGCGCGCCGTGCCGGTGTCGTGTTGGGGGATGCGGTATCCGGCAGGCACTGCCATGTACACGAACGGCTGCCGCGCATCTGCAGGAAGGGTGAACGCGCCGTCGGTATCGGTCTGCACCACCGAGAGGCCGTCGGTAATGCGCACGCCCGCCACGCCGCCATCGGGACCGGTAACGCGCCCGGTGACGGTGCGCGCTACAGCGGATGGGGCGCTTGCGTTGGCACACCCTGGCGTGAAAGCAGCCCACCCGGCGGCTCCACCGAGCAGCCCAGCACGCTTCAGAAACGAACGGCGGTTGAGATCCGATAGGGGCATGGCACAGCGTACGTATCCAACAGAAACAGAGGAGGTATCAATATGCAGCAGCGCACGCTGATTTGCACGTGGCGTGTGTTTTTTGGATTCGGAGCCTCCCTGTACACGAAACCCCGCGCATCTCCGACAGGAGACCGCGGGGCCGCGTGTGGTGATCTGGAGACGAAGGCATGCGCCCATCCGATTAGGCTTCGCAAGCTCGGCATTCGAGCAGCTCGCGCGAGAAGCTCTGCGCGGCGTTGACGCCATTCTGGTAGTAGAGCGACTTGACGCCCTTCTTCCAGGCCTCAATGTAGAGCGCGTTGATGTCTTTCACCGGCACCGATCCCGGATCAATCGCCAGGTTCAGCGACTGCGACTGGTCGATGTGCTGCTGCCGACTGGCCGCCTGGTTGATGATCGTCATCTGTCCGATCTCGCTGAACGTCTTGAACACGTCTTTCTCGTGCTCCGACAGGATGTCGAGGTGCTGCACCGAGCCATCGCGCAGGGCAATCTTCTCCCACATATCGTCGGTATCAGCGCCCTTCTCGGCCAGCAACTCCTTCAGGTGCGGATTCTTGTATGTCACCTTCATCTTGGCTCGATCTTGCACAAAGTAATTGCTCTTGATCGGCTCAATCGAGGGGCTGACCTGCCCCAGAATGAAGCTGCTCGATTTCGTGGGGGCCACCGCCATGGTGGTGGTGTTGCGACGTCCGTAGCCTTCGAGCACCTCCGGTTCGCCAAAGCGATCCGCCAGCTCGCCCGAGGCGGCATACGAGCGTTCCTTGATGGTCTGGGCCACCTCGGCCCCGGTCATGTTAGCCTCGGTAGATTCGAAGGGAATCATGTTGTCTTGCAGGTACGAGTGCCAGCCCAGCATGCCGATGCCAACAGCCCGGTGGCGCTTGGCAAACCGCACCGCGCGCTCCATGTGCCTAATGCCCGAGGCGCGGTCGATGAACTCCTGCATCACCGCATCCAGAAAGAAGGTGAGCGTCTCCACCGCATCGGTGTCTTTCCACTCGTCGTAGTGCAGCACATTCATCGACGAAAGGCAGCAGACGAAGCTCTCCTTTGCGTTGGAGGGCAGTGCGATTTCGCTGCACAGGTTGCTCGCCTTTATCTCATAGCCCTTGTCTTTGTAGACCTGCGGCTTATTTTTATTGACGTTGCCCCGAAACAGGATGTACGGGATGCCCAGGTTCATGCGGGCCTCGATGACCTTGGCCCAGAGCGCGCGCTTCTCGGCGTCGCCATCGATCATCTGCTGCATCCAGTCGTCACCCACGACCACGCCGTAGTACATGGTCTGGATGGTGTCGCCCTCGGTCTGGATGTTGAGCCACTCCTCGACATCCGGATGCTCAATGTCGATGTAGCCGGCAAAGTGGCCGCGGCGCGTTTCGCCCTGGCTGACCACGTTGATGATCTTGTCGAAGAGCTGCGCAAACGGGTAGGTGCCGTTCGACGTGCCGTTGTTGGTGATCTTGGAGCCGCGCGGACGGATGTCGCCGAAGTAGCCGCTGGTACCACCGCCGACTTTCGTCATCATGCCGACTTCGGCATGGGTGTCGAGGATCGCCTCCATCGAGTCGCCAATGTAGGAGCCGAAGCAGCTGATGGGCAGGCCGCGGTTAAGTCCGAAGTTGGCCCACACGGGCGAGGCCAGCGAGTAGTAGCCGCGGCTCATGTAGTCGAAAAAGCGATCGCCAAATCCCGGCATACCGAGCAGCTCTTCGGCGCGGTTGGCAATGGCGCGCACACGCTCTTCGGGGCCGGTATCATCGAGCAGGTAGCCGCGGCGCAGGAACGTGCGCGCTTCGTCGTTGAGCCAGTCGAAGGGGGCGCGCTTCGGGCGCGTTTTGGTTGTAGGCATAAGCACAAAGTCGTGTAGAGAGATAGGGGCATATGAGGATGGTACAATGCAGCCGGAGAGGCATCATACCTGCGCATCCCCCTAAGCGAGCCCGCCGGGGGATGCGAAAAAAGACGCGTGCAGACAGAGCCGTGCGCTAAAAGAGATCGTCGCCGCTGACGCTCTGGGTCATTTTGGAGTAGCTGGTGCCGCGCTTCGAGAAGAAGTCGTTGCCCTTCGTGAGCAAGATCTCCTCGTAGAACCAGCGCGTTTCAGCGAGCCGGTCGTCGTCCACCTCAAAGAGCGGGTCGACATCCACGTAGTCGAGCGACGCGTTGAACTTATCGCGCAGGAACGCATCCACGACGGGGCGCGGCAGGAAGTCGAGCTCGCCTTCTTCGAAGATCCAGTCGAGCACCTTCTGTTCGGCGTCGTAGGCCTTTTGGCAGGCCTCGACCACGCGGGTTTCGAACTCGGTGCCGAACCACTCAGGATATTCCTCACGCATCACGCTGATGAGTTCGACGCCAAAGAGGCCGTGGATCTGCTCCTCTTTTGAGGTGGCCTCTACGGCGTTGGCGACACCCTTAAAGCGCTTCTCG
>CAZBTM010000080.1:0-5784 GCA_964494425.1 uncultured Rhodothermales bacterium | reverse complement strand
AACAGGCTCACATGCTCAATAAAGATACTGAAGAGCAAGATGGAGAGCGCAAAATCGCGTTTGTCGGCGCTATCGGCGGCCTGCAGGGTGTCTTCGAGATACGCAATGCGGTCGCGCAGCGCGGGGATCTCTTCGACCTGTTCAAAGGCGTCGTTGAGCCCGAGCAGCTCCAGCAGGTGCGAGTACGCGTCGAGGTGACGCACCTCCGACTCGGCGAAGGTCATGCCCACCGCGCCCACTTCGGGCACCGGCAGCCGCTTGTAGATGTCGGCCCAGAACGTCTTGACGGAGACCTCAATCTGCGCAATGGCGAGCATGGTGCGCGTGATGACGCTGCGCTCGGCATCGGTACAATTGACGTGGAAGTCCTGGATGTCGCCTTCAAAGTTAAATTCGTCGTGGACCCAGTACGACTGGCGAATCGCGGTCTTGAATTTGAGCAGATGCGGGTACTGATAGGGCTTTAGGTTGACGCGCTTTTCGAACAGGGGCATACAGGCAGGAGCAAGCGGAAAGTGAGCGGAAACGTCGGGGACGGCACGGGCACGCGCACTGTTGGAGAGGAGCCGCGCTCTGCAGTCGGTACGGCGGCGGATGTGGTCGCCGCATTTCGTATCCGTTGTTTCGTATCAGCTATGTCGAGGCGTGGCGCTGTGTTGGCATCGGAGCGAACTGCCACTACAGGGCACGTCGGTGTCTGCGCTGAGCGCAAGTTAGCACAGCGCTACAACGGCTACAACGAATGGACGCATGGCCTGAACGCACACGCGATACGAAAAATAACAGAGCAGGCGACCGAGGCTCCAGGGCGCGTGGAGGCCGGTGTGATGCACGAACACACCGGGGGTGGTCGAAGGATGCAGGGGGCATTCGGACTGTTACCGCTGCGCGCCAGTGCCGGAGTTTCACCGGGCTTCCCCCGCAAGCCATGGGCATGCTGTTACAAGCATCAGCATGTACGCGGCTGCCGTGCTACCAGGGCACGGCACTGCACCACAGGGACTATGCTATGTACGAGGCGACACCGATAGATTCAAGCGCAAAGTTGTAACGTCTGCTGCAACTGCAATGGCGTATGTCATTGTAGTGCGTCTCAATATCGCCGTCGGATCTCCATGATAGAGAAGCAGGAGAAAGTTGTTGCACGAAATCCAGGGTGGTAATTTTGAGGAGACGCTGAACCCTGTCTGCAGCGCGGGATTCAACGGCATGAACAGGAGCTATCGGCCTGTGCGGGGCATACGTGCTATCATGAAAACGCTATCATGAAAAATATCGAGGACACGGTGCAGGGCGCGGTCCGGCGTTTGGAGATTCGGGCGCGCCACCGCGTCGAGGCGTTGTTTGGCGGAGCCTACCGCTCGGCATTCAAGGGGCGTGGCCTGGAGTTTGCCGAGGTGCGCCCGTACCAACGGGGCGATGATGTGCGTGCGATCGATTGGAACGTGTCGGCACGCATGGACGACACGTATGTGAAGGTATTCGAGGAGGAGCGCGAGCAGACCGTTATCGTAGCGGTGGATGTGTCGGCCTCGCAAGCCTTTGGCACCGGGGCGGCCACGAAGCGCATAGTGGCCACCGAGGCCGCAGCCCTGGTGGCATTTAGCGCGCTGCACCATCAGGATGCGGTCGGCCTACTGCTGTTTACTGACCGGATCGAGGTGCAGCGCCCGCCGCGTAACACACGGCGCCACGTGCTGCACAGCCTGCGCACGCTGCTTGGCCATACGCCACAATCGCGAGGCACCGACCTGCGCATGCCGCTGCGCTACCTGCTCGCCCGCATGCGGCGTCCGGCGACCGTGCTGCTCGTGAGCGACTTCATGGACGACGGCTATGCGTCGCTGCTGCGCGCCGTGGGTCACCGCCACGACCTGGTTGGCGTGCATGTGCACGACCCTGGCGAGGCGGAGCTTCCAAGGGGCGGACTGATTCCGCTTACCGATGCCGAAACTGGAACCACCCGCCTGGTCGATGCGCGCGATGCGGCTACGCGTCGCGCTGTAGCGCAGGCGGCCCAGGAGCGGCAGGCGCGCATAGCCAACACGCTTCGTCAGGCGCAGGCGGGCTACTTGCCGCTTTCCACGGCGGGCGATACTGCCGAGGCGCTCATCAGCTTCTTTCAGCGCCGCATCCATGCTCGCTCGTAACCGTTTGCCTTCGTCTCCCCTGGTATGACTCGCACGCGCTGCTGGCTTCTGGTGCTGATTGGATGGCTGGCCCTGCTGCCGCCTGCAAGTCAGGCCCAGCCGGTTCAAGTGGATGCGTATGTGGAGGCCGACAGCCTGCGTATCGGCGAGCAAACCATGCTGTGGATGGTGGTGGAGCATTCGTTTCGGTCGGAGGTCGCGTTTCCGGAGGCCGACACCGGGCCCACCCTCTTTGGCGACCTGGAGGTGCTGGGGCGCGGCACGCCCGGCTATCGGTACATGGGCGCCGCCCGCACCGGCGGACGCATCGACAGCGTGGGCTACACCGTAACCACGTTTGCCCTCGACGAAGCCGAGGTCCCCGCACTGCCCGCGTGGGTGGTGATGGGCGAGGACACGACGATCGCCGGCTCCGATGCCTTCACGATCCCCGTGCCCAGCGCGTTGCCTGCCGACACCACGACCGCCATGCAGCCGCTGATGCCGCTTGTGCCGTTTCCGTACACGTGGGACCAGTGGATAGCAGCAAGCGCGCTCGTGCTGGCGCTACTGGCGCTGGGGCTGTGGGGCTACATGCGATACCGGCGTTGGGGGGATGCAGAGGACGCCGCTTCGCACGGACATACCACCACGGCCTACGAAGCGACCTGCACCCAGCTCAGCAGGCTCTCACCACCAGAGGCACATGCCGAGGCCAAAGCGTTTTATACAGCGCTTACGCAGGCGCTTCGGACGTATCTGGCCAAGCGGCTGGGCATACCGGCACATGAGCGCACCTCGGCTGAAGTGGTACATGCGTTGCAGCAGCATCCGCAGGTGCCAAAGCAGGCCGCCGGACGCATCCAGGCGGTGCTGGAGCGGGCCGACCTGGCCAAGTTTGCCGACACCTCCCCCGACACTGCGGCGAACCGTACCGCGCTCCAAGAAACGAAACAGGCGGTTGATGCGATAGAACATGCCCTGCAGGCTTCGACCACATCATCTGCCAACACGCCGCCCCGCGGTGGTGCTCCATCCCATACCGACCGCGCCGCCCCTGATGCTGCATCCGAATAGGCGGGCCCTCGCTGCGCTCCGCATCCCCTAAACTGACCCTGATGCATTTATGACATCTGTGCCTGACGAACTGGTCGATGCGCTGGCTGCTGCTAAAACGGTTGCGGTGCTTACCGGGGCCGGTGCCAGTGCCGAGAGTGGCATTGCCACCTTCCGCGATCCGGATGGGCTGTGGGAGCAGTTTAGCCCCGAGGAGCTCGCCAACGTGGAGGCGTTTCTTGACAACCCGACGCTCGTGCAGGGCTGGTATCGCTACCGGCAGGCGGCGATCGAAGACGCCGTCCCGAACGCGGGACACCGCGCCCTAACGCGGCTGGAGCAGCTTGTGCCCCGGTTTGCATGCATCACGCAGAACGTAGATAACCTGCATCAGGAGGCGGGCACCGAACGCGTGATTGAGCTGCACGGCAACATCATCCGCAGCTACTGCATCGACTGTGGCGAACCGCATGCGCTGGATGCGTCGGTTGGTGCTGAAGACGACCCGGAGCCGGTGCGATGCGACGAATGCGGCGGGCTCATCCGGCCCGACGTGGTCTGGTTCGGCGAGCGGCTGCCGCCCGATGCCATCGCTTCTGCCAATTCTTGGGCCCGCGATGCCGATGTGTTTCTGTGCGTGGGCACCAGCGCTGTCGTCTTCCCTGCCGCCGACCTGCCGCTGGAGGCGCTCGATCATGGCGCGTACGTGGCCGATGTAAACCCGGACACGAGTGCGGTTTCGGGCAAGGCGCAGGTGCACCTGCAGGCGCCTGCGGGGGAGGCCCTCCCGGCACTCGTTGAGGCCGTAGCCGCCCGCATCAACCCCGACGCCGCATGACGTTCGCATATCCATGGGTGCTGTGGGGACTGGTGGCGCTGCCGTTGTGGGCCGCGTGGCGCTGGTGGCGCGGAGCCACCGACGCAGGGGTGGGCGTCCCCACGCTGGCGGATGTGCCGGTGCGCGTCTCGTGGCGTGTGTGGATGCGCCGGGCGCTTCCGCTGGTGCGAGGCGCCGCTCTGGCGCTTATCATCGTAGCCCTGGCGCGTCCGCAGCAGCACGACGTCGTGCAGGTCGACACCACCGAAGGCATCGACCTGGTGCTTGCGCTGGATGCCTCCACCTCAATGCGCACTGCCGACTTCCCCCCGAACCGGTTTGAGGCCGCCCGCGCTGTGGCCGTTGACTTTGTAGAGGGCCGGCCGAACGATCGCATGGGGCTCGTGGTGTTCGCCGGGCGCGCCTTTACGCAAGCGCCGCTTACCACCGACCGGGCGTTCCTGACCGATGCCATTGAGGCGCTGCGGCTGGGGCAGTTTGAGCGCGGCACGGCCATTGGGGCCGCGCTGGCCACCTCCGTCAACCGGCTGCGCGAGTCGGAGGCGCCCAGCCGTGTCGTGGTCTTGCTGACCGATGGACGCAATAACCGTGGCTCGCTCGATCCGCTAACCGCTGCCGAGATTGCGCGTGTGCTGGGCATCCGCGTGTACACGATTGGCGTGGGCGCCTTCGAAGAGGCTCCCTTTGAGCCCGAGGCCGACCCCGAATCCGACGACGAAGTGGACGAATCTACCCTGACCGCGATGGCTGAGCGCACCGGCGGGCAGTACTTCCGGGCGTCGGATACCGAGGCGCTGCGCACTATCTATAACGAGATTGCGGACATGGAGCAGGGCGAGATTGAGACGACGACCTACACCGATGTGAGTGAACGCTTTGCCGGATTCGCCGGGGCGGCGCTTTTTCTTGTGCTGGTGCACACGCTGATGCGTACCACCGTTGCGCGCCGCGTGCCGTGATGACCAGTGCCTGCTTGCTGATCTTCCTAACCCCCCAACCCTCAACCTGCCATGATTGACCTCATAGACATTGGAATTGATGATGCGCTCGCGTTTCGCGTAGGGGGTTCGATTACGAAAGATGAGATGACGACGGTGCTCAATCATGCTCGCGAAAAGATAGAGGCCCACGGCACCATTGTGCTCTTTGAACAGATCGACTCGTTTGGGCGCATCGAGATGGGGGCGCTCGTGGAAGAGTTCAAGTATCTGTTCGAGGTCGGTATCTCCAACATTCGCAAAGCCGCGGTGCTGACGGACAAGAAGTGGGTCACGAAGGTGGTGGCCCTTGAAGACAAGGTGTTTAAAAGCATTGAGATGAGGTGCTTCCCCATCAGCGAGCGCGAAGCGGCAATTGCGTTTCTGCGGGAGGCGTAGCCGTGCGCTCCCCCGTGTGAGTGGTTGTCCGTTTGTCATGCAGATGCTACCTTGGCAGGTGACGTCACTTCGTGCGTCGGAGATCCACGCCTTCCATCCCATACGTCCCACCGCCATGCATCTTGCCCTTGTTCAGCAGCATGCCACCGCCGACCTCGACGACAACCTGAAGCGCGGCCTCCGCGCGCTCGACGCGGCCGCCGATGCAGGAGCCGACTGTGTGGTGTATCCCGAACTCGCATTCACGCCGTTCTATCCACAGCACCGCGCCGGGCCCGATGTCCACGACAAGGCCGAGCCGATCCCTGGGCCCACCACCGAAGCGTTCCAGGACGCTGCGGCACGCCGGGGCGTGGTCGTGGTGCTCAACCTGTACGAACGCGAC
>CAZBTM010000079.1:0-11893 GCA_964494425.1 uncultured Rhodothermales bacterium | reverse complement strand
TCGAATGTGCGTGTGCCATCGAGCTGGAGATCAGAGAGCGGTTCCGGCTGAGGGTTGTTCACCGTGCCCCCGTCCACATGCTCAGACTGATCCATCAGGTACACCGTAAAACGCGTGCCACGTCCTTCTTTGCTATCAAAGTCGACGGTGCCGCCATGCAAGCACACGAGTTCATGCACCAGGTTCAGGCCAATGCCCAGACGCGGGTTGCCAAGCGTCCATGTGCTGCTTTCTTGATCGAAGTGTTTTTGTAAGTACTCCTGTTGGTCAGGTGGAATTCCCGCACCGGTATCTTCGACACAGAGCTTGATCCCGCGCTCCGACGCGTTGGAGTCAAGATTAGCAGACTGCATTGTGACTCGGATCGTTCCCCCGTTATCTGTTGCCTCAAACGCATTCGACAGCAGATTAGCTACCACCTTTTCGACTTTCGTCTTGTCGAAAGCCATGACATACGTGTTGGGAGACGCCTCCCACGTTAGCGTGATGCTGTGCTGAATAGCCAAGCTGTTAAAGGCGTTCACCGACTCGGCGATGGTTGCTACAATGTCTGCGTATTCGGCTTGAACGGAAAGGGTGCCGGTTTCAACTTTCGCCAGGTCGTGGAGTTGGTCTACAAGGTCAACAAGCCGTTGCGCACTGCGCTGTGCCATGCGGAGTTGCTGTCGTCTTGACGAAGAGAGGGTATCGGCATCGGTCTCCAGGAGAGCGTTAATGGGACCGAGCAGGAGCGTAAGAGGCGTTCGAAGCTCGTGGCTAATATGCGAGAAGAAGCGCGTGCGTGAAGCATCGACCTGCTCCAACTGCTGGGCTTGCTCAATGACCGTTGCCAACGCTTGTTGGTTCTTTTCCTTTTCTACCCGGATGGTTTCGGTACGATCTTCCACCTTTTCGTTGAGCATATGCTGCCGTTTTTTGAGGTGCCACACCCGCATCCGGTAGCCGGCGACTATCGTACCAAGGCCCAGCAGAGCCATGCCTCCCCAAAACCACCACGTTTCGTAAAAGTATGGAGCCACCATGATTTGGAGTGTAGCTCCATTTGTGTTCCAGGTGCCGTTGTGACTGCTGGCGCGCACGGCAAATGTGTAGGTTCCGGGTGGAATGTTGGTGTACGCGGCAGTGCGTCCCTGGGTGGGGGTGTGCCAGGTGGAATCGAAGCCCTGCAGCTGGTACGCAAACTGAACCTGAGAGGGATCGACGAAACTGAGCGCGGTATAGGCAATCGTAAAGTCGCGTTCATGGGGAGCCAGTCGAAGCGTTTCGGAGGCGAGACGCCTATACGTGCTATCGGCGGTTACAACGTGCTCAACGTGTACGGGAGGAGGCACCGAGTAGCTTGTTGACGTCACCTGGGTCTGCGTGCCCGCGGCTACAGCGTTCAGGTCTTCCTTCTCAACCCAGAACACGCCCCGGTTCGAACTCATCCACAGGCGACCCTGGTGGTCCTCCTCAATGTGGTGGATGCCATCGTCGAAGAGCCCGTTCTGTTCGGGGTAGGTGGTGATGTCGGCGTCATGAATTGCTTCAGCCAGCGGGATCCCGTCAGGCAGGACGACACGTGCGAGGCCGCGATCTTCTGTTCCCACCCAGAACACACCGTCTGCATCCTGCCACACAGGTCGTATTAGGTCAGAGGGTAACCCGTGGGCCGTTGTAAAGGGGAGAAAGGCGCCTTCGTGGTAGATGGCCACTCCACCACCGTTCGTGCCAAACCAGAGCGCACCGTTCGGGGCTTCATGGACGCTGCGGACAATGCGATGGGGCAGGTTGCTGTTTTCGGGGCCGTAGCGAACCCACGCGCCAGGACTGTTTTCTGATGAGGCGGAGCGCCGGTAGAGTCCGTCAACGGTGCCAGCCCAGAGGCGCCCCGCGCGATCCTCGTGAATGACAAGGATACGCTTGTCGACAATGGGCCCCTCGGCATCAGGACGGACACATCCGGTGCCCGTCCATTCGCAGAGCCGGTTCCCGCCCAGCCAGAGCGTGCTGTCGCGCGTTTCGTGGAGGGCCCACACGTTGTCGAGGACTGCGGTGCCTTTGGAAGGTGTAAAGGAGGTGGTATCGCGCATGGTAAAGCGTGTGACCCCGCCTCCCAGTGTGCCCAGCCAGATGCTTTGGTTATACCGCTGCAGGATAGAGTAGACGTTGCTGCTTGCCAGGCCCTCGGGGATCCCGTACATGTCGACTTGCGACGGTCGCACCTGAAACAGGCCTTCGCCCTGTGTGCCAACCCAGAGACTCTGCTCGTGGTCGTACATGACCTGTGAGATTTCGGCGGGGGCCGAAAAAACGTTGGCTCCCTGATACCACAGCGTATGCGATGCGTTGATCCAGACGGCTCCCGTGGGGCTGTGCTCCACCAAACTGCCTTGGGGCTGAAAGGTGGGACGATCGCTTTGCGTTGCTACCTGCGTTACTTGGCCGTCCTGGTAGCGATATACATGGGTTTCCGTACGGAGCCACACATTCCCATTACTGGTGGACTCCATCTGGAAGATGGGAGACGTGAGTGCTTCACCTTGATGCGTGACGGGCATCAACTGGCCGTCTTCCCACCGCTGAAGACCGCCCCACGACCCAATGAGGGTGCCACCATCAGGGGCAGATTCCAGCGCAATAACGTTTGTATCAGCAAGGCCATCCGCTTCGGTGATGTGCGTAAGCGTGCCGTCGGGAAGGTGCCGATAGACGCCGCTCGTGTTCGTTCCCATCCACAGTGCGCCATCGGGGGTCTGGTGTACAGTCGACACAAGCGCCTGTAATTCGGGGGCAACGCGCTCAAACGAATCACGGCCCACCTGCTGGTAGAGCCCTTGCTGCGTGCTCACCCAGAGCCGGTCGTCTGCTGTGCGAAATACGTCGTATACATCGGGGAGGTCTGCCACGCGAAACTGCCCGGCTTGCATGTGCACGAGTTCCTTCGATTCGATATGCAGCCACAGGTCGTTTTTATCGGCAAATAGCTTGAGGATGCGGCTGCTGGGCAGTCCGCTGTACGCCCCCGACTGGTAGACGGTAAACTGCACGCCATCGAAGCGGACCAGGCCGTCGAAGGTAGCTAACCACAGGTAGCCATCATCGGTCTGCAAAAGATCATTAATGGTATTAACGGGCAGGCCGTCCTCCACCGTCCACTGTTGGGCAACATGCGACGGTGCTATCTGAACGGCAGATGTCGTAGGTGGCTGCGCCGTCAGATGCTGCTGAAGTGCGCGGATTTCGGGAGCCGTACAGCATCCCAAGAGCAGCACGCCAGCAATAACTTTCCAGAGGCTAACTGAACTCCACCATTTCGATATGTCCATAGGTGTTTCCATCTGCACAATCTATCAATATGCTATTTTTGTTCACAGTTTTCCTTGTCCCGAGAAGTGGGGAGCATGGTACAAGGCTCCGACACGAGGTGTGAAGAACTGTGAATGTGAAGAATTCCCCTTTACAAGCCCTGCGCATCATTGTAGTACCACCAGAGCGTGTGTGTCATGCAGAACTTGTTTGGGTTTTACGATTTGCGCCTCGGGGTATGTCTTCCTAACCGACAGTGCTGGTGTTGAGGTGGTGCCGTCGGGTTTAATGAACTGGATCCCAAAGTCATACCCTTGATGCTACATATCCTCATCAGAGTCCTGTTTCTATCATATCGCGTCTCGCTGCCGATCGCAAATCAAAAGACCAACTGATTTTTCCTAAACGCAAGAATGCGTTGAAAAGAAACAGCTGTAGTCTGGGAAAGAGCCGTCGCATATGCCATAGCCGTGTATCGATGAGAGCACATGCTGTCGTATGTCTCCCCAGACCACAAAAAAGAGCTGGAAGGCGTTATGAGCAGAACGTGTTGTGATAAGATAAATAGTTGGCAGGCTTAAAGTGATAAGAAGCTCAAAGTTCCTGCTCAGCCATTTTTGTAATACCAATACCTGTCTGTATACGTGTTCTAATTTTTAGGATGGGGCCGTGTCTGCTCCCGATCAAGGTCGTTCGCCGCGGGAAAGATTTGTATCAGAAAGGCCATTACTCAACGTCTATTCACTACCAGAATACCATCGTTGAGGGGGGGGTCACGTGTTGTGCACGCAGTTGCCGTTTGGTTGTAACCATTGTAGCGCTCTAAACGTGATACGGCCACATCCCGATGCGCTGTGCAATTGCTATGTTGCCAGAGTGTCCTCTGTCTAACCGCAGGATGTGAACAGGCACCGCCGAGGGTGGGAGCTCGGCGGTGCCTGTTAGTATGTCGAGGACGTGCCTGCGCGCGTGCAAGGAAGCCATCAGGTAGGTAAACGGCACAGCGGCAAACAGTTGAACAGCCCGTGTATGCTTCAAAACGCGTATCCTTATAAGGAGGGCCCACTTCAAAGACAGAATGCAGGGAGATATGTGTTGGAGCTCGTTTACTGAGGGGTTTTATGTGTTTGGGGTCGCCTAATCAGGTGAGCCACCTTAGCAGTCGGAAGGCGTTGGGGGCGAAAAATCAAATAGTGAGCGATCGTCGTCATCAAAGCGCATGGAGTTGGCATCGGACTCCGCGTCAGCTGCTTCTTCGGGGTCGCGATCTGGAATTAAGAGCGTTCGTTCGTCGGTAACGCGCTTAAATGTGTCGGATTGCTTAGCGCGCTCATGAATGGCCTCAGCCCGGCGCAGGCGTTCCAGCATATGCTCTATAAATTGGGCAGGCGACATATCGTGCTGCTCGGCGCGGTGTGCTATCCATTCGTATTGCTCCGCAGAAAGTAAGGCTTCAGCCGTTTTTCCTGAGGCATCTCGAAGAAGGAGTTCGGTATCCGGCGTACTCATAACAGATCATACATATGCTGAATGAGATGAGCATGAAGTGTCTTGTTCATGAGCATTCACATGGATGCCGGCATCTACTGTTTCCTTGAGGCAGAACCCGCCGGTCCTATTCGGCTATGGATCCTGGTAGTGGTTGGCGGTCAGTTCGCGCAGGTCGGTTGGCGTGATGATGCGCCAGTATGGGGCGCTTAGGCGCTCGGTGCTGGTGCGTCGAAACGTGATGCGCACCAAGACCTCTTTGTCGGAATCCGAAGCTCCTTCGTATGAGAACGCGCCCCAGTGCACGACCCAGGCTACGCGCGCCGGGTCCATGCCGAACGCCCGACCGACCTGCTCGGCTACGTATTCAATATCGTCGAGCACGGTGGGGCCGGTGTTTGCGGCCAGTTCGCGCAGGACCACGGTATGATCGCGGTTTTCGTCGTCGGGCGGGCCGGGGTAAAGCTGCAGGTGCGTGCGGCTTTCGTGCGTATAGCCGCGCCACGTGAAGGTGGTGTCGGCCACGGGCTGTGCCTGCAGCGTGCCACGTGGTGCAAGTGAACCGATCGCGATCAGAAGCACCAGAACGAGGGCACTCCTGCGCACTGCGAAAGACAAGATGGTTGGCAGAGAAGCGAAACGTGAGGCGGTCTGATGTAGCATGATACAGATGCGCTATGGAGATGCCCGTGCTGCCTTGGTACACGAGTAGACCCACTGCATCCGCAAACATAACGTGAAGCGAGCGATGCGGCAGGTGCCCCAGTTGCTACGACGCCATTGGGGTGGGATCTTTATGCTCGGGCTCGGTGCTCTGCTCGTAGGCCTGCAGGCGTTCGCTCTGCTCATCGCCGTCGTCCCAGTTGCGCATGATGGAGACCACGGCGTCGTGGGGATCCATGTGGAAGTGATCTTCGCCCATGCGCGCATGGAGTCCTGAGCGGCGGACCACCTCGCGCACCGGCCCAATGAGCCCGGTAAAGTGCAGCTCGATATCCGACTCTTTGAGCGAATCGATGACGGTGCCCAGCGCCTCGATGGCTGTGGTGTCCAGATCGTTGATGCTGGTGCCGTCGATGACGACCACGCGCACGTTGCGCCCTTCGCGTTCGCTTTTCTCTAAGATGTACTGCTTGAAGAACTCGGCGTTGGCAAATGAGAACGCAGCATCCACGCGGAGCACCAGGATGTTGTCGAGCCGTTCGGCCTGGCCAAAGCGCTCCATGTCGCGGAAGAGGCGGGGGCCGGGCACATGGCCCAGTTCGGCGACATTGGGTCGGCTGATGCGGTAGAGCACCGCCAGCAGCGTGGCGCCAATGCCAAACACGATGCCTTCCTGGATGCCCACCAGCAGCGTAGCCGCCGCCGTAACCATTGCAATGACAAAGTCGCGGCGGCGCGCCTCGAAGAGCGCTTTGAGCTCGTTGCTGTCGACCAATGAGAGGGCGGCCATCATGATGAGTCCGGCCAGCGCAGGCATGGGCAGGTAGTAGAAAAGCCCGGTAAGCACGAGCAGGGTAAGGGCAATCACCAGCGCGGCAAACAGGTTATGCAGGGGGGTTTGAGCCCCCAGCCGGTCGTTCAGGGCCGAGCGCGAGATGCTGCCCGACACGGGAATGCTGCGGAAGAAGCTGCCGAACAGGTTGGCGGCGCCCACCGCCATAAGCTCACGGTTTGCGTCTACGGTGTACTTGTTGCGCGTGGCAAAGAGGCGGCACAGCGAAATGTCTTTCATAAACTGCACCAGGGCCAGCGTTACCGCGGCGGGCAGGAGGGTTTGCAGGTCGCCGAGCGTCACATCGGGGATATCGAAGCCCGGCAGTCCGCTGGGAATATCGCCCACCACGGCTACGCCCTGCGCCTCCCAATTGAACAGCCAGCTGCCCAGAATCATGACCACGACCAGCACAATAGCCTGTGGGATGCGTGGCGCAAAGCGGCGGAGCAGCCACAGCAGCACCATGCTGCCCAGGCCAATGGACAGGGTGAGGGTGTGCACCGTGCCCGCCTGCGTAAGCGCCGCCCAGACCAGTTCATGCACGTACTGCGACTGCGGCATGTCGATGCCCAGCAGGTGCTCCAGCTGACTGGCGGCAATGATGATGGCGGCTGCCGAGGTGAACCCGTCGATGACGGGGCGTGAGAGCAGGTTGGCCACGAACCCGAGCTTGGCCAGTCCCATATCTGGGTGATGCCTACCATAGCCGCCATAGCCACCGCCAGCGCAATGTAGCGGTCGGTGCCGGCCTCGGCCATCATGCCCACTGCCGCCGACACAATGAGCAGGTCGATGGCCACGGGCCCGATGACCAGATGACGCGAGGTAGCCAGCCACGGGTATATCAAGAGGGGAATGAGCCCGGCATACAGGCCGTAGATGGGCGGCACCCCCGCAATGACGGCGTAGGCCATGCCTTGCGGAATGAGCATCGCGCCGATGGCCAGCCCGGCGGCTCCGTCGCGGCGCAGCTCCTCCCACCCATAGCGAGTAATCCAACGTCCTGCAGAAAGCGTGTCGCGCATAACACCGAAAACGGCGGATCAAGACAAGGGCGCAAGGCAGATGCGTTGCGCAGGTGCTTCGCAACGTAGAGCAGGCAGTGGTTGAATGCAACTTACTGTCCGGTCTCTGCCGACTTCGTCGCTTAGCTATGCTAAATATTACGTTTGTGGCGCCCCGTTTGATGCATACAGGGCCACATCAGCGAGATCATAGCCGCGAGGGCGCGTCTACCGATGAACGCCTCTCAACTTCAGTCGGGCTCGTAAGTATGCGCCAATCCCGCTGGTTCTGTTGATTCCCCGTGCGCGTCGCGCTCCTTCTTATGCTCGCTTACCATGTGGTCGATTATGTGCCGTACCAGCCCGATGTGTGGGCGCGCGAGGGGCTCTACGCCACCGGGGCCGACCCGCTGCGCTGGCAGGTACAGCCTCCAACGACCAACGCGCCCGTGGTTGTGGTTGACACGACCCGGCTCCCGACGCGTGCCTGTGCTCAGGGTGCTGCCTCCTCGCTTCCGCCCGAAGCACTCTGCAACGTAGCGCCGTACCGTCCGCCGGTGGCTATGCGCGCCGCTGGAGGATACGTTGTTCCTGCGCATCCGCCTACGCCCGTGCCTACGGTCTGCGCCATCTACCGGCGTGGTGCGTGGGACTTGCCCAAGGGCAAGCAGGATGCGGGCGAGTCGGTTGTGGAGTGCGCGCTGCGCGAGGTGCGCGAAGAAATCGGGATCAAGGAGATCACGCTGCATGCTCCCTTGGGCATCACCAGCCACGGGTATGCCACGGCGCAGCAGTACGCTGTAAAGACCACGCACTGGTTTCTGATGCGCACGCCGGCCTGCACCTTTGCCCCGCAGGCTGCCGAGGGCATCCGCCGGGCCACCTGGGCGCGCTGGCCTGTGCTGCACGCGCACATCGGCTACGCATCGCTACGCCGCCACATGGAAACTGTGGCACCTCGGGTTGCGCATCTGTATACTGCGTAACCGCTACGCGCTGCCTTTCCTCATACCCATTTGTATTATGGATACGACTCCTCGCATTTCATCCGTTTTGGTAGCGGCTGTGCCCCGCGGGCTGGCCGCTCTGGTGCTGGCGCTGGGCTTGTTCGTTGTGGGCTGCGGCTCCGACGAAGATAGCACAGCACAGACCGAACGTATCGAAGCGCTCGCATCCGAGAATGAAACCCTACAGTCGCAGCTTGCTGCTGCGCGCGACTCGGTGGCGGCGTTGCGCAGCCAAGCCGGCGGGACTGATATGGTGCAGCTTGGCGATCCGATTCGCTTCCCCTCGGGCAGTGCCTGGATTCCCGACCGGGGCCGCCGCACGCTCGACAGCCTGGCTACGATCCTCCAGAGTGAATACAACAGCCGCGACTTCCGCATCAAAGGCTTCACTGATAACCGGCCCATTGGTCCGTCGCTTACGGACACGTACCCGAGCAACTGGTACCTCTCGGCAACCCGTGCAGCAGCAGTGGCTCACTACCTGGACACCGAACACGACCTCCGCTCGCGCACGCTTGAGATTGGCGCATTCGGGCCGCGAAACCCGGTCGCCTCCAACGAAACCGCCCAAGGGCGGCGCCTAAACCGGCGCGTGGAGATTCAGGTAGCGGAGTGATTGGTGTCAGCGATACGCCGGGGAAAAATTTTAATCAGGAGTGATCTGTTCGCTCTGGTGCCAGAGCGTCTCATCCGCGCAGGCAAGTAGAGCCCGAATAGATCTGACAGGCCTCGAAAGACCTGTCAGATCTTGGTGGTCAATGACAGACTTCGTGGAACTGATTGCAGGGCAACCATCAAAATGAAGATTGACACCGCACTACGCATTCCGCCAGTTGGTGGGGGCGGCAGGCGCGTTGTCGAGAATGTCGTCGATGCGCGCCATGTGCTCGGAGCTGAGCCGCTCGGCCACCTCCAGCGCCTCCATGTTTTCGTGGACCTGCTCGGGGCGTGAGGCACCCGTAATTACGGTGCTTACGTGCTCGTTCTTCAGGCACCACGCCAGTGCAAGCTGTGCCATAGTGCAGTCCAGTTCGTTTTCAGCGATCGGTGTGAGCTGCCGCACCGCCTCCACCTGGCGCTGGCCCTCCTCGCTCTTCAAGCGCTTGCGGAGTCCTGCGTACTTGTCCATATCCAGGCGGCTGCCTTTGGGGATGCCGTCGTTGTACTTGCCAGTGAGAATGCCACTGGCGAGCGGACTCCACGTGGTGAGCCCGAGATCAAAGTCGCGGTAGAGCGGCTGGTAGTCGCGCTCCACCTTCTGGCGGTGCGTCATGTTGTACTGCGGCTGCTCCATGACGGGCGGAATGAGATGCTCGCGCCGCGCCACTTCGTACGCCTGCCGGATCTGCTCGGCAGACCACTCGCTGGTGCCCCAGTAGAACGCCCAGCCGCGATCAATGACGTGGTTCATGGCGCGCACCGTCTCCTCGATCGGCGTTTCGGGGTCGGGGCGATGGCAGAAGATCAGGTCCACGTAGTCCATCTGCAGGCGCTGCAGTGAGGCCCGCGTGCCCTCTACGATATGCTTGCGCGAGAGGCCGCGGTCGTTGGGCCCGGAGCCGCCCCAGAAGATTTTCGTGGAGACGACCAGATCCGAGCGCGTCCAGCCCTCCGAGTGAATAATGTTGCCCATCATGACCTCGGATTGCCCGCTGGCATAGGCTTCCGCGTTGTCGAAAAAGTTGACGCCGGCGTCGTAGGCGGCGGTCATGCAGGCGCGGGCGCGGTCCTCGTCGATCTGCTCGCCGAAGGTGACCCACGATCCAAACGAGAGCGCCGACACCTTGAGTCCTGAGCGTCCTAAATGGCGATATTCCATAGGGGATGTGATGCGTTGTGAAGAAGACGGTGCGTGTGCCTCCCTCATAACACAAGCGGCGATGCGGGTTCAGTCCGTTGATGACGTGTTACGTTGCCATGGAGGCATTTCATCTCCCCTACTTTCCTGACCAGATCTATACAAATTTGTGAAATTCATAAATTCAGTGACTATTGCTCTTGCATGTTCAGCGGGGGGGGATACTCTGTAAATGCATATTTAATGAACGCAATCATTCACTCGTATCCGCTATGTTTACAAAATTCCCAACTCTGCTCACTGTCGTTGCTGTACTCTTGCTTGCTACCGGTTTTGCAGGTAACGATCTCGATCCTGAAGATCCGGAGCCAGACGTTCCAACTTGTGTTTCAGCGATCTCGGCTTCTGAGACCTCCGAAGTGCTTATGGATGTGAAGCAAGGCTTTGGTCAAGGTCCAATAGGAACGTTTTGTGCTGGATCGTGCAGTGATTTTCCATGCTGCTTCATTATCGACGATCCGTCTGACGGTTCTGATGGGCCGAGCGACCAGCCAATGGAAGCATGAGCAGTTTGACCAATTAGCAAACACCGAGTGCAGGAATGACAGGAAACGGACGCAGTGCGCTGTCTTTCTTGTCATTCCTGTTTTTCTGTACACCGCGTCCAAATCAAAAAACACTTGACTACGATCATGTCTCCCTTTACCTTTCCTAATGGCTTCCAGGCCGCACGGCACGTTTTTCTTGTGCTTGCGGGACTCATTTTGGTCTCTCCGCCTCTTGGGCAGGCCCAATCCTTCGAAGATGTATTCACCATTCAGGACTCGTTGGAGCTGGAGCAAGGCGACGGTGCTTTTCTCAGTGTCCCGTACGTGAGTTTGCTCGAAGATGGAAACATGCTCATTGTTGAGCCGCGCGAGCAGCGCGTATTTCGATACAATCGCAGCGGTGCCCTTCAGTCCATTATAGGCGGCCCTGGACAAGGCCCTGGCGAATTTCGGATCCCTGTTACAGCCACCCAAACCGCTGCAGGATCAGTGTTGGTCGGCGAACTCGGTGGCGGTTTTATTTCTGTATTTGATGCCTCTAACACCTTTGTGGAGCGGCACACCAGTCTACTCTGGCATACCCTGCAGCTTCATGCGTTGAACGAGGAGCGCGTGCTCGCTGTCGGGCCGAAAGAGCAGGGCACGGGAGCATCCCCACTCCTCCACATCTTCAATGCAAGCACCGGAGAAATAGAGGACAGCTTCTTTCCACATCCCACTCCCATCGGAACATACGGAAATGTGCTGAACGGCATCTCTGACATTGCAACGGCTGACGTGCGCGCAGATCAGACCGTTGTGGCTTTTGCTCCTGAACCCCGCCTGTATACGTTCTCAACAGATGGCGACTCGCTTAGCGCCGTCGACGTTTCGCTCCAACACTTTATCCCGGTTGACCCGTCGTATCGGGGAGCCGACCTTTCCAATCGTGAGGTGCAGGATGCGTATGACTCGTTCTCACGCATTCACGACCTCTTCTGGATGCATGATGATCTAATCCTTGTGCAGTACTACGACATTGCTGACCAGCGCACAAACACGCTCAACTGGCACCTCGCAGGCGTGACCCGCTCGGGCGACGTGCTTTTCGACATCGCCAACACGCCGCGTTTGTATGCGGTGGATACGTCAACAGGTGGGCTCTTTTTCAACGCGCCTGATACGCTCGATCCGGGCCAGTGGGTGGTGGCAGCGCTCAAGGATTCTTGGTAGTAGATAGACGTTAAGTGATAGCTCTCCTGATAAAAACGTTGACTGAGGCG